>CALUVH010000038.1 GCA_944324175.1 Candidatus Gastranaerophilales bacterium | reverse complement strand
GTTTTTATGACAGTAACTTTATATTCTTAAAATTGCAAATTTGCTCATTTATTTAATATTTCAAATTTATGTTGCCCCAAATAATCAAACCATCTGTAACAAGAAATCAAACCATGTGTTCTTTTACACCCGAGCTCATTTCTTCGCTCGATTCTCTTGGAGCGCACGGCTCCCTCTCGCAAAACGATAAATAATTGTTTTGCTCGGCACAGTCCATGAGGTCGAGAGTTCGAGCGGATTTGCGTACAGACGAAGCGTATGCGAGTCTGGCTTGCGAGTAAATTGAGCGAACTCGGACAACATCCGATTAGCGAAACTTTACGAGCGTTGAGCAAATCCAAGACAATCTCTCCTTTGCTATTTTTGTGTATATACGGTGATTTCACCGAGCGCGGATGTAATTTAACGGGACATTTTATCTGAACGCATAAAAAGATTATTCGGCAAAGTTGGCTTTTTGTTTGACCTTTAGCAGCCGGAAGTAATCGTTTTATATGTTACAAAACAGTCTTATATCGTTCATCATTGTACAATTGCTGTCCAAGAATTGTCTAAAATTTCTTATTTTAAAATTAGCATTATTACTAATTATTAAATTATGTTACAAAAAATGCTAATAATGAATATCGACTAATAAAAAAAAATTTATAATAAGTATTAGCTTAAAATAAAAGGAGTTCGTAATGACAATAAATGGTGCAAATAAAGGAAACAGTGATTATCCTGTAAGTGTAGCTTATACAATTCGTAAAGGGGATAACTTAGATACAATCTCAAAAGCAACCGGTATCCCTGTATCAATTTTAGCCAAAGATAATAATATTAAAAATACAAATCTTATTAAGGCTGGAGAAACAATATTTTTAAATTATCATCCTGAACCTGATGAAGCCTTTAATAGTGCGGAGATGAATGAAATGTTTCCTAACATGGATGACCAAGCAAGATATTTTGAAGAAATGGATCGATATACTACAAATAGGTATGAAACTGTAAATAATTACGGTGCTCAAGAATATGTAAAAAAACATATTGATACAAAAACATAACAAGTAAAAAGAATAATGTATTTGTTATAAATTTATATTAAGTCTAAATTTATAATCTTTTATATTTTTCAGTAAAACAGCCATCTTTGATACAATGCAATTTACCGTTTTGAAGGATATACGTATCACTTATGTTAGGGTTATAAGAAAATATTTTTGCGGAATATAACTTTTCTTTGTTGTTAGTATTAAAAATTGACAAGGTTACAATAGGGTCTAAAAACCTACCGTTGTCATTAAATCTTTGGATTGTTCGCTCGAGTGAAGTGCTTTTTGAGGTAGGTATTTGTATAAAATCGATTTTATAACCGTATTTTGTAGCCAGCTTTATGATTTTGTTAATACTAATATAGTCACCTGTAGTTTGAAATATTAGGTTTTTCCCTTGTTCAAGCACTCGAGGAATAATTTCACTTTTTAATATTTTACCTGAGGCTTTATGTACAAGATCTGCCCCTTCTCCATTTTTATAGATTTCTTTGAACATACCTTTTATATCATCTGAATCCGGTGTGTAAAAAGCTTTGTTATCATTTTTTAGCAAACTGTTTATTAATGTTGATTTGCCCGCACCTGGTAAACCATCGATTATAATCATTTGCTTTTCTGATTTAATATTTTTTAGTGTTTCTTTTGCTGTTTTTAATGCTTCATCAAGAATTTTTTTGTAATATTCAGAACCAATCTCAACAGGTTTTGACAATGCGTTATTTTTACGTATTTCTATAATTTTTTCAGTATCAAATAGAGTCATTTTAATATTATTTAATGCAAAATAATCGATATCGCTTTTAGGAATTAGTTCCGCGTAATCAGTACAAATATTTATTAAATCAGAGTTTGAAATAAGACCTTTTTTCCAGTAATTGACTAACATATTTTTAGGGAATTTTATTTCTGTTTCTATCAAATTACCTTCACCTGTTACCAGGGTATTATAATTATGACTGTACATTTTCTGTCCCATACTTTTTAGATAATCACCTTGTTCTATTATTTTGCCAATGGCTTGAAAATGATTAGCTAAGGAGATTTTTTTACTATCATCAATGTAAGGACTTTTTTGAATCTTTTTATTTCGTATTCTAAATCTTTCTAAAAAACTATTTTTTTTCAATTCACCTTTTTCAAAATCTATGTTAGATTTATATGCTGGATTCAAGTTAAAATTGTTGTCAAATACGAAATGGTGTGTTTTATGATCATCTGAAGTTAGGAAATGGACGATGTAGTTATTTTGATGTTTTTTTACGCCGATTTCAGAAATTTGTTGAGGATATAGATGTTCTATAACAGATAAGCGTTGTGTTAAAGCAGTGATATTTGCATTTTTATCTTTACTTATGTTTATCAAATCTTCAGATGGAATTTTGAAAGAAAATAACTGCATTGCATTTTGCCTTTCTTTCTCTGAAAATTTTGATAAAATTTTCAGGTCATTGAAAGAAAAGTTAAAGATTCCGCTTGAATTTTTTTGTCTTGCAAATGGAGTAATAAAATCAAACGTTTTTTTATCCAGCATAGCTGTATGAATAAGTTCTGTTGGCGAATAACGCAGCATTCCTGTTTCATCTTTTAGCGAAGCAATTAGAAATAGCGATTTAAGTTTTTCTTTTGAAAAATTTTTTAAAATGTTCAAATCAAAAACATCATATAAAAGTTTATAATGCTCACTCAAATTTGCAAACTTATGTATAAAATTTCTTTTTTGAGGTGCAACAGTAGCAAAATTTCTAGAAAAAGTATCTCTATCAAACTTAGGCTTGGCAATTACTAGTGGTTGAAACGCAGATATACAATTTTCTTGTACCTCATATAAACTTTTATATATTTGGGGTTGTATTTTAATCATTTTATTGTCTTGTTGTTGTTATTTTACTACCTAACTAAAAGGGCTGAATTAAAATACTTGCTATTCTTTAAGATAAATTTACAATATCTTAAAATTTTAGACATATTTGTTAAGTTTTTAAAAAATAAATAAAATAATAATGATATTTTGATGAATTGGTGATATTATTCCAATAAGACCTTTGTGTTGTGGTTATAATTTAGAAAAAAGGAGAATTAATATGTTTTGCTCAAAGTGTGGAAAAGAAATACATGACGATGCTGTAATGTGTGTACATTGTGGTTGCGCAGTTAAACAGAACAATTCTAATAATGAAGAGAAAAGTTGGTTGGTAACATTGTTGTTATGCCTGTTTTTAGGAGGTTTAGGTATTCATCGTTTTTATACCGGATATATTGGAATTGGTGTTGCTCAATTGTTAACTATTGGCGGCTGCGGTATTTGGGCATTAGTTGATTTTATTTGTATACTATGCGGTGCGTATAAAGATGCAAATGGAAATGATTTGAAAAAATAAGGGAAAGATATGTTTTGTTCGAAATGTGGAAAAGAAATACACGATGAAGCAGTCATATGTGTACACTGTGGTTGTGCTGTGAACAATAATAATTCGGCTTCATTTAAGGCTAATAATGATAAAGGTCATGATTGGTTGCCAACACTTTTATTTGCTTGGTTTTTGGGTGCTTTTGGCGCTCATCGTTTTTATACCGGTCATATCGGGATTGGCATTGCTCAATTATTGACGCTTGGTGGTTGCGGTATATGGGCATTTATAGATTGGATTTTGATATGTTTTAATAAATTTGATGATGCCGACGGTAAACCTTTAAATGGATATAAAAAAGATATTGGACCGATTCTTTTTGTAATAGGCTTATTAATTACAGTAGCATATGTGTTTATTTTAATTTTAGGTGCTGCTGTAAGTGAATAAATATTTTGTAGCCATTTTTCCTTTTATAATAATTATTGCCTACAAACTGTCACATATGTTAGGGATAAAGACTATTTGTATATGGTATTTGTTAACTGGGCATAAGTGTTTGGGATGTGGTATAACAACGGCAATAGTTTATTTATTGCAGGGAAAGTATGTTTTAGCATATGAATCAAACCATTTAGTATATGTTATATTTCCTATTTTACTTTATTGTTGGTTACATTATATCAAACGTGAATTTTTTAATTATTAAATATTCGAATATTTACAGGGGATAACCAGTTCCAAATTTATATCTTATAGTTTTTGATTTATACTCTGTTGCACAAAGATTTTTTTTATGTATAATCGTCATGTAATAAGATATTTTTAATACTCTGAAGCGGTATCGTCTAGAGGTTAGGATAGCAGATTCTCATTCTGTTGACACGGGTTCGATTCCCGTTGCCGCCGATTTTTTTAAAGTAGTATAAAGTGTAACTTATTTTCTGTTTCTTATTAAAAATACTAATGGAATTATTATGATAGCTGCCACAGCGAAATATCTGAAAGTTTCTACATATCCCCATAGAGTCGATTGCTGAAGCATTTCATGATATATTTGATATTGTCCCATATATTCTGCCATGTTGGAGTCAGTTAGCTTTTCAAATGTTCCTGTGAGAGAATCGAGTTTGTCAGTATAAGCGGGGTTATAGAAGTTGAGATTTTTTACTAACATGTGCTGATGAATCTGAGAAAATCTGGAAATCATTGTTGTTGCAAGGGATGTTCCTATTGCTGCGCCCGTATTTTTGAGCAAATTTTGAACTCCGGCAGCATTTGTCTGTTGTTCATTTTTCAATGTACTACAAGATAAATTTATCAAAGGTACCATAGCAAGTACCATACCTAGTCCGAATAAAAAGTTAGGAATAGCGATATTTGCAAGTGATATGTGAGTATTTATTTCACCGAACATCATTCCACCAATGCCAAGTATTATAAGTCCTGCTATTACGAGAGCTTTTTCTCCGACTTTTGGTGATAATACGCCACTTAGTACAGAAGCTAAAAGACATCCTGCTCCTCTTGGCATCATTGATATCCCGCTTAAAAATGAAGTATAGCCCATTAAATTTTGCAACATAGAAGGTAAAATTGCTGCTGAAGCCATCATGACACCCATTAAGACCATAGATGTTATTGTACCAAACAAAAAATTACCGTTTTTTAAAATCGATAAATCAACCAAAGGTTTAGGATGTTTTATTTGTATTGTAACAAAAGCAATCAATGCAAGCATTGAAATAGCAAATGTTTTGCATATCCAAGCAGCTCCAAACCAGTCAGCGTCATTACCTTTATCAAGTACAATTTGTAAAGTTAAAAGCCATACTGCTAGGAAGAAAAATCCTTGATAATCCATAGTAACATTTGCCTGCTTACGAGCATAAGGTGGATCATATACGTATTTTTTTATCAAAGATAGCGCAATAAAACCGAAAGGTAAATTTATGAAATATATAAAAGGCCAAGACCAATTTTCTGTAATCCAACCACCTAAAGCCGGTCCCATAATAGGAGCTACAACGACACCTAGCCCAAATACTGCCATGGCTTTCGATAATTTTTCTTTTGGAAAAATTTCAAAAATAACAGCTTGTGCTATAGGCATTATTCCACCGCCGCCTATACCCTGTAAAATTCTACCAAGTAACATCATTGGCATTGATGTTGCAAGACCACATAATACAGAGGCAAAAGTAAATATTGTTACACTGAGTAAAAAGTATGCTTTTCGCCCCATTAGCTTGCAGAAAAAATCCACAGTCGGTATTATTATCCCACTTGCGACAAGATAACTTGTGATAATCCAAGTAGATTCATTATGGCTGATTGAAAAAGTCCCTGCCATATACGGTAATGCTACGTTTGATATAGTTTCATCCAATGCAAACATAAATACTGTAAGCATTACCGGAATCATTATTATCCAAGGATTTGTTGTTTGTTGAGTTTGTATTTCTTGTGTTGTCATATATAACCTGTAGATTTTTTTATTTGTAGATTTGTCTACACAATATAAAAACACACATAATTCTAAATTTCAAGTAGTTTTTTACTGAAATTTTATATCAAATCTTTCAGAGATATCTTTTCTGACAGAATGAAGCAGTTCAATAAGTTTTTTTGCTTTGTCAAGATTATCTTTCAAATTCATTTCATCAATGTGTAACTCAATAGCTTTACCTGTTTCATCAAGAACCTTTTTGCCTTTGACAGTCACAACATTTTGCATAATTAGTCGTCTGCCTTTTTTGGAAGGTGTTCTTGTGACAAGTCCTTTTTTTTCAAGTGACATCAAAAACCTTCCTGTATGAGCGCGACCTTTAAATATGAGCTTAGCCAAATCTATTTGGGAAATACCTTCATTTGTTGATAGAGTGTCAAGTACGACAAATTCATCATGTGAAATTTCAAAATTTTTTTCATCAAAAAACCTGACTATAGCCTCATGAAGTACTCTTGAAGTTAGTTCAAGTTCATATGGTAAGCTTTCTGTGTAATGTTCTCTAGTCATACAATAATTTTTATCATACTTTTTAGTTAATTTCAATCGGGTTGTACAAAATGTAGAGCTGTGTTAAAATTTATACATAATATAGGAGAAAAAAATGATAAAATTATCAGGCATAGACGCGAATGGTATTGAAAGGGAATATTCTTTAAAAGATTTTTTAGGTAAAAAAGTTGTATTGTATTTTTACCCGAAAGATAATACATCAGGATGTACTCAAGAAGCTTGTGATTTTAGAGATAATTTTAACCGTCTGACGAGTAAAGCAACAGTAATTGGAGTAAGTCCTGACAGTATAAAAAGTCACCTTAATTTTCAAAGTAAACACGGGCTAAATTTTATTTTGCTATCAGATCCTGAACATACTCTTGCGCAGAAGTTTGGAGTTTGGGCAGAGAAATCAATGTATGGTAAAAAATACATGGGTATAGTCCGTTCTACTTTTATAATTGGTGAGGATGGAGAAATTCTAAAAGAATGGCGTAAAGTCAAAGTGAAAGGACATGTTGATGAAGTCATAGAGGCGTTATGATTTTTAAAAAAGTTGATATCTCCGAATTTGTAACGATATATAAAGATTTACTAAAGCAATTTCCTGAAGTTGAATTGAAATCTTATACTCGTTTTTGTGAACTTTTGCAAAGTGGCGAATATTTTGTACAAATAGTGCAAGTTGATAATGACCCTATAGGTTACGTTATTTTTTACGAATTAACAAATAGTATTTGGCTTGATTACATAGCGATATTCAAAGAAAGTCAGTCAAAAGGGTATGGCAGTAGGATTTTAAAGTCCTTATCAGAAAAATTTCAAAAAGGTTTATATCTTGAAGTGGAAAAAGCTGATAAAAATAATATAAATACACTGAGACGTATAGATTTTTATAAAAAATTAGGTGCGAAAAAACTAAATGTTGAATATTTCTATCCTGCTTCAAATGGATTTTTTCCAATGGACTTATATTATTTACCGTATAATAATTTACCTGATGATATATCATCTGATATTAATGAAGTGTTTAGTTTTATACATAGTGATGTGAATTACATCAAATAATTTGTTACGAAATGCAAAGCCTTGCTATGTTGAGAAGCGAGGCTTTTTCTCCTGTGGATGAATGAAATTTTTATTTCCCCCTTGCGGCGCATAGAAAAATACGATATAATCAAAATATGAGTATAAATTTAGACTGGATAGCTGAAATAGAAAAAGACGCAGGCATGGAGTTAATGTCTGAAAAGCCTTGTGACACAGGTCTTCACGGGGGGGGGGGCAACTTCTAAAGGCTCAGCAAAAGCGTTTTACGCAGA
>CALUVH010000037.1 GCA_944324175.1 Candidatus Gastranaerophilales bacterium | reverse complement strand
TATATTTTTTTACAATGAGCTTTACCAAAATAATCAAACCATCTGTAAATTGAAATCAAACCATTTGTCTTTTTACATCAGGGATGAATATGATTTTAAAAATGCACTAAAGTACTATATAAACAACAATTGCAGCGTGTCCGGAACTCAAATAATATGCCGACAAAAAATTTATACATTACAATTATTTGTTATAAGGAGCTACACATACTGCAAGCTCTGTAATAAAATGTCTAGCGCTCAAGCTTGTATATGAAAAAAATACGGAGTACATATGCGTATAGCTAAATCTATCAGAATCTTCCTTATTAGACCATATAGAAAAAGATACATCAGAATAAGGTGATTTGTCCACAAATGGGGCAATTTCTTTTTCTTTTAAATGAAAACCATTAACCAATGAAACCTCGGACTTATCAGATAAATCGTCCGGAAATTCATAGAAATATCTATCTAATTGAGTTAATTGCTCCAATGTTGGCATTTTATTAGTTCCCCCGCATATTCTTGCAGCCCCTGCCCATGAATCTGGCTGTACTCCACATTTCTTAATGCCAAATTGGTTATTTTTTATAGCTCGTTTACATTCTTGAATAGTCATTGGACTGTATTCCTTGTCAGGTTCTAATATTTGAGTTATACAAATAGTATTAGCTAACTCTGGTATTAAGTTATGTAGGTCGGATTTACCAATCCGACAAAATTTAATTGTTGGCATAGTAATGCCAACCTACATTTTCAATAATCAAATTCCCTGCTCAAAATAATCAAACCATGTGTCCTTTTACAGACATTGTCGGAATTTGATTTTTTTGAACCAATAGGGCTGTGTGTAATTTCACGTCCGGATTGATTTGTACGGATAGATTGATATTTTTGGAAAGCCCGCTTTGTGTGGGCTTTTTTAGGTCGGAATTTTAAGTATTCCAAAATAATCAAACTGCCGAACTGGACTTTTTTCGGACTGTACGGATAGATTGAGATTTTCGTAATATAGCTGAATTACGCACCGATTTTGAATTGTACGGATAAAATGATTATTTTGGTAAAGTCCAGTTCCGCAAATAATTAAATTTTTGGTTCCTCTTTTTTTAGAAATTTGTAAATTTTTTTTTACAAAAAACAATTATTATTTATATTTAAATATTTAGTCAAAAATTTTTATTAAAGGGTAGAATCTTATAAAATTTTCTTTAAATAAATCATATCTATCAGTTGTTTTCCTTCTTCAAAAATTGGATGTTCATAGTTATTTATAAAAAAGTTTTGTAGCCTATGAGATTCTTGGAAGCCTCGTTTTTTGTAAAATTCTAATATTTTGTTATTTTCTCCAGTGCCTAGAATTAAATATTTATAATTTGTTTTATATTTATTACATACAAAATTAATCAATGCTGATGCATAACCTCTATTTTGGAATTCAGGATATGTTGCAAGATTTTTTATTTCTATTGTTTCATTATCTATTGTTATAACAGCACAAATAGAGGTTAATATATTATTCTCATATAATGCAAAAATTATTGAATAATCTATGTATTTATTAATCATTTTTTCATCTTCATCACCTATTAATAGAAGATCCATATAATCAGTTTTATTTGTAGTTATTTCTTTAATTTGCATAAGTTAAATATAGCATAATTGATACGAAAACGACAGTAGGTTGAAATATTAAAAAAGTTTCTGATTTAGGCGGTTGACTTAATACTTTCAAATGGATATTATTTATGTATTGGTTTAGTAAAGGTGGTTATTATAGGAGAAAATGAAAAGATTTAATTTACATAATATTTGGCAAAAAATATGGGGGAAAGATATTCCTCCTGCGGAGGATCTATTTCCAGATGATTTGTATGCCTATTACAATCCTGTGTATCTAAAAATGGTTAGAAAACAAAGAACCAAGAGATTTTTTGTAGGATTCATAATACTTATTGTAGGTTTTAACCTGATTGGTGATTTAATAACAACAATAAAAAATATTCCATTAATTGCATGTTTAGGAAAAGAAGTATGTATTTATAGAGGACCTAAATTAAATTATCCGGGATACTGTACTAATGCAGTATCTTTAGATAATGGTATGATTTTAGTTACAGATATTTGTGACTATAATTATACTTATCATAAAATATCTAGGTATATTCCGTGGAAATTTTTTCAACTATTTCATCCGTATGTTGATCATAAATTAATAATAGATGAAAAATATTCAAAAATTATAGGTAAATATAAAAAAGAATCAATTGAATTATATATTCCAAAATCAAACAAATTTATAAAACTAACGGAACATCCGAAATTGTTCAAACATCAAAAACAACTATTAAAAATTTTCCTATTGAATGTTGATAAAAATGTATTAATAGGAACGGCAGATGCAATTATACTTTTTGACTCAGAGCAAAAAACTTTCAAAATTATAAATAAAAATAACTTTTTTAATACAAAGAATAAAAATCTGAATACGTATCTTTTGTATATAGGAGAATATCTAGAGAATAAGGCATTATTACAGACAAATTATAACAATGTTGAAGTTATGTTTGATTGGTATAATACTCAGGGGAATATTAAACTAAAAGAGAATTTATTGCTTTTGGATTTAAAGACATTTGAATATGAATTTTTACCAGATTTTGCCATAAAACCTAAATATTATCCACGCATAGAAGATTATACAATATTAGAAAACGGCAAGATAATAATACCAATAAGAAACGTCTACTGTAATAATGATGTGCTTTTTCCTCAATGTACAATGAAATACGATCATACGGAAATATATGACCCTATAAGTAAGAAATTTTCGGTAGAGACCTCTGACGTATTAGAAGATAATATATTTGCAGTGGACTTACCCGATGGCAATATATTATTTATAAATAGAACATCCAGTTATATTTTTAACAATAAAACAAACAAATTTGAAAGATTAACAAAGTCAGAAGAAAAACAAGCTCAAAGAATTGTGTATGCGCTTCAAAGCTTGTTTACAGAACTATTTGGCACGAATCTATATTCAAGAAAACAGAGTAAAGACAAGATGTTTAAAGTCTTAAAATTAGATAGAGATAAATTTTTAATCACGTGTAGTGACTTATATAGTTGGGATAATTTAAGACGATGTAAAAATACAATCTATTATAATTATACAAAAGACATTGTGACTGAAGGTCCTAAATTTTTATATTCTCATATATATTCAGACATTAAAAGAATGAACAATTATAAATTAATGGTAATAGGTGGTCGGAACAGTCTTTTTTACTACGAAGGAGATCCCCCCAATCAATATACACAAATAATTCAATTAAAATAATGAGAGGAAACAAATAATGTCATTAACACATCAAATTTTTTACAACAAAATACGCGCTAATTCAGCAAAAGAACAATCAGATAAGCTTATTGCTCAAGGAACTGAAATTACTGCAGATATAGAAAAAGGCATCGATGCATATGCGGAAGCATATGCAGAGTTATTCTGCAGTTTGTCGTTTTCGGATGTAGCGCGCTATAGGGGTGGAAGCAAGCAAGAAATATATAACTGGGCAAAGGCAAGAGAATTATTTGAAACTGCATATCCTGGAGGTACTTTGGCTGACTTTATGTCCCAAGATTTCCAAAACCTTTTATTTGAGCAATTCTTTTTACAAGGTGAAAACGGTAATTACATAACTAATCCTAATTCTGGTTTCATTACAGATGGAGGCACATCTATTTCTATTGAAAGTCATCAAGCTGATTTGAATTGGCTAGTGAATGGAGGAAATGGAAATTATGTTTATCCACAAGAAGAATTTTCTGAGCTATTCTTACAAGCTAAAAATACAGCACCGAAACGTGTAGATCCTCTTTTAGTAGATTTAGATGGTGATGGGATTGAAACTACATCGCTGCAAAATGGTGTGTTCTTTGATCACGAAAACGATGGTTTTGCAGAAAATTCTTGTTGGGTTGGAGCAGATGATGGAATACTTGTCTTGGATAAAAATAATAATGGAATTATAGATAACGGCAGTGAATTATTTGGGGATCAATTTATTCTATCTGATGGGACAAAAGCAGCAAGCGGATTTGATGCACTTGCTTCTCTTGATTCAAATGCAGATTTAGTTATAGATACCAATGATGAAATGTATAGTCAGATTAAGGTATTAAAGGGAGACGGCACACTTTTAACACTACAAGAAGCCGGAATCGCATCTATAAATTTAACTTATTCAAATGCGACAAATACTGATATTAACGGTAACCGACAACTTCGAGTCGGTTCATACACAACTGTTGAAGGGATTACATCTATCGTAGCTGATTACAATTTTTCACGCGATACATATTGGTCAGAAGCTGTTTCGATTAAATAATAATAAGGATTAAACATGGGGCAAATTGAACTAACAATAAATAAACACTCGTATTTATTGTTAGATAATGCTTTTGATTTTTTAGAAGTAGGAATTCAAAACTTTAAAGATAATCCTAAATATTCAATAATTAATTTTGCTGCATCAATTGAACGTTTTCTAAAGGCTCGATTATTAAAAGAACATTGGTCACTTATAATATCAGGGGATGAACCTAATTTTCAAAAGTTTTTGCAAGGTGATTTTACATCTATTAATTTTAAGGATTTGATACTTGGCAGTCAAACAATTAAAGGGATGGGTATATTCAGAAAAACTGTTAATTAAATGGAAAGATTTATTTTTAATATATGATGAATATGATAATAAAGTTAGACTTTGTGATGACTTGATAAAATCTCATAGCGATTATCTATTAATAAAATATGAGTCAATTAAGGGGGGTATAAATGATAGAATCAAACAAGGTGCTAGATATACAAACTGCGATAGATGCAATTTTAAAGCTGTTAAATTAGATAGAAATTGAAATTCGTCCCAATAATATATCTTCTCGCAAAATTACCGAAAAACTGAATGCAAAAATTTGTGGTGAATTTATAAAAAATGTCAAGAACAAGAAAATGCTGCATTTGATTTATAAATTAACACGATACTCGTAACTGAATAGTGTATATTTTTTATATCCTATTTTGCACATTATCTTCCCTATTAAAACTTCTTATTAGAAACGAAAATAAATAAACGGATTATACGTACTTGAGGCTATAGTTATGGTTGATAAGAAAAATAAAATCAATAACCACAAATTTATTCCAATTTGTGACAACTTACCTTTTACCTCCAACATTTTTTTGAATATCGGCATACAACACATTATGGCAACAACAAATGTTACTATCACGATATTATCAACATAGTAAGAAAGCGTATATAAAAATTCATTTGGTCTCAGCTGTAATAAACCAAACATATTCATCAAATAATTCCAAGAATATTCCATATTTTCGGCTCTGAAAATCACCCAACCAACCAAAAATACCATTATGCAATATAGATGCCTCAAAGCATTTATATACCAAGTATGCGGTTTTAAATCAAATTCTTTTATATTAAACAGCTTTTCCATTACAATAAAAAATCCATGCCAAATGCCCCAAACAAGGAATGTCCACTCTGCTCCATGCCAAATACCAGTCAACAAGAATACTATACTTAAATTTATTAAGGTCCTAACTTTACCTTGCCTGTTGCCTCCAAGTGGAATATACACATACTGTTTGAACCAAGTTGACAAAGATATGTGCCATCTTCTCCAAAATTCAGTTATTGACTTCGAAATATATGGATAATTAAAGTTTTCCATAAACTTAAATCCAAAAATTAATCCCAGTCCTATTGCCATATCTGAATAACCGGAGAAGTCAAAATATAGCTGAAACGCATACGCAACGGATCCTAACCAGGCAATCGAATGAGAAAAAGTATGAGGATCTTGAATAAATATTTTATCAACTATTGCCCCCATCGTATTAGCAATGAGTACTTTCTTCGACAAACCTATTATAAATCTTTGCACTCCAAGGTACACCTTATCAAAATTTACTTCTCTATCTTCTATTTGTGCTGCTACATCATGATATTTTACAATTGGACCTGCAATAAGTTGAGGAAACAAACAAATATATAATGCTATTTTATATATATCTTTTTGAGCTTTTACCTCCCCCCTGTATACATCCATTACATAAGATAATGCTTGAAAAGTATAAAATGATATACCAATCGGCATAACAATATCTAGTGCTGAAATGTTTAAATGAAATATATTATTGAAATTTGCTATCAAAAAATTAAAATATTTAAAATATATAAGAAATCCCAAGTTTGTTATTATAGTAACTGCTAATAATGATTTCTTATGTTCAGGAAATTTTTCTAAGGCTATTGCGCCATAATAATTTACTATTATTGTAAGCAGCATAATTGCCAAATACTTAGGTTCCCCCCACGCATAGAAAATAATACTTGCAAACAATAATATTGGATTATGCAATTCCCTCTTAGTAACCAAATATAACAAAAGAACTATTGGTAAAAATACACATATGAATGTCATTGATGAAAAAAGCATTTGTCTCACTCCAAGTTAAATAAGTCATGTAATTGAGGTATGTTATTATATGTAATACAGAAAATAATCATATCCGGTTGATAACTTAATATTTCGTCTTCATAATATTTAATTATTTTAAATTCTTCACTTTCTTTTCGTTCTTGCACTCCATTATTTCTTATACGTTTTACATTCTTAAACGTAAAAGGTATAAACTCAGTTAAGTTTTCATTCATGCTCGTTCCAAGCTGTATTACACGATAATCTGCACCTCCGCTATAATAATAATTTTTTTCCAAACGATGTTTTGTATTTATTGTTACAGTTTTTAAAGCATCAAATTGCTTATGTTTATAATAGGTATAGTCATACTGATGATATGCTTGACATAACAACTTGGAAATACCAATTCTATGACAATCTTGACCATTAAAAAACTCTCTAAGGAAATCGCCCCTAACTTTTTTATTGGTAAAGTATTCAAAATCATCATCGGTCAAAGTATATATATCCGGATAATCTTTCACTATTTCATTCATCAGCGATTTATAACCAATGTAAGCACCATCATCTGTCCAATGATGTTCCGTTTTAAAGTATAACTGTTTACCTTGATTTACAGCTTGAATCATTGCTTTATATGGATAAACTACCTTAATTCTATTTTCTTTATTTACTTCTTCAATATATTTAAGAAAATCCTTGTGTTTGTAGTCATCTTTTACGTAATTCATTTTGGTTGTATGTATATCTGCTTTATTAGGCACAATTAAAACATACAATTTGATACCATGTTGATTACAATAATCATTAAATTTGTAAAGAGCCTTAAAATTATCTTTGATTACATCTACATCATTATGTCCAAAACTTCCTTTTGCATATAAAGTTTTTGTTCGTTTATCAAAAGATCCTGTTTCTAACCTGTCAGACAACAGTAAAACCAGATTTGAATGAATATTCACAAGAGATTGACGAAAAGCAAAATGATCATTAAACCACTCATTGAAATTTTTACCAAATTCAAAATTTATTTCATAATCATCCATCATAAGTGGTTTCCACTTAGCTAATAATCTATTCTCTTGTATTGACATTTCTTCATTATCCATATGAGACATAGGAATAAAAAGCAGGACAAAAAATATAGTCAGGAATATTATTTTAATCCGCGACTTTTTTTTCTCAGTTTTGAAATCAGCAATGTAATCGGTTAACTTATAAACTAACAGATATGACAATATTAGTATAATAATAAACAGTTCCAATTGAAATCTTATAGCACATCTAATTTTTAATGTATCAGGATATGTCAAAGATACAAATCCATTTTCATCAGGAATAAGGGTTATCTCGTTATTATGTGCCTTAAATGTAGCACCTTCAACTTTAAATTTTTCTACATTATCTATTTTATACTTACCATTTTTTATGTTGATATTACTTATTGTTATGGGTTGATCTTTGGCTAAATTATCTAAAACTATTTTTACGCGTTTAGGATATCTAGCTCGAGGAACAAGTATTTCCGCATGAGAAGCATCATCTAGATCTAACCATACCTCAGCACTCTTTATTTTTTTAAATTCGTCATTGTCTTTTTTATTTAACAAAACTGTTACTAAAATATTTCCGGTACCTTTTATATCCATACTGACTGAAATCGGCCTAAACATAAGCCAAAACTTATTTGTAACAGCAACGATTATAATAGTAATAACTATTGCTATTATATTCCTTTTTTTTACATGATAATTACAATTTTTCATCGTTATATTCAACCCTACTGCCATCTAAAAGTTAATCTATGAAAGCTCTCACCAAATACACATTGCAAAGCAAACAAAATTTTGCTTTGCACAAATTCTGCTATATAAGCTATAACTTTTTTGTCTACTTTACTACAATACTTATTTTTCTGATTAGCCTGCTTGTGAGCACAACAAAACACACAAATATTTCTACTTGTGCAACATCCCATATAAGGTAAAAAACAAGAATTTAAGCCGTTAGAGAAGCCCCCCCCCCCCCCAAATTAAAACAAAAAAAAGGGTTCAGCCATATCGAGCGACAGAACCAACTATAAAGTAATCTGTTTTTTCCAAA
>CALUVH010000036.1 GCA_944324175.1 Candidatus Gastranaerophilales bacterium | reverse complement strand
AAAAAACAGAAATAAAAGCGGTAGCTCCAATAATGGAATTTTTAGAGCCTGACGGCTCAGCTGTTTATGTAGGTCGGGATTTACCAATCCGACAATAAAAAGAACTATAAAATTGCTTTATGCGCGAGCAAAAAACAATTCCAACACGCAGGTGCCTAATTGGCACCTGTTGTGTTTATCAATGATTTTTTTCGAAAACTAGCGATATTGTTCGGTAAAAATCCAATAAAAAAGCTTATCTTTCGATAAGCTCCAATTCCCTTTTCCGAGCGTTTCCGCTCATGTTACTAAGTGTGTACTATGAGTTACTTTTTTTGTATCTATAACTTAACATGCTGTAGCTGTCAGAATCTGATGATGACTCACTTCCATAGAATACTGACATATTAGTAGCTGCTTTGTGAGCATATTCATCGACTTTTTCTTGCCTTGCTGAATTTACGCTGTAGGCTGAAATTTCTTCTTGGGTAATCCTTCCATCATGGTTTGTGTCCATGTCATCAAAATGCTCAAGAATATCTTGTATTGTGCTGTCTGAAAGGCCGCTTGTACCGGATGCATATAATTGTGTTAACTCTGCTCTTGTAAGCCCTTGTGCTGACATCATATTTGTAAGATTAGTCATCTCATCAGGTGAAATTATACCGTCACCGTCTTTGTCAATGTTTGTGAAATTTGTCTGCAAGTATGAAGCGAAAGACTGATTTAGTGTCAATAAATTATCCTGATTAGCTCTCGCATCTGAAATCCCTTGTAATGTTAGCCCATTTGGGTTCTGTGCTGCAAGCTGTGCGTATGTATTTGTAAGTCCCGCATATATCCCTGCAAATAGGTTTGAATTTGCCATATTGTTAGTCCTTTTTATTTCTTACTACCTTCGTTAACTCTATATTAATGATGTTTTTGAAAAAATCAACCGTTTAAAAAGAGGATTTTTTGTATTTTTGTGAAATTCATTCTAAAACTCATACTTTTATAGGATTAAATTGTACAAAAAAGCCGTTAGAATGATATTGGGTTAGTAGTAAAAAAATATTTGGGGTGTCTTATGGAAGTTAAGGATTATTTATTTGAGGATGATGAATTTCTACCGCAGACCAACGGTGAAATTTCTGACTCGATTACTCAAAACTGGACTGAGCAAGCTTTAGAATGCTATTCAATCGGCTGCGATTGCAGTAGATGTTCACTTGCAGGGGGGAAGTATTCTTTTGTGTGTCAAATGCCTAAGGTGATTGATGTTTTGATTAAAACTAGCGGACTCCCGCGTTTTGTATAAAAAACCTCCTTTATATTCATTTTTATTCTTTCAATTTAACATCAAATAAGCACTTGTAAAAATTTTACAAGTGCTTATCCCTTTGTCTGGCAGTTATCTTTTTTATGGTGAATTATCTGAATCCTTCCTGATTGAATTGCTGTTGTTGACTAATTCGCCATAGTTTTGCTTTTGTATCTTCTATGTGATTTTTAATCTCTTCCAATTCATCCATAAGAGTTGATAAATCTTTATTTTGTCTAACATACGGAGCTTTTGGTAATTCACCCCAGCTTGGCGAAAAACAAAGCTTTTCAAATAGTTCCTTCGGATCTTTCATAATTACACCTACTTACAGTTTTATGAATCTTTTTGTGAAATAAATGAATGAATCATATCAATAAGGTTAAAGTTGCCGTATTTGAATGCTGCAGGTTGGTTTGCGTATTCACAGTCGACAATTCTTTGCAATTCTCTGGTTTGCTTGTAATCCAAAGAATTGAAATCAAAACTTGTCATCTCCCCATAATCAATCATTAACTCTTCCATATCAATAACTTTTTTCTCTGCCATAGAAACACACTCCTTAGATTAACTGATTACACTATATCTATCGGAGTGATTTTGTTATAACTTTAGAAATTTTTAGCACATCTTTACAAAATGATACAAAAAACTTTGCAAAAAATGACCGGATATATTATCCGGTCAGGATATTAATATTTTTCACCTTTTTTGGTTTTTGAAATTATATCTAAAATCATTAATTCCATAAGTTTTATTTCGACCTGCTTTTCTTTTGGTTGACGAGCTTTCCAATCAGCTAATTCTTTTCGGAAAAGATCTCCATCAACTAAACAGTCACCTGTACCGACAAGAGATGAATATTTTTGTGTAAATTCACGGTTAAAATCAGCATAAGTCTCTGTGATTAAGTCTGATACAGTGAGTGCGTTTTGCAATATTACATTTCGATCATCTTCAATTTTTTGTTTCATTTTCTCAGAAACATTGCCACTGTACCAAAGTGATTGTTTACCGACTTTTGCACCTTGTCCCATAATCTTAATCATACTGTCAGCTGTGTGAGTTGCCATTTGAAGGTCACCAGATATTCCAAACGAACCATCCATATCATAAAAATAATTTTCGCAAGAGTGTCCGCCATAACTACATACTATGTCTGCAAAATTTCTTTCAAAAGAATATTCTTTATTACGATCATCAATCGGGTACATACTACCACCGTAATTGCCACGAGGATCAAGTGTTACAAAGTTCACTTTCATTGACCTGTGCCAAGGCTTTCCATAATCTTGTGCAATGTCATTCATAATCTCAGCATTAAGTGCGTGTCCGCACTCATGGGAAGTTACGATTTCTTTTTCATGTGGTTCAATGAATTTCGTAGAAGGTCTTCCGGTTGTTATTTGCATGTAAGCTTCCGTAAAATCAGCTTTGGTAATTTCTTTATGTCCGCGTTCCAATGCTACTGATTGAGCTTTTTTTACTAGGTTTTTGACATAAATAAATGGAAAACCTTCGGTTGTTTTTGCTGCTGCGTCAATTATTTCTTTTTTCTGTTTAGGTGTTTTGCCTGCTATTTTGATTTTATTTTCTTTAAGTGTGTCTTTTATGATATCAGCTCTTTCTTTATCGTTAAATGCAGGAGAAGATACTTCTATGGTGTCGACGAATTTGAAAGATTTCATTGTTGCTTCGCCTATTAATTTAGGATCGGAAACTGAACCTATTACAAGAATATTTAAACCTTTCCTTTCAGCATTGTCCATTTCTCTTAAAAGTTGCGCCATAGCTTTTTGTTGATATTCTGAAATTAGTTCACCTATTGAAAAATATTCAAAGTTTTCGATAAATAGTACTGCTGATTTATTAGCATTACTTTCTGCTTGAGTGTTTACCAATGAGAACATTTTCTTGATTGAAGCTTCAGGAGTCAAGGTGTTACCACCGAAAATATCAACTTCCTTTGTACCAAAATCCATTGCATTCATTTCCATGTATGGAATTTTAGCCTCTCCTGCAATAACTTTTGCAATAAATCTTCTTCCACTGCCTGCTGTGCGGTCTTGGGAATATATTATTGTTCCTTTTGTACCCATATGGTTAGATTTTATTTGTTTTACTATCGCAGCAACTTCTTTTTTAGTTGCATCTTTACCTACGATATCTTTTACTCGTTTTTGAGTATCAAATAGTATATTCATTGTACTGTCGTCATCGTTTTTCCTAAACAGTTCTTTTGCTTCTTTTATATACTCAAGTACATCTTTTTCTGTTATTTCACGTTTGTCAATATAGAATGATGATATTTTTTTCATCAATTTCATTGCTTTATCAGGATATATTCCATCTAATTGTGAGGCACTTTCAACCGTTTTTGCTATTGCTTTTTTTGAGAAAGGTTTTTTGACGTCTTTCATTAACAGAGGTTCTTCTTCGAATGCTTTTACAAATTGTTGAGTACTCAGCACTGGTATTGATACCTCTCCAAAATTTTCATACATTGCTTGTATAACTGGGTTTTGCATACTTAAAAAATAGTTATCTTTTGGATCTACCATTATGAATTTTATATTTGCAGGTAAATTTTTGAGTAAATTTTGGAATTCATTTGAATAGACAAATACACCATTTTCTTTTTCTTCCTGAGTTGCGGAATTTACAAGCATGTTTGAGGGGAACATTATTATTGTATGTTTTTTAGATTTATCTTTTGATAATTCTTTTACTTTTTCTAATACACATTGTTCCTTGATATTTATTTCAAATTGTGTAATATCAGTATCTTCCGGTTTTGTATGGTGTAAACTGTTAATAAACATATTCGGATTGACTTTTTTGTGGTCGAAAGTTACAAACATGTTTGTTCCAAGTGATAAATTTTTCCATACATTTCTTGCTTTTTCATCATAATCCTTTATGTGAGAACGCTCTTCTATTTTGGAATGATTTACCATTGTCAAATTGTAGACCTTACCTATGAAATCTTCTATAAAATTTTCAACTTTTTCATTTTCTGAGTACAACGCACTGCCAATGATATGAAAATCATAAACTTTTTCATTATCTTCTTCTCTAGGTGCCCAAATATCTCTCACAACTTCATCAGATAATTTTGGAGCAGTCACTTTTTCTTCTTTTGGTAGTTGTGAAATAATATTGTCTAGTATAGCATTTTCCTCTTTTATGATTGTCTGCATGCCTTTACGAATTTTTTCATCCCTAAAAATATTATTTGTTGTTATTGCTTCAAAAAATGATTGTACACTATCACCGCTTTTATAATCGTACTGTTTTGTTCCATTATTCAAATCATCAATGTATTTATTAAGTTGATTAAATTCAGCTTTCCAAATATGAAAATGACTAATCTCAGGATTTTTATTTTCTATTGCAATTTTTGTTGCTTCATTGATAAGATTAGTAGCGGAGTTTGTATAATAATATTCCAATACCTCTAAAGGTGTACGTTTTTGAGGACTTTTTTTGGTTGCACCAAAGCTTATTGGTTTGTAATATGGCATATCTAAATTCATGCTATTATTCAGCGCGTTTGGAACTGTCATATTTGATGTTTTATTATTTGTGTTTTGTAAATCGTTTTTTAACTGAACTCTATAACTTAATCCTATTTTATCTATCATTTAAACAAACTCCTTTTATGGCTCGTGTGATAAACTTTAAAATGGGCTCAAAAAATCTTTTTGCTAGTTTTTTAATAAAAATTAACATGCCAACCTAAAAAGATTGGCATGTTATGTATTTTTAATTCAGATTCAAACTGCTAATTTAATCCGATTTTTTGTCCGCTAAAGGCTTGTAATCCGAGATATTTAGCGGCTGAACCTAATTTCTGTTCAATTCTTAAAAGTTGGTTATATTTAGCAATTCTATCAGAGCGTGACATAGACCCTGTTTTTATTTGACCACTATTGACAGCTACAGCTAAATCTGCGATAAATGTATCTTCAGTTTCACCTGAGCGATGCGAAATAATTGAGGTGTAGCCTGCAGCATGAGCCATTGAAATTGCATCTAGGGTTTCACTTAATGAGCCTATTTGATTTACTTTTATTAGAATAGAATTCGCTACATGTCTTCTAATCCCTTCTGCCAGACGTCTTTTGTTAGTTACAAAAAGATCATCACCGACAAGTTGACATTTTGATCCTATCTTTCGAGTCAACAATTCCCATCCGTCCCAATCTTGCTCAGCCATACCGTCTTCTATTGAAATTATCGGATACTTCTGAGTCCATTCTGTCAAAAATTCTGCCATTTCGGTGCTATCAAAGATTTTGTTTTCACCGGCAAGTTTATATTTTCCATCTTCATAAAATTCTGAAGAGGCAACATCGAGACAAATTTTGATTTGGTTAGTATTATAACCTGCTTTTTCAATGGCTTCGAGTATAATTTCAATGCCTTCGGCATTAGAATTGAGATTTGGTGCAAAACCGCCTTCATCACCTACAGAGGTCGCAAGACCTTTTTTATGTAGAACTTTTTTCAGAGAATGGAAGACTTCAGCACCCATTTGTATTGCATGTTTGAAACACTCTGCTCCCACAGGTGCTATCATAAATTCTTGAAAATCAATGTTATTGTCAGCATGAGCACCGCCATTAATAATGTTCATCATTGGAACGGGTAAAGTAAGTGCATTAATTCCACCTAAATATCGGTACAAGGACATTCCATAAGCCAATGAAGCTGCTTTTGCGCAAGCAAGGGATACCCCTAAAATAGCGTTAGCACCGAGTTTTGACTTGTTTTCCGTTCCATCCATATCAATCATGAATGTATCGATTTCTTTTTGATGCGAAGCTTTTTCACCGATAAGCTCAGGAGCTATCAAATTATTGATATTGTTCACTGCACGCATAACGCTTTTTCCACAATAGGTATTTTCGTCATTATCACGCAATTCTAGGGCTTCAAATATTCCAGTTGAAGCACCTGATGGAACTGCTGCTCTACCTACAATACCGTTGGTTAGCTTTACATCCACTTCTACGGTCGGGTTTCCGCGTGAATCCAAAATCTGTCTTGCAACAACGTCTTCAATAAATGTTGACATAGTAATCTCCTTTGCCATTAGTAACAAAATTCATTAACAAGGTTAATTTTCGCACAAAATTTTGGACTTTGCAAGTGACCTAACTATGTAGTTTTTCTTTTACTTTAAATATAATGTGTTTGATACTTCCGAAATATCCGAAAAATAGAATTGTTGACGCACTCACCCAAGCAATTGGACCAGAATAAAACATTCCGATATATCCAAATTTTACAGCCAAATATACTGCGGCAAAAGATCTTACCAAAAGTTCGGCAATACATGCAATTAAAGGGAAAAATGTTTCTCCCATGCCCTGTAATGCATTTCTGTAAATGAAAATTTGTCCAAGAAAAAAGTAGAAAATAGTGCTTATTAAAAGATAATTATGAGCAATATTAATTATACTTGCTGTTGTTGTTCCAATAAATGCACTGATAATGTTAGTTCCCCAAAAACGCATTACAAAAGCCATTAATATGCTTAATATAACGTTTATTGTTGAGGTTTTTATTACTCCCAGTCTTATACGTTTAAATTTTCTTGCGCCGAAGTTTTGAGCTACATAAGCAGCTAATGCAACTCCAAAAGACATCATTGGAAGCGTTGCAATTTGCTCAATTCTCAAAGCCGCAGTTACCGCCGCAATGACATCAGATCCAAAAGTGTTACAAACACTTTGTATAATAATAATTCCAATACCTATGATTGAAAATTGAAGTGCCATTGGTATTCCTACACGTAAATGTTCATATGTTGATTGATAAAATTTACTTTTGTCTTGAATCATCCAATCACTTTTTTTCAAATGCAAAATTGGAAATTTATATTTGATAAACAACAAACATAAAAGTACTGCTATTGCTTGAGAAACAACCACCGCAAATGCAGAACCCGGTACTCCGAGATGAAAATTTTTGATAAAAATTAAAGCAAGAATAATATTGAAAACAGATGCAATAATTAAAAAATACAAAGGTGTTTTACTGTCACCTAATGCACGAATAATACTGGCAAGCAGATTATATAATGTGGTAGAAATTAAACCTATTGTTATAATTTCTACATACCAGTAGGCATTATTGTATATGTTATTAGGGACATTCATCCAGCTTAGTATGGGATGCATGAAAAGGGCACAAATTGCTGAAAAAAGTATTGTAACAATGGAGCTTAGTATTGTAGATACCACAACTGAATTCTTGACACCAGTAATATCTTTAGCTCCGTAACGTTGTCCTGTGATTACTGCAAATCCGTTAGTTAGTCCTACAATAACAAATGTTATTAGAAAAAATAACGGGGCAACTGCACCAACCGCCGCAAAAGGTTCTACCCCAAGGGTTCTGCCTACAATTACCAAATCAGCAATATTGTATAATTGCTGGAATATATTTCCAATTAACAACGGGATAGAAAATAATAAAATATGTTTTAATGGATTCCCTGTGGTCATATCCGTTATCATGAAAAAATTCCTTGTGCTTTCATTTATGTATAACTTTTTTATATTGTAGTATAAAAACTGCTAAGTAAACGGTTTTAATAAAAAAGAATTTAAGATATTACAAAAAAAAGATAAAAATGCTTGAAATTTAATTTTTTTTGTGCGAGGATTAAAAGTGACGGCTCATGAGATTGTTGAATAACAGAGTTAGTTGAAAGCAATTGAGCTGGTTGAAAGATTGAATATTGTGTGTTTAAAGATGGCAAGGTAGCTCCCCGAGTGAGTGTAGCGAACGAGAAATTTAAAAATCGTGAGAGCGGGCGCTCAAAGCAACTGAGCCGGTTGAAAATTAAATAAAATGTAACGAAAGATGGCAAGGTAGCTCAGTTGGTGAGAGCGCACGGCTCATACCCGTGAGGTCGAGAGTTCGAATCTCTCCCTTGCTATTTTTGTATGTATACGGGTAATTCGCCGAGCGCGGATTTTTTCAAATCCCAATCGTCCCGAGCTCATTTCTTCGCTCGATTCTCTTGGAGCGCACGGCTCCCTCTCGCAAAACGATAAATAATCGTTTTGCTCGGCACAGTCCGTGAGGTCGAGAGTTCGAGCGGATTTGCGTACAGACGAAGCGTATGCGAGTCTGGCTTGCGAGTAAATTGAGCGAACTCGGACAACATCCGATTAGCGAAACTTTACGAGCGTTGAGCAAATCCAAGACAATCTCTCCCTTGCTATTTTTGTATGTATACGGGTAATTCGCCGAGCGCGGATTTTTTCAAATCCCAATCGTTCCGATGTAGTTTTTTGTCCAGGTTGATTTGTACGGCTAGATAGATTATTTTGGTAAAGCAGGCTTTGTGTGGGCGTTTTCGGGTCGGAAAAATT
>CALUVH010000035.1 GCA_944324175.1 Candidatus Gastranaerophilales bacterium | reverse complement strand
TCTGTTTATCGGCTTTTTTATCTTTTTTCTTTAATTTTTTACTATTATTTCGTTACATTTCGTAATAATTGCATCTGTAAATAGGTATAAAATCAAATAAAAAAACACAGAAAATAAATAAAAGAGGCTATAAATAGCCTCTTTCATTTATTTTAATTTGCGCATTTCAAATACTATTTTATATTTGAGAATGTCCAAGCATCAAATGTTGGAGTTTCTGAAATCTTCATTTCTTTTTTCTCATCGCCAGTTGATGCATCGTTATGAGCAATAGGTTTATACAATCTGTTGTAGTACTCAATAACCATTCTATCTGAGTTAAAGTAAGCTTCAGAAGTGCGAATAGCCTGACGCATCAATCTTGCCCATTCTGCTTTATTTTCGTAGTATGTTGGAATAATTTCATTTTCGATAATATTCATAACACACTCATGATCTTTCCAGTGACGTTCTTCCCAAGGCATTTCATCATCAAGACCTTCATACTCTACAGTATATCCGTTGATACCGTGGAATGTACCTTCAACTGTCCAACCGTCTAGAATTGATAAGTGCAATGCACCGTTTGCGTTCGCAGACATACCTGATGTACCAGATGCTTCGAATGGTCTGAGCGGTGTGTTTAACCATATGTCAGATCCACGTTTTAACATACCTGATAATTGCAATTCATAACCTGGCAATACAACAACATTTTTCAAGCTGTGTGAGCGGTTTAGAATTTTGTTGAACATTTCCTTACCCATAACATCATCAGGGTGGAATTTACCTGCAAAAATAATTTGAATCTTATTTGCGTCAAGTAATCGGTTCAATCTATCTTTATCCATCAAGATAAGCCAAGCACGTTTGTAATCTGCAAATCTTCTTGCCCAAGTGATTGTCAATACATCAGGATCAAATCTTTTGCCAGCAACGTTTGCAACGTATTCAAATAACTCAGCTTTCATTTCACGTTTTACACGCAATAAATCTTCATCGGTCTGAGCCTCTTTAATACGCTTATCTTGCCAATAATGCAAATTAACAGCATTTGTAATAGCACGAATAGGGCATCTGCCTTCAACCCACTCCCACATCTTGTTTGAAACAAGACCATGTAACTGAGACACTGCATTTGCGAGCCTTGACATTCTCAAAGCTGCAACAGTCAAAGAGAAGTTTTCTCCACCCAAATTAACCGCTGTTTCTCTTGAAGCACCTGCGAAAAATCCACCTTCAAGCAATGTATCTACCCAGTGTACTTCATTTCCAGCTGCAACCGGCGTGTGAGTTGTAAATACAGTACGTTTTTTTACTTCATTCAAATCACCATTGTATTGTCTTAATAATTCGAATGCAGCAGGGAGAGCATGACCTTCGTTCATGTGAATCACGTCAAAGTTGTATCCCACTTTTTGTAATATTTTTACACCAGCAATACCAAGTACTGTTTCTTGAGCAATTCTAATTTTTTCGTTTCCATCATAAAGCTTATGCGAAATACTCTTAGCCCAATCACTATTTCCTTCAATATCAGTTGTTAAGAGATATACAGGACAAGCACCAAACAATTCAGGTTCAACGCGATATGCTTTTACCTTAACTTTTTCGCCAAACACATCTACTTCTGTAGATACACCTATATCATTTAAGTAATCATAATACTTTCTGATGTATGCTACTTCTACCTGACCATCGTGTGCTATTCTTTGATCGTAATAACCGTAAGACCACAACATTGTAACGCCGACCATTGGCATTTGAAGATAGCCTGCTGACAACATGTGTGAGCCTGCTAAAAATCCCAAACCTCCTGAATATGTCTTTAAAGACTGATCAAGAGCGATTTCCATTGAAAAGTATGCTACATTTGGTAATGTCATATTCTAACCTTTCTCTCTAAATACTACTACGTACACAAATCTTTTAATCACCTCAGGGTGTACTCCAATAGCATAGCACAAAAAAAATCTAGTCAAATAGTTTATGAAAAAATTCAATACCCATTCATAAGAATTAGTTACAAAGTGCTATATAGCTTAATATTAGCACGTTACAAATCTTCATAATAGAGTAAAGAAAAACAATGAAACTATTGGAAATGAATAGTTTCAGGTAAAAACTATACTAAAACTTTATCTAAAATTTTTCTCAACGCAATTTTGACATGCGCATAATTTAATCCGCCCTGCAAATAAGCAACGTAAGGTGCTCTCATCGGACCATCAGCAGATAATTCAATCGTAGAACCTTCTACAAAAGTGCCGCCTGCCATGATAACCTGATCTTCATATCCAGGAATGTATTCGGGTACAGGTGTCACATAGCCATTAACAGGTGAAAGTGATTGAATGGTCCTACAAAACTGTTCCAAAGGTTCAGGCTTATTAAAGATAATATTTTGAATAATATCAGAACGCTTGTCATCATATCTTGGGGATGAATTAAATCCAATTTCCTCAAAAACCTTAGCAGCTAATACAGCACCTTTTACTGCATCAGACACGACAGAAGGAGCCATAAAAAATCCCTGGAATATAAGTCTGTGTTGATTAAACATAGCTCCACCTTCAGCCCCGATACCGGGAGCAGTAAGACGATTAGCAGCTTTATCGACGTATCTTGCTTTACCAGCAATATAACCGCCCGCTTCCACAATTCCACCGCCGGGATTTTTAATAAGCGACCCAGCTATCAGATCCGCACCAACCTCCAAAGGTTCTTTTTTATCTACAAACTCGCCATAACAATTATCAACAAAGCAGATACAATTTGGATTTTTTCTCTTAACTATTTGACAAATCTTGCCAATAGTATCCAAAGATAGAGACTTTCTGGTCGAATACCCCTTAGAGCGCTGAATGAGTACCATTGTTGAAGTGTCATCAATCTTTTTTTCGATAGCTTCAAAATCTACATCATCATCCTTAAGTGGAACTTCTTCATATAAAACGCCATGAGCAATTAGTGAATCTTCTTTAGTAAACTCATCCCCCAGTGTACCTATTACTTCCTGCATTGTATCATATGGCGAACCAACAACAGATATCAGCTTATCTCCAGGGCGTAAATTTCCAAATAGGCAACATGCCAAGGTATGCGTGCCTGATGCAAAATGAATTCTGACAAGTGCTTTTTCTGCTTTAAAGACATCTGCAAAAACTCTATCTAAAACTTCTCTACCAAGGTCATCATGTCCATATCCAGAAACAGTGTAAAAATGCTCAGGAGCAACTTTATTAACAATAAAAGCATTTAACACTTTTTCCTGATTGTAATCCCTAATTTCATCGATTTGTTGAAATATTTCAGCTAAATCTTTTTCTGCTTGTCTAATAATCTCTATACTTTTCATAATACACTTATAATATTGCAAGAAAAATTAATCGTCAATCTGATATAGATTACAATGAATAGATTTTTTTCTTAAATGGTTATAAAATGCTTCCACGATGAAAAAAATGTTAATTTCAATATTATTTTTTATATTTACAACAACTACTAATTGCACTGCAACAAATTATGAAGTACACCAAGGCAATGTTGGCAATATTTTCGATAATACAGACGAAAAAATCCTGTTTATACTTGATTTTTCAAACAGCATGTCTGAATATCTAAAAGGTGAGTCCAAAGTTGACATGATGTTAAATACAATGCGAGAAATTATACCTAAAATTTCTCCGGACACAGCTATTGGACTAAGAGTATATGGACACAAAATGGGCTTCACCGCATTTGACGCATGTCGTGCCACATCTTTACTTTCTCCAATTGCCAAAAGTAATGCAGGAGGCATTTTATATGCACTTAATGAAGTAAAACCAACTGGCATGACGCCTATCACCTATTCATTAAAACAAGCCGTAAAAAACGATTTTTTAGGATTTAGTGGTAAAAAGCACATCATTTTGCTCACAGATGGTGGAGAAAATTGTGATGAAAGCCCTTGTACTTATGCAATGGAATTAATTAAGGTTAGGAAAGATATCAAAATTGATGTTATCGCATTTAATATAGACGATGAGGACGATTTAGCACAATTAGAATGTGCATCACTCGTTACAAGTGGTAAGTTCTACACTGCAAATACAGCTGTCGAGCTAGCGAATAGTCTTAATAACTCTTTGAACATTAAAAAGGATGTTGAAGCTAAAATTTTTTTAGAACACTAACGCTTGGCTGAAAACTTACAACCTTCATCTTCTGAGTCAATTTTGCCATCAAAATTATTATCTATTCCATCTGAGCAAGACCCTATTGAATTCCGTCCCTCTGATCTCACATTTTGTTTGGAATACTTTTCAGGAATTTTTTTCCAAAGGTAATCAAAAAAGTTACGATAAAAGATCGCAAATTTAGGATCATCTATAATAAGAATATTTTCATCGTTTTTCATTTCTCCTGAGTTGGAAAAATTCATTGAGCCAGTAACTACGTACTTATCATCAATGATAATAGATTTACTATGCATTTTACCTGCATAGTTTTCAACTTTCACACTAATTCCACTATTCCTAAGCTTTTTTATTGCAGAGCGCTTCGAATTAGCATTCGTAGCATCAAGTATCAGTTTAACTATCACTCCACGTTTACGCGCCCTTATAAGTGCATTGGTAAGTTCCTCATGAGTCACCAAAAAGGAAGGGACATACACATATTTTTTAGAGCTATTTACAAGAGTTATTAACTGATTTGAAATTACTCTGTCTTGTGGGGAAAAGAATATCGAAACTTTGTTGGTTCCATAGTCAAAAGTTCGATTTTGCAAAGATATAGCCTTATCATTGTGGAATTTTCCACTGAGCATTTGCTCAAATTCTTCGGTATAGAGTCTTGCTATATCATCAGATTTGATAATCAGGAGATTATTTGCGTTAAAACCTGATAATCCTGTACTACTGTAGTTCATTGACCCAGTTAACACGGTCTTGTTATCAATAATTATAAATTTATTATGCATCAAATAATTTGTATGAGCAGATTTTACACTTTTATCAGAAGATGAAATTTCAGCCAGATCAACAAGATTTTGTGTATTAGGGTAATAATCTTCTTTACGATCACTTGTATCGAATACCAAGCGAAGTTTCACACCTCGATTTACGGCGTTTTTTATAGCCTTCTCTATCACTGGAGCACTCCCCCAGCCATAAACTGCTATATCTAAAGAATGCTGAGCTTGATTTATTTCATTTAAAATACTTTTACAAACATTATTATCACATTTTTTATCAGGCTTAAGTTTTACGGTTATATCTGTCAAAAAAAACTTAATATTACCACTAGTTACTTCCATTGGCGGGGGAGGTATATTAGAAATCTTCGATTTGGCACTCTCTCTTTGTGGGAAAGACAAATGACAAAATTTGCAAGGTTTCGAATTTTTTGGCAGATCTTTTGTATATATAACAACAGCATCATGGGACAATAATCCATACTCACAGCTCAAATTGTGATATTTGTTACTACGATGATTTAGTATTGATAATTTAAGTTTTTGCGCTCTTTCAAGGTTTTGATAGAATTTTTGACTTTTTCTTGAATTATAAATACCCAAACCAACATCTGCTAGTTTTTGGGCATAATTTTCACCATTATAAAAAATTTCAGCATATCTGCAGTATGGGGTGTGTTTTTTAGTAAATTTAAGCTTCACCATTTGATTTTGCAATAAACTTTCGACATAATTATCAGTTATAAAACCTAATTTAATAGCGTCCTCAAGTTTAATATTATACTTATTTGCAAGTAATTCTTGCGATAATAACAAATTTGAGGTAAATGCCTCTAATCCCGCAACACAAACGGTTTCATTATCATCAATTACTCTATTATTATTCAAATCTATTTGTAATAGATCTGGCTGTAAGACATTCATAACCATCTTTTTTGAATCAGAAATAACTCTAAAACAAACGAACACAAATAGCGTCGCTAATATGAAAAATAACGTAATTTTTTTCATAAACCTAATCTTTTATAATTTGTAATCTCAAAGCCAAGCCTTTTTATTTTATCTTCCAAGGCTCTATCTTGAGTTATTTTAAATTCATTAAAATGCTGATCTGATTTAGAGCGAATGTAGTTACAAGGATGGATAAGAGCTTCTGCAATACACTCTCCATCAATATCCTCAAGTCCATAAGCAATAGCAGCATCATCCATCATTCCAGTATAGCCGACTCCTAAAATGTAGTCATTAGTTTTGAGACCATACTCCTCCAACACTTTCTTATTTTTAGCACTGAAATTATTCAGAAGAATAACCTTAATTATATTAATCGGATATTTTATTGAAATGTGCTTTTTGATACTTGGTATCAAATAGAATTCTTCATATTGAGTCCTGACAAAAGGAATTTCATATTCTTTGGCAAGTTTACACACGATTTTAAAAATATTCGGAATTGCATGTACATGGACATGGGAGTCTATATGATCAATATCTCCAAATTTTCTAACTTGCTCAATTTGAGCTCTAAACTCTTGCTCTACCTGATATAGAACTTTCTCGTTGTTAGACTTCATTAACAACGAGATAAAACCGTTATTAAATTTACCCTTTTCATTAGTAAGTAAGTCCACTTTGGTAAGTGATTTACCTTCAATAATATTCAAATGCACCCCTAATCCTAAATTTGAACATTCAGGTAAAATCTCATTAACTGCAGCATTAAAAGCTTTACCATTGGCACAAAGGCTTGCTGACGTCAAAAAGCCGTTATTATAGCCATCAAGTACAGCTCGATTATGAGCCTTGGACATACCAAAATCATCTGCATTTAGTATAAATTTCTTATCCATCAAAATCCTTGCCTTAATTTTTTCTATATTATAATATAAAAAGTAGAAAAGGTGAATAGAATGAAAAAATCAACACTTGCAATTATTATTCCATGTTACAATGAAGAACTATGTCTCACTTCAACGCTTAACCGATTACTTGAAGTACTAACAATGCTTGAACAAAAAGGGAAAATTAATCATGATAGTTATATTTACCTTGTAGATGATGGTTCTACGGATTCTACTTGGTCAATAATATCGGATTTTCATTCAAAAGAACCTAGAATAAAAGGTACACGCTTTGTAAGAAATTATGGTAATCAAAAAGCACTTCTCGCAGGACTTGAAGGTGTAAAACAAATCGGATGCGACTGTGCTGTATCCATTGACGCTGATCTACAACAAGATGAGCTTGCTATTGAAAAATTTATTGATGAATTTCATAACGGAGCTGAAATCGTATCTGGGATTAGAAATGATAGAAAGACTGATGGATTTATAAAAAAACACACAGCATTTTTGTTCTACAAAACAATGAATATTTTAGGAGCTAAAATTCCTGTAAATCACTCTGATTATCGTTTAGTAAGTAAAAAAGCTTTGGATATTATGGAAGAATTTGATGAAAGATATCTATTTTTGCGTGGATTTTTTAATGAATTGGGACTTAGAACCTCTTATGTTAAATTTGACGTAAAACCTCGCAAAGCAGGCAACTCAAAATTTAATTTTATAACACTTACCAAACTTGCTTTAGATGGTATCACTTCATATAGTGTTCGCCCACTTAGACTTATTGCAATGCTGGGATTTTTAATGGGACTTTTCGGCTTTTTAGTCGGCGTTGAAACAGTTATTGAAAAGATTTATTTTAACAATTCTCCCAATGGATGGGCTACTACAGTTATTCTGCTGTGTATATTTGGAGGATTACAAATATTTTGTCTTGGCATCATTGGTGAATATGTTGGACAAGTTTTTCGTGAAGTCAAAGGACGACCTCGCTACATTAAAGACGACGAGTTAATATAAAGCTAAAAACTAAATACCATATCTAAAAATTATTGTGAAATGACTTCAATTTATAACTTTTTGATAAGTAATTACAAACTCTAATCATAAGTTCATTCCAAGATTCATTTCTTTCAAGTTTGAATAATTTTACACTATCGTACCAATCACAATGAGAAAGATCCATGTGCCATCTCCAATTATAATTGTACGGCAAAAGTACAATACAAGGCTTGCCCATAGCTCCGGCAAGATGAGCTAAGGACGTATCACTACAAATCACAAGATCAACATTGGTCAAAGCTCCAGCTGTAAAAGAAAAGTCCTTAAAACTAGAAGCTAAATCAATTATATTATGATTAACCGACAATTTGCTTAACTCTTCAGACCCCTCAAAGGTCTGCGCAGAATATACTTGAACATTTGAAAAATCAAATAATGGAGTAAAAGCATCGACGTTAATTACCCTATCCGTTTCATAATAAGTATTACCTTGCCATTTTATAGCAATTTTAAACTTACTGTTATCAAAATAATTTTGCAAATAGTATTGAACTTTTTCCGGTTCTGCTTTCAAATATCCCTCACGATGAATAAACATCTGTTCATTACCTAGCCCCAAAACAAACGGAATACTTAAAAAAGGGATATGCACATCAAAATCAATTTCACTCTCATCCTTGAATAAATCCATAACTTCAATATAAGGAAAATTTTCTTTAAACAGTGAAACCAAGTTAGCTTGAGTTTTTAAAATAATTTTTTTGCATCTTTTTTGAAGTTCAGGGATATATCTGGCAAACATTATCATATCACCGAATCCCGCCTCATAATAAGTATAAATAACCTTATCACTAATATTTTCACCTCGCCATATTGGTCTAGAAGCGAATAATTTAGGATAAGTTACCTCTTGACATTTTATAGCAGTTTGCCTGCATAATCGGTCTTCAAAATACTTCATACCTAAATCATAATTTTTCATTCTAAAATATCCCAAAGATAGAAAATAACGAACCTCTTTATCCTCAGGATTGATTTCAAGGCATTTTTTAAAATACTTTACAGACTTTTGGGGAGAATTCAAAAACAAATACAAGCTAGCTAAATTATAATATGCTTTTTCCGAACTGGGATTAAACTCAATAGCTTTTAAATAAGCCTTTTCTGCGTTCTCATATTCCGCAATATTCTTGTACGCAACACCTAACAAAAAATAAATCTCAAACCCACAAGCAACAGAATTACATGCCTCCTCAAGAAGGACTACAGTTTGAGAATAATTTTTTCTCGCAAGATAAACTTTTGCCAAATTTTCAAAAAAATAAGCATCTGGCTTTAGAAAAAGAGCTTTTTGAATGTATTTTTCCGCATCTTCCAAATCATTTTGTACAAATTTTACAAGCCCCAATAGATTTAAAACTTCAGAATTGTTAGGGTTGTCAGACAAAATCTCATTATAAAGACCTTCAGCTTCTTGCAAATCACCTTTAGTGTGCAACTCAAAAGCTCTATTAAATTTTTCCTTAACAGACAAATCCATGCCTAGCATTATAAAATAAAACAATGTTAAAAATCAAATAAAAACAAATCCAAATGAATGTCCATTTACAAAATATATTTATTTAGTCAAAATAAAAAGCCCCATATAGGGGGCAAAATTTATAAAGGGAAAAAAGGGAAAGAAAATTTTTATTGT
>CALUVH010000034.1 GCA_944324175.1 Candidatus Gastranaerophilales bacterium | reverse complement strand
AAGAAGTAAAAAATATTATACTAGATTATATTGAATAAACAGATAAATTATTTAAATATAGTTAATAATATATTATAACTAAACTTGATGTTATCTAACTTTTGAGTGATGAATACGACACCTTAAAAGGAGGTCGTATGAGTAAAAGTAAGAAATACAAGATTAAACAAAAAGATTTTAGGAAGTTAGAAAAATTAGCTGAGCGGATTTACAATACAGTTACTGTTATTGATTATTTTTGCAGGACACAACAAGAAATTGAAGAGCTGTATAATCTTACCCCAATTGTTGAATATTTAAGGAGAGATACTGATACGGTCAACGCATATTTTATAAATTATCCTGACAGTAAGAATTTTTAAATGGTATTTAATTCCTGTTTAAATACCGTTCAAAAAGTGTTCAAAAATTGATTGTGTCTGAATGATACGTTTTGAAAGAGTTTGCTTGATATTTTACTCATTAAGAGTAATGAATGTCATTGCTATAAATGAATATAAGGGGTAGCAATGATTGAATTAGGCAAAAAATACAAACTTAAAAAGATTAAAGGCTTTGAAAACTCTGATAATGAGTATTACAAAGTAATTGGATTCTACACCTTCGACACCGTAATTTGCGAAAACGCTTGCAGAGAAAGATTTGTATTTATGAAAGAGTTTTTAATAGACCCACAAAAGCCTGATGATATCTATTCAGATTTAATACTTGAAAGGAATAAATAATGACAGAAAAAGATTATCACTTATACGGAACAAAGGTTTTAAACTTAAAGACTCAAGAAATCGGACTACTGATTTGTATTTGGAAAAATAAATTTGCTGATGCTGAGATAGATTACGCAACTTGTGTTGATAAGCAAGGCAAAAGATACAACATAGAGCTTGATAACATACGAGGATTTGAAGATGATTTTGAAAAATAAACTGACAAGAGAAACTTTAGAAATAACTTATCCTGAATTTAGAAAAAAGTTTGCAAAAGAACTACAAACAGCCATTGAAAGTTATCGCAGGACTCAATTAAATAGGTATTCTTATAACTTTAAAAATTAATATTTAATTATTTTTTATATTCATTCGCATATCGATAAATTTTGTAAAAATGGTACAACCAGCATTAAAAATATTTGAAGGAATTTCAGTGCCATATTTTTCTGTCCGTGCATCATAAACTAGTAAATATCCTAATTTAGTCTGTTTATTTTTTAGGTAATGCTTAACTTGTTCAATACCAGATTTAGCATAATTTGTAGGATAATTTTGACCACACATTTTTAATTCAATTATAATTTCCAAATTATTATTAAATTTAACATATAAGTCTATAAATCCAGCTCCAATAGAAACTTCTTCAATAATTTCAACTTTATCTTTAAAAGTTAAATCTAAAAACATTTTTAAATCTTTTTTACATTTTTTCTCTGGTTTAGAAATCCATTTATATCTTTTTTCTTCTTTAGAATATTTGGAGTAATCTTTTCTTAAATTTGCTTCGACATATTGAATATAATCATCAAGAGCTTTTTCAAAATTATTTAATGTGACTATAATATTTTGATTTGTGCTTAGTAATTGATAATCGATTTGACAATTTCGTTCTAATAAATCCAATTCAATTGCTCTTAAAATTTGTTTTACATCTGGTGGAAATTCTAAATCTCTATTTTTATGGATAAGTGTTAAAACCTTATTTAACTCTTTATTTTGATTATATAATGCTTCAATTAGTAGAGTGTCATTAACTGGAGTATTGTCAACTTGTTCAGAATATAAATAACAAAATTCTTCTAATTCTTTCCAAAATCCGTTTTCTCTCAATAATTTTATATAAGTATCATTGAAATCTACATCATAAACAACTAATTTTAAATACTCCTTTGCATATTTCAAATAACGCTTATTGTCTTGAATTTCAGAAAAAATATTGCAATAAACTTTAAAAATATGAGCTCTTTGCTGATCAAAATAAATAAAATTTTTTGTAAGTTCCTTTGCTTTTTCGAGATACCTGATTCTTTCAAAAGCAGGTAAGGATGTATTATATTCTGCATATCTCAAATAAACAATTGATAAGTCCATTTTATCATCTTTATATTTTTCTTCTAGTTCTGCTATTCGAGAAAAATCTTTGTTAACAAAAAAAGCTTCTATAACATCCCAATGAGCATTTTTATCTTTAAGGGAGGCTGTGTTTACAACATTTGCATTATTTTTAGCAATGCTCTCAGTATTTTCTCTTGTAATACTACAATTATGTTTTGCACTTAGTTCTTCAATTGGAATTTCCATTAAATCACTTAATTCTGATATAACACTAACAGTCCTATGTAGTAAATCTTTTGCAAAATTAATATTGGTATTTAACATTGTTTTTAAACATTTAAAGGCATAGTCTGATGCTATTTCATATTCTTTCATATCTTTATATTTGATAATTAAACCGTAATAGTATGTTGCTAGAAAAATAAAATCTGGAATATTTTGACTTTTATTTACTAAAAATTCTAACTGTTTTTCTACTCTGTTAAGAATTTTTCTATTATATAATGCCACCTTATTTGCATACAAATATAAAGCTTGAATTGCATTTGAAAAAGCTCCAACCTGCAAGAACAGGTCATGAGCTCTTTCTAATAACAAAATATCGCCTTCGATTTCATATTTTGCTAATAATAATGCTCCTTTTGCAAATGCTGACATGTCTGCATTTAAAAATTCTTCAATTTTTATTTGAGCATTTTCGATTTGAGCTAGTTCTTTTAAACTTTCTATATAGTATATTGAAATACGTGCTGCAATACAAGGGTATTTAAATTTAAGTAAATTTTTATATTTATTTAAAAAAGTTTCTGTATTTTTAATAATATAGTCATAATCTTTTATGTAATACTTATTGGTTATAAGCTGAGCTTCCAAAATTAGTATTAATTCATTATTTTTAATTTTAGACTTATTTATTTTACTTAATATTTCATATAGCTCTTGACCTCTCGTTATATACTTTCCATTGTTTATAAATATCCTTAGAGCTTTTTCATGTTTCCCTTGAGCAATATTATTTTTTATATTAGTTAATGTTAATATGTTGCCAGTTTTTATTTTTTCTCTTTCTGTTATTGATAAATTATTAATAGTAACTTCTTCTTCAAACATTTGTTCAAGATTTAAAAATTTATACATATAGATATTTTTTTACTCCTTGATTATATTTTAAAACAAATTAAATTTTATTTAGGGTTTTGTTTTTATAATATGAAATATTAGATAAACTATTTTAAATCTTTAACATATTCTTTCCCATATATTTCAATATTATCTATTTCAAATAAATCGCTGCTATGTTATCCGTGTCATACCTGTTTTCATTTTTACACGAAAATAAATATCACGTTTTTTGTACGTAGTTTTGAATTTGACATATTTCATTGTCTTTTGTAAGTTCAATATAACACAAAAGTTTTGAGCCTTAGGAAAATGGTCGTGTTCTGAAACCTTTCTCATTTCTGCAACACATCACAAATTTGTAATTTATAAAAAAATCTAACATAACGCAGATATAAATTAAACTTTCCGACTTACATGTCAAACTCGCGATACTTTTTCTCAAAATTCCTGATACACGAAAATGGGCTTGTCTGAATTCAAGTCTGCAATAATTTCTTCAAAAGATAAATGTATTGAAAGCATTAAAAAAGAGCCCGTAGGCTCTGATTTTAATTGTTCTAGTTGTTTTAAATGGTGGAGGTTAGGAGATTCGAACTCCTGACCCCCTGCGTGCAAAGCAGGTGCTCTACCAGCTGAGCTAAACCCCCACAACTTTCGTCGTGATTTATTATTCACTTGTCACATTATTTATTCTACATGCTAATTTTTTTTTGTAAAGACCCTTTTCGCTTTTTTTTAAAATTCCAATTCCTTATCTATTTTATCTAGAATTTCTTCTAACCGTTTTGGACAATTATCATACCAATAACCGATCAAAACTTCAAATGCTGTCGCTTGTCTGTATTCTGATTGGTTGGAACGCCTCGCTATAGGAATTGATAAATTACGACCGCGTCTCGAAATTTCTATTTCCTCTTCGGTCAAATATTCCTCTAAGTAGTGTAACAATTCTGCCTGATAGGACGCTTTTACTTTATCCGTCGTAATTTGATGTAATTTTTTTGGATTATCTGTGATTTTTACCGTTTTTCTACGAATATGTAATTCCCATACCGCATCGCCTAAATATGCATAATTTCTTAAATTCATCTGTTCCATAAAATAATTTTACTATAAAAATTAAAATTTGAATTTTCTCTCATCTTGTGTCAAAATAATCATATAGGAGAGAATTTATGGAAAAGAAAATATTAACTTTATGTTTTGCTATTGTAATTACTTTTGCTTCTGCATACGCGGAAGATCAATACGCAAACCCACTCGACAGCACTAATACTCCAAACAACTATAATCTACCTACTTATAATCAAGCTGTATTTGAAAAAAGTAAATGCTCTGATCTTGTAGAAAGAATTATGAATAACCGTCCTGCAACATACAACGTGCTTAATCTTACTCCGCAACAGCGCAAGTACATGGAAAATATTGAAAAATGCCGTTTTGAAGAGCTAGACAAAAAAATTAACGTACTTGAACAAGAAATTTACGTGCTGAAAAAGCTGCAATGCAACCCACAAGCTAACGCGAGCGCAATTAAACAGCAAGAAAAAGTTATTAAAAATACAAAAAAAGAAATTGATAAAATTGCTAAAAAATACGACAAAGAATTCAAAGCAATGCTATCTGGCGAACAAAAAGCAAAATATAACTTTATTCAGCGTATGAAAAAAAAGGATATTAAACGCTGCTCCAAAAAAAAACCACTATATAAGCAAGACCCACATCTTCAAGAGTTCGGAAAACCATACCTGTATGACGAAGATGTATGTCCTAAGCACGGTATAAAACATTGGTTCAAACGTAAATGTACAATATCTGAATAATAGTTACATAATTTATATGATGTGATTTTTTATTACATATCATTATAATATTGGTATGAGAAAATTTTTAATACTTATACTTATATTAATATTAAATGTTCCGCAGTCATATGCCCTATTTGGGGGCAGAAAGCCTGCTGCTGATGAAGGACAGGGATATGTTGGAAAGCTACCTGATCTTGGCAAAAGTTTTAACACAACAGAAGAGCATTCTACAAAACCTGTATTTGAAAAAACAGAAAAATTCCATTCCGAAGATGCTCTTAAACCTATCCCCAGAGAAGATCCTGCATTCGTAAATATCATTCTCAAATCTGACAAAACTTCAGAATATATTAACGATCTGAACGAGATGATACCGATTTTAGAAAAAATTCTCGACTCCATCGAAAATCATGAACCCGTTCAAAGGTTTGTCGCGCGCGTATATTTCCTCAATAAAAATGTTGACTATCTAAAAGATAAATATGCAGAAAAACCTGAAAGTTCATTTATATCGTTTCAAAGATTACAAGAGGTAAGTAACCATGCTCAAACTGTATCTAATTTACGTGCAGAAGCCGAAAAATATAAACCTTACCTAGCATACGGTGGAGCCGGTTATATTTACAATAATAACAACATTGAACAACAACTTGAATATTTGAGAATTGAAATTGAAGAAGCACTTGTGACCCTAAAAGAAGCTAATTAATTTGCAATTCCCCATTTTTCTTGTAAGCGATTTAATTTTCCTGTAGATTGAAGGCTTTGTAATACGCTATTTACACGTATTTGTAATCTTTGAGAGGCTTCATCTTTCCTAAATGCAATTGCATAATACTCTTTAGAATATCTTTTAGGTAACAATTTCAATGATTTATCTGACAAAACATATCTATATAAAAGAGTATCATCCGCAATCAAAGCATCAGCCCTACCTTCTTTCATAGCACGATAAGCATCATCATAAGTCCTGTACCCGAGAATATTAACATCCGGAATACCGGTTCTTACACTTCTTTCACTTGTGGAACCATATACAATAATAACTTTCTTACCCGAAAGCTCACGTAAAGATATTATATCACTTTTAGCAGGAAGCATAAGTGCTTGACCTGCGACATAGTAGGGTACTGAAAAATCTAAAATTCTTTGTCTTTGGTCAGTTATAGACAATGTAGCTATCAAAATATCTACTTCATTTGTAATCAATTTACGTATTCTATCAGAAGCAGTGACAGGGACAAACTCAACTTTTTTCGCATCACCTAATAAAGCAGTTGTAATTATCTTAGCTATATCAATGTCATACCCTACATACTGACCTTTTTCATCTATATAACCGAAAGGCTGTGTATCAGTTCTTACTCCAATGGTTATTTTATCTTGTTTCATTATCCGACTTAAATCATCTTCGACAGGCTGTTTTTTACCGCAACCACAAAGTATAAAAATCGAAAATATTAACAGTAATAATAGCTTCTTGTGCATTGTATAAAACTCTCTTTATATCTAATAATAATCTAAATTTGACAAAAAATCAATCTTAACAGATTTGCTTTTGGCAAATAGCCCTATTGAATAACCTTTTACGGTAATGTTTCTGATGACAAATAAAGTACATAATCTGGTATAAGTTTGTTTTTTAAAATATTTTTTGGGTTTTTTAGGAAAAAACCCGCAACACAAGGAGGTAAAAATGACTATTAAAAAACTTACTGTGGCAGCTGCAATTGCCGTTGGAATAGCAACGTGTTCCTTGAATTCAGCAATGGCGGCTTGTCCATGTGCAGCACCGGAAACTCCGGCACCTTGCGCAGAACCAATGCCGGTTGTAACCGGTCCGGCTTGTCCATGTGAAACACCGGCTCCTAGCTGTAACAAGTGTAAAAAAGCACTTGATGAATGCGACTGTCAAAAACCGGAAGTTGCACCTTGCAACCAACAGCCAACATGTGACCCTTGCGAGAAGAAAAAAAGTGACTGTGGATGTAACAATGAAATTAGTTGTGATGAACCCGCAGAACCTGCTTGCGCAGTATGTCCTGGGACAGGAAAACCATCAAGACAAGACATGAGACAGGTCTATGGTTATCCAAATGCAATTTACGGGACTAACAACTATGTAGGACAACCTGCTAACTCAATTTTTTCTTCTGAAACTGCTATGAACAACAGCCTTCAAAGAACACTTTCTTCTAATGTAAATGGAGTTGCAGTATCTTCGACAGGTCAAGTGACAGGTGCAGCAGCAGAATTACCTTGCTTAAATGAAGCACCAACAAGACACAATGGTATTCCAATCGAAAGAAATGAAAGAATCATGGATGGCAACAACTGCCCCATAGATTTACAAACATCAAATTCAATTGATGCCATAAAAAAGTCTTTTGTCCCTTTTGAATTAAACAATGATTCTATGACAGGTGCAGCAGCAGGTATGTCAGGAGCTTGCGCATTCCCTGATGTTCCTAACGGATATTGGGCTGCTTGTGATATAGATAAATTGGCAATTAATGACGTTGTTGTGGGCTATCCTGATGGTATGTTCAAGCCAAACAGAAATATTTCACGTGCTGAATTTGCAACGATGTTAGTAAAAGGTTTTAACCTAGACTGCGATATGAATAGTCAATGTATGTTCTCAGACGTACCTGCTAACAACTGGGCTAACGCAGCAATTGCAAAAGCAGTTGATGAAGACTTGTTAAAAGGCTATCCTAACGGTAAATTTGAGCCTAATCACCCTGTAACTAGGGCTGAAGCACTAACAACAATTGCAAAAAGTATGACTTGCGATATTGACCAATGCAAAGCTGATGAAATCTTAAGCAAATACGCTGATGGACATACAGTTCCAAATTGGGCAAGAATTCCTGTAGCTAAATCACTACAAAGCGGTGCATTAAAAGATATGCCTAACCCGAATATGATTTGTCCTAATAAGGAAGCATCTCGTGCTGATGTAGCTTCAATGTTACAAACTGTACGCGTAGCTTTGGGTTACGACACAAACCCTAAAACTGCTAACAATATATGCCCTGCTTGTCCTGTAGATAAAAAAGCTTACATGGAACAAGAAGACATCGTTAAAATACCGACATTAAAAGTTGCAATGATAGACCAGTTGACATCAAAATCATCTCACGTAGGTCAATACTTTAGAGCTAAAACCTTAGAAGACGTGACTATCAACGGTGTAACATACCCTTGCGGTTCAACCGTCACAGGTCAGGTCGTAGAGGTAATCCGTCCTTCAGGATGCGATAAAGGTGCTATTAAGTTATCATTCACAAGCATCAAAAACGGTGATTGTAAAGCTAACTTACCAAAACAAATTTTACAAGCACAAGTTAATAAGTCAAAACAAGTTAACCCAGTTGCAAGACTAGTCGAAGCACCATTTACTTTAGCAGGTTCAATGGTAGGTATCGTAGGCAGAACAGCCGGAGGTATCTTAACTAACGTTGGTAATGCCGCTGAAAACATCTCAAATGATGCAGGCTATATGTTGGGTCACGCATTCCAAGGAGAATTCGGTGCAGCAGCAAGAAACTTAGGCGACGGTCTATGGGAAACTGTTAAGGCTCCGATCGACGTAACAAGAACAGCATTGTCAGGTACAATGGGCTTATTCCAAACAACAGGCGACGAATTTGCTTACCTTGTTGACCCACGCGGATACAAAATATCTGCAGTTAATCCAAGAGAACACGTTACTATAGCATTCGGTTGTGCAGAATAGTTAAGTCAACTCTTAACTTCGCATAACTTAAGCACAGTAGTTTAAGTTCGTTTGCCGGAAAAAGACTGATGTAAAAATCAGTCTTTTTTCTTTTAAAAACAGTAGCACACTTTTTATTGCTTACATCTATTGTCTGTTTAAAAGGAAACAGTTCAAGTCCTCCCCGACCTACAGCAACAGCTGAGCCGGAAGGCTCTAAAAAAATACCTTTATCAGACTTATCGAGTTTATTAGCGTTTTTTATCTGATCCGACAGGCTCTAATTCTGATAATACAAACAGGCGCCTGCAATTAGGCACCTGTTTATTGTTAATGTTATTTCAATATATTCATTTGCATTATGCACACTGCATAAGAGCACCATCACTAGTTACTAAAACACCTAGCGCGGGCGGTAGGGTAGCCCACGACGTAGCTGCCCCTGGTACTGTAGGAAGAGTTGAAGTAGCGATCGTATGCGTCGTTGCTACCGTTGGGCTCACTCGACCAATAGCCCCCGTTAGTGGACCAATTGAGTTCAGTTGCTCTGTCTGAATCTGGGGTTATGTTATCTCGGCGTTCATTTGCACCGATTGGAGTGTCCTGTTTGTAGATATATGTTGCTACATCTGCCAGTTCTTGCAGCGTTGGTAAGCGCATGTCATTCTCTGCACATGCTTTCTTCGCTCCTGCCCAATAGTTTGTTGCACAATAACCGTGATCACGGTCATCATAGTCTCTATAGGGACTTCCTTCACAAGTGTTTATAGAACTATTAGCAATAAAATCGCTTGCGGCTATGCATTTGTCTTGGAATTTCATATCGCAAGTCGAGATTGTTGCATTCTTTAATTGGATATCATCACCCACTCTATTTGGACCTTTCTTTCCGTTTACATCTATCAACATGCTCATGCAACCTACCTGACCGCTTTGACCTTCTTTACTGAATGGGTCGACGCTACTGCAATTCGGGTTGTATGCCAT
>CALUVH010000033.1 GCA_944324175.1 Candidatus Gastranaerophilales bacterium | reverse complement strand
TATTTCTAAACGTAATACTCATATTTCGATTATATCGTATTTTTCGCTGCTCCGCAAGGGGGGAATGAAAATTTCATTCATCCACAGGAGAAAAAGCCAAGTTTCTCAACACAGCAAGGCTTCGCATTTCGTTACAAATTATTTATACTTTTACTTAACTGCTTAACTTTTTTTAAAAATTACTCGACATAATGATTTGTTTGTTGTAGTGTAGAGTCACATGCTGATTTATAAATAGTAAAGGAGAATTAACATGCAAGTTATATTAAAAAAAGATGTACAAAACCTCGGTGAAGCAGGCGACATCGTTAATGTAAAAGACGGTTATGCAAGAAATTTTTTGCTTCCTCAAGCTGTTGCTGAATTAGCTACCGAAGGTGCTTTAAAAAATCGTGAACAAAATTTAGCAAGAATTAAAGCTAAACAAGAAAAATTACATAAAGAAGCTTTGGCTACTGCTGAAAAAATTGAAAACTTTGCAAAATTAGAACTTTCTGCAAAAGCTGGTGAATCAGGAAAATTGTTCGGTACTATTACAACTAAAAAATTGACTGAAGAATTATTAGCACAGTCAGGTATTGAAGTTGATAGAAAAAATGTTTCTTTGAACGCACCTATCAACAAAATTGGTGAATACACTATGCTTATTAAATTAACTTCTAAAGTTAAATGTGAATTAGCGGTTGTAGTTACAGCTTCTGAAATACTTAAAGAATCAGTAGAAGAAGTAGCTGAAACATCAGAAGAAGCATAAGATTTAGGTACTTAATGGGAAACGGTAACGGGTTAACTCTTGAATGTATGGCAATCGGATCTCTTCCTCATATGGATGTAGAAAACGCAATGAGTCTAGTAGAAAAAAATTTCAAAAGTATTCCATTTTGGCCGCAGTTGACAAAATTAGATAAAAACGAAGACATGATTTTACAATTTTTGGAAAATATGCCTTCGTTTTTTGTTGATGAAACAACTGAAAAGACATACCTTGAAACTGAAAGCGATAAATTTTTTGAGGATATTGAGCAGTTTTTTATGGATTATGAAGAAATTACCTCCGACATAAATACCGATATTATCGAAAAATATGCGATTAGCCCGATTAAGACTCGCTCTTTCAAAAGGTTTATTGAAATTATTGAGTATACAAAGCCTGTTTATGCAAAAGGACAGATCGTCGGGCCATTTACGCTTGCAACTACCCTCGTTGATAAAAGTGGCAAATGCGCATTTTATGATGAGACATTACGTGAAATCATAGTGAAAACACTTACAATAAAAGCTCTATGGCAAATTAAGCAAATAAAATCCGTTAGTCACGACACAATACCTATAATTTTTATTGATGAGCCTTCTATATCACAGCTTGGTACATCAGCATTTTTGACTATTTCGCAAGAAGAAGTACTTGAGATGATTAAGGAAATATCCGACTTAATAAAGGCTAATGGCGGAATTAGCGCAATTCATTGTTGCGGAAAGTGTGACTGGCTTGTTCCAATCAAAGCCGGAGTTGATATCATAAATCTTGATGCATACGCTTATTCACAAAACTTAAGTGTATTTCACAAAGAAGTAAAGCAGTTTCTTGAAAATGGCGGAAAAATTGCTTGGGGCGTAATACCAACGCTTGATAAAAATGCCATCGCTAAAATTAGTCTTAATGAATTGATTAACATCTTTGAACAGGCTGTTAAATATTTGACTAAAAAGGGAATTGATGAGAAACTAATCATAACAAACTCAATGATTACTCCATCTTGCGGAGCAGGAAGTTTGGATGTGGAGCTTGCTGAAAAAGCAATGACTCTTACAAGACAATTATCCAATAGCCTAAAGGAGAAATATTCCATTGACAACAACTAAACTTGCAATCACAGGAAAAAGCGGAAGCGGTAAAACAACTATCACAAAAGCATTTTTAGCTATTTTTCAAGAATTATTTCCAGAGAAATCAATTCTTCTTTTTGATAACGACTTAACCGCTGAATTATCACATAGTTTTGGACTTGATATAAGAAACACAATTTACGGTATAAGAAGCGGTAAACACGAATATAAAACCGGTATTCCAGAAGGGATGTCAAAACAAGAATTTGTTGAATGGGCAATGGAAGATATCGTTGTCTCTTTAAATGATAATGTAGATATAATTGTCTCTTGGTTTGTAGGCTCTAAGGATTGCAGATGCCCGATTACAGGACAAATTAACGATGCCGTATTAAAGTTAATCGACAGATATGATATCGTAATTTTTGATTGCGAATTTGACTTGAAATATTTAAACCAACTTGTAGACACAGATATTGATACAACAATTATTGTAGCTAATCCTACTGATGAAAGCGCTCATTTGGCAAAACGTATTGAAGAATTTAGCGCCAAATACGCAGCAGGCGGTCAACTCGGAGTTATCCTTAATAAAGTCGAAGGATATGACGTTGCATCTGTATATGAATTACTAAAAAAATATGACCTTGATGTACTTGGAGTTATCCCCTTCGACAAGGAACTACATAACTCCATGGAAAGAAATTCTACAACGGTTCAAAATGCAATTAAGCAGTTTTATTTCAGATTAAATTTACCTCAAGAATAGAATAATTACGTCCTAAACTTTTTTAAACTATTGCAAGCTTAGATTTTTTATTGTAATCTTTATTCAGCATTATGACGATAATTTTAGACGGTAAAAAGTTAAGAGATAAGATTTTGGCGGATTTGAAAATTCGCTTGAGTAATTTTGAGAAAAAACCGACCCTTGTTGTAATACTTGTGGGAGATAACCCTGCAAGTAAAATCTACGTTAATAACAAGAAAAAAACAGCTGAAAATATCGGGATTAACTCAATAATTTTGAATTATCCTGAGAATGTCAGCGAGTATGAATTGCTTTCAAAAATTAACGAACTTAATCAAGATTCTGATGTAAACGCGATATTAGTCCAATTACCACTACCAAAACATATTAATAAAGATAATATAATAAATTCAATAGATCCAATAAAAGACGTCGATGGATTTACTCCAACTAATTTGGGACTACTATTTTCTGGACAAACTCCTAACGTCTATCCTTGCACTCCAAAGGGGATTTTATTGCTTCTGGATGAATATAATATTGAACTTGATGGAAAACATGTTGTCATAGTCGGGCGGTCAAATATTGTGGGTAAACCGCTATCTCAGATGATGTTACAAAAAAATGCAACTATCACTGTATGCCACAGTCATACCAAAAATCTTGCTCAAATAACAAAAACTGCTGATGTAGTAGTTTCAGCAGTAGGGGAAAAAATTATAGAAGAAAATATGTTAAAATCTAATTGTGTCGTAATCGATGTGGGAATTTTCAAAGATGACAACGGTAAAACCCGCGGGGATGTAGATTTTGAAGGAGTAAGTAAAATCGCTTCCCACATAACGCCTGTTCCTGGCGGCGTCGGTCCAATGACAATCACATCATTGATGCTCAACACCGCAGAGTTATATAGCGCGCAACTTAATAGATTTATTAAGTAGCTATTTATTATCCACCGATAAGGTTCAAGCCACAACCGTTTTTGATACCGTTAGTTACAGCAGTCTTCAAGTTAGAAATTTCTTGTTCTAACAGCTGTACTTGAGAATCCAGTGACTCTTTTCTAACTTCCAATTGCTCCTGTTCAGTTTGCAATTGGATGTAATTAGGGTCTGAATCCAATGTTGACGGATCAACACTTTCTTGAATAATAGCCATTTCTTTACTCAAGTAACTTGCACGAGCTACAACAAGTGTTTGCTCAAAATTTAACTGGCTTTTTTGTAGTGTGTACAAACTTTTTTGTGCATCCAACGCTAAAAATGTCATCTCTTCTCTCCTTATATTTGGTTATACTCTCTTAGTTTTATAAAGTATTTGGAGAAGACTCAATTTCAGTGTTCTTTATTTTCGTTACAAATGTTAACATTACCCCTTAATCATTTGAGTTAGAACACTATTTTTATTAGCAAAATTAACCGCTGCAAAGTCTTGATTTTTATGCAATTCTGGCTTATTTATATTATTTGAAACCTCATAAGATCTTATCGGTCTTTTGCCTGTAAGACGTTTCATAAAATTATAATAACCTTTTAAAAATCCGCTCGCATTATTTTGAGCATCTTCAATTTGAATTAACTCATCACGAGTATGAGTCTTAACCGGTGTACCTACAGAAGATCTTGTTAAAATTTCACCCAAGGTCGTATCCACTAAAGTAATCCAACTCATACCTGCAAGTGAACGGTTATATTGATTTCTAAATGTAGAATTGAATAAATCAATTAATAGCGTTTGATAGAATAACCTTGAACCTTCTTGGACAAATCTTTCTTTAAATTTGGTATTTGCACCTTCTTTGTCATTACCGTTAGATTTCAACATAACCATATTATAGTTATCGGTCATCAAAAACCACAATGTAGCTGCAGTTGCAGCTGTTTTTGCTAGGTTAGAAAGGTCACTATTTGAAATGTTAGATAAGCTGTCTACATTAAATGCTTTCAATGTCATATCACTTACAAATGTTTTAAATGCTTTCCTATCGAAGTCTTTTTTAAGAGCTTCACGCCCAATACGATCAATACCGTTTCTGAAATCTGCCAATTTTGCTTTTTCGGCTTTTTCAAGAGCTTTTGCAATTTGTTCTTGAGTTTTGGGTTTTTCAGGCATTTTTAAAGCTTTTCTGACATTTTTTACAATCATTTGTACCAATTGATCAGTATAACGATATGGTAATGTTACCGTATTATATGCAAATTTAAACGGTGCAATAACAAAATCTATAGCAATTTTTGCTCGTTTTGGCTTTTCACCTAATGAAACTTCATTACCGACAATTCTGTTTTTTGCAAAAGCTTTGAAATCTTCAGCCTGCTTTTTAAATCCACTTTCTGAGAGGGTATCCATAATTTTATTAAATTTTTCTATAGAAATTCTATAATCTGGATTCACTGTCATACGTTTATAAGCATCGCTAAAAGGTTTAAAAGCCATATCAAAAATATTATCTATAGATTTAATTTTTCTCATACCTTTAATCGCATAACCTGCAGCAATCACTGTTGCTGATGCTTTTAAAAGTGTATCAAAAGAAAGTAGTGGTTTTTGAGGAGTTTGATTTTTGTTTGATTTATCTATAGTCCTATTATTTTCACCTTTAAACGCTACATTTTCATTATGCATTTTTTCTTCAATCGGTTTAATTTTGGCCTCAGGTGCATTATTTTTAGCGTTGATTTCTCTAGCCTGTTCAGGAGTTAAACGTGTTATATGTTTACCATTAGACAAACGAGAGAACATTTCAGTAACAAGTACCGTTGCACCTGTCATTAACATAATACCAAGTTTTGAATTATTAATATATTTTTGTAAAGCACCCATTGTAACAAGTGTCAAATAACCGCTTGAAACAATTCTCGCCATTTCCTGTTTGAATCTGGCTTTTCGTTCAGTTTCTGCTTGATTAGGATCATCATCCATCATTCTCGATAAGTTATAAGCATCGTTTGCAAGGAAAAAAGCAGGAGGCATACCTGATACGAGTCTATTCAAAGCACGTTCATGTTTAGTGTCGTAACTACCCTTCAAAGGATCATACATTTTCAACTTTTGACGAATCATCATTTGAGCGATTTTGTCTTCAGACTCAGAAGGATTAGGAATTCCAAGCATTTTACCATTTTTCATCTTACCTTCTAATGTTGCTTGAGTCTCCATCAACCCGCGTAGTGCATTGAATTTAGAATCATACTTTGAACGCTGTCTAATATTTTTGAAAAATGTTGTATCATGAAGTCTTTGAGAAATATTTTTTAAAGGTTTAATTTTACCTAATAAATCAACGGCACCATTTAACATATCAAACGGTAAAATTTTTATAGGATAGATCAAACCATCCCAAACCAGATGAGGAATAGTTTTTTTATACAGCGTTATTTTATCACCGTCAATCTCTAGCATATGCTTAGAAAGTGATGACTTTTCTAAATTTTCGAATAATTCCCTGCCTAAAAAATCAGTATGTTTGTCTGCGAATTCCAAAAAAGAATTTTTACTATAAGGTATTGAATTAGTTTTTTTGTATAAAAGACTTTTTAAAAGTTCACCGGCAGTTTTTACAGTCTTACCTGATTTTTTTTGCATAAAAGAAAGACCTTCAAAAGATAAATTCATTGAATTTGTTTTTAAAGGTCTCTCATTATTAAAATATTCATTTGATGACATGTGCTCGGAAGGAAACTGAGGAATTCGATTCGGAGACATGTGCGCTGTCTTGAAATCGTTGTAATCCTTGTACTTTGCGTACGTACTATAATATTTTCCTACTAACATAGTATATCATCCTTCCCAGAGAACATTTTTTACAAAACATGTTTTTTCCGCAACCCCATGAGCAGAAAAATTTAACATGACTTAACATTTATCCTGAAAAGCCTTTATTACAAACTACTTTATATCAGGGAACAAATATTTAGCCCCCTCATTACTTCTCCAACGGATATAACCTGTCTTTGGAGTCTTATCCAAATCCATTACACTCACCAACGCCCAATTTCCACGCAAGACATTCAACTTGATTTTTTGAGGGAAATTAAGCTCACTCACAACTTGAGAATTATCCTCAGTTGAACCACGTAAAACTTTTATAGTGGAAGGGGTATCTTTTAAGATATATAAACCGTATTTTTTTCCATAAATATTATAAAAGCTTATCCAACTCATAAACTTATACGGGTCATCTTTTTTTAACCACCCACGAAGTCCGCTTTCATTGTCATACAGCACCTGAACCCAATCATCGGTCTCATCAATTACAGCAAGCAGGGCAAGCTCTTTTTTAGGTAGATAGACAATAAATACCTTTGCAAAATCCTTATTGGCAGGGAAAATATTATCCCCCTCCCAACTAATATGTGCGACAACATTTGCACCATCATGCGGTTCATCATATAAAGTAATCTCTTTACCCGCCTGATAGACTCCGAGTGTATTTGTATATACTTTGCTGACATGACTTGGCATAACATTTTTTGCGCTAACAGGCATTATAAAGTATAAAAATAAACTCAATAATATCAGGACTTTTTTCATAAATTTACTCCCTAAATGAAATATCAGAATAAGTTTTTTGTAATTTTGCTCTAACAGAGCTCATTTGTTTTTCGATAACCTCATCGGTGAGTGTAGCATTTTCATCCTGCATCTTAATTCTAAACGCAAGACTACGATAACCGCTTTCGATATTTTCGCCCTGATAAACGTCGAATACTTCACTGCCTTTAAAAATATTTTGTTGTACAGCGCCTTTTATAACTCTTTGAATATCTTCAAAAGATACATCATCCTTGATTACAAAAGCCAAATCGCGTCTAACTTCAGGGAATTGAGGAAGTTTTTTATATCTTACGACAGTTTCTTTGACTATAGAAGTAATTTCAGATAAATCCACCTTGAAAATGTAGGCATCTTGATTTAATTTCAATTTATCTTTCAAAAGCGGATGAATTTGTCCATAATATCCGATTGGCTGCGGAGTCTTGCCAAGTAACATTATCACAGCACTTTTATAAGGGTGCAGGATACCATGAGATTGAGCAAGCACTGATTTGTCAAGTGGAACGAGTTTCAAACGTCTTTCTACTCCAAGCTCCTCAAATAGACTATCTAAAATACCTTTTACAGTATAGAAATCCAGCTCTGCAGTATGTTGCCATTTTGAATTTTCAACACTACCTGTAAGCACCCCTGCAAGTATAGTATTTTCTTTAACACCAGAAGATTTTTCATCAGCATCACCTTCGATGTAATAAGTTTTTCCAATTTCATAAGCCCAGAAATTTTTCTGACCATTATCAAAATTATATTTCATACAATTAAGTACACTAGCCGCGAGAGTCTGACGAAGCATAGAATACTCTTCGCTTGCAGGATTTTTAACATATACAGCTTTTTTCTCATCAAAAGGTATCATATACTTATCTAAAAAGGACTTACCGATTAATGAGCTTGTCTGAATTTCATTTAACCCGGCAGAAAGCATATGCTCATGGACTTTTTTAACAACTTTTTCCGTAAGTGAAATAACAGGCGGTTCATTTTTGGAAGGTAAAGTTGGAGAAATCTTATCATAACCGTTGATACGAGCAATTTCTTCTATCAAATCGATTTCTCTTGTAACATCGTAAGCACGGTATGAAGGCACACGGAATTTCGCAGCCAAGTCATTTCCTCCAAGTTTTTCAAACCCTAATTTTTCTAATATTGAAATACATCTTTCAGGTGCTATTTCACAGCCTAGAATTCTTTTTATCTGAGCATATCTCAAAGTGATTTCAATAGGTTCAAGTTCATTTTCACCATCTTCGACAACACCAACAATTTTTGCATCGGCAAGCTCAACCAACAACTGCATAGCACGCATCAATGCCGGTCTAATCGCTTCAATATCAATACCGCGTTCAAACCTTGCACAAGCTTCACTTCTGTATCCGACACTGCGAGAAGATTTTCGATTACTTACAGGAGTAAAGTAAGCCGCCTCAAGCGCAATATTTTTTGTATTATCATCAATCTCAGAGTTTTCACCACCGAACACGCCAGCCAAGCAAACACCTTTTTGCTGATCCGCAATAAGTACGCTATCGGTTGTTAAATCTCTTTCAACACTATCAAGTGTTACAATCTTCTCACCTTCTTTTGCACGTCTTACACAAAGATAACCGTTCAACTTATCCAAATCAAAAGCATGGAAAGGCGTTCCATACTCAAGCATAACGTAGTTTGTAATATCTACAACGTTATTGATAGCGCGCACACCTGAAGCAAGAAGTCTTTTTTGCATCCAATCTGGTGAAGGCTTAATTTTAATATCTTTTAATACTCCTATCGAATAGTATTTACAAACATCTTTATCAATAATTTCGACCTTAAATTCATTTGTAGTCAAATCCCTTGTAGATTCAAGCGGGGAGAATTTCAAAGGCTTATTGAAAATAGCACTTAATTCTCTAGCCACGCCAATCACAGACATCTGATCACCACGGTTTGCGGTCGGTGCGACTGTGAGCACATAATCCTTATCAAATCCTAGCACATCTTCAACATTTTCACCGATTTTAACTTGAGGAAATATTCTGTTCAATATCAAAATACCGTCTTCCTCCTGATAATTTCTTTCAGCGACTCCAAGCTCATCAGCTGAACATAACATCCCTTGAGATTCAACACCGCGGATAACTGCAGGAGTGAGCGTAAACATTTCACCTGTTTTCCTGTCAAGTACCTGACTGCCTACAGAAGCGTAAGGCACAATTTGACCTTGCTCAATGTTTTGCGCACCACACACAACTGTCTTTACGCCTGAACCGGTATTTACCGTGACAAGATGTAATCTGTCAGAATTTGGATGATTGTCAATTTTTTCAATTCTCACAGTAATTATATTTGTAAACTTAGGTCTTACTTCCTCAACATCTTCAACCTCAAGTCCGCTCATAGTCAATTCATGAGCCACTTGCTCCACCTCTATATCAGATAAATCAACAAATTCGTTTAACCAGTTCAATGATACTTGCATTTCTATAATTCCCTCTCAATAATACAATATATATAAATAAGATAAATCAAAAAAAAACTCGTGTAAAGTAAAGACAAAACTTTTAAGCAAAACAGGTGCCAATTAGGCACCTGAGTGTTGTGATTGTTTGTTGTCCCTGCGTAATCCGATTTTTATTTTTTAGCGTTTCAAAGATTGCTCGCGTCAGATTGCGTTATTTGAGACAATATTGGTGTTTTAGGTTAAAAACATCGTTTTTCGCGTTTTAACCATGCTCATGAGGGCGCTATTGCCCGCAAATGAGACGTTTTAATTGTCAACTCTGAAAACACCTAGCGCGGTAGTAAGAGTTGCTAACGTTGTAGATGACCCAGCGACTGTAGGAAGAGTTGAAGTAGCGCAGGTATGCGTAGTAGCTACCGTAGGGCTTACTCGACCAATAGTCCCAGCCGGTAGACCAGTTGAGTTCAGCTGCTCGGTCTGAATCCGGGGTTATGTTGCTGCGGTCTTGGTATGCTCCTATCGGATTGTCCTGTTTGTAGATGTATGTCGCTACATCTGCTAATTCCTGCATCGTTGGTAATCTCATTCCATTGTCTGCGCATGCTTTCTTTGCTCCTGCCCAATAGTTTGTTGAACAATATGTATTTTGACTGTCTGAGCGGTCATCGTACTCGTGGTAATCACTTCCTTCACAAGTGTTTATTGCTGTCGTTGGATAGATATCGCTTGCCGCTATACACTTGTCTTGGAATTTCATATCACACGTTGAGATTGTTGCATTCTTTAATTCTATATCATCCCCTACTCTATTTGGTCCTTTCTTGCCGTTTACATCTATCAACATACTCATGCAGCCTACCTGACCGCTTTGACCTTCTTGGCTAAATGGGTCTACGCTGCT
>CALUVH010000032.1 GCA_944324175.1 Candidatus Gastranaerophilales bacterium | reverse complement strand
ACAATTGACAGTGGCGACAATTGGGCTGGTACAGTTTCTATGACTGACGGTGTACTAAATTATAATGGTACAACTAACGGATTATTGAATGCTACTGGTGGTAATCTGAACATACTTCAAAATGGTATTTTAACTCTTCAAGGTGGTTCATTAATTGCTAATAATACGAACTCCAATGTGGCAGGTAAAATAATTGTCAATAATGGCGGTTCTATTACCGGTGGTATTAATAATTTTGATAATGGACAGTTAGAAATTATTAATGGTGGAATTATTTCAGGCGGAGAGAACACTTTTAATAATGGAAGCACATTAACTATAGGAAATAATGGTACATTATCTGGTGGCACGAACAATATCAACAGTGGAGGTGCAATTATAGTAGGTAATGGTGGCACTATCTCTGGTGGTAACATCAATATCGCTAACGGAGCTAATGGAACCATTCAAAATGGTGGTACTGTAAGCGGCGGTACTGTTACAGTTGACGGTTTTTATACCAATAATGGTAACATTCAAGCTGGTAGCACTACTAATGTTAATAATGGCGGTAGCTTCCAAAATACAGGAAATATCTCTGGTGGGGATGTACAAATCGCTTCTGGAGGAGAATTCCAAAGCAATGGAACCATTTCAGGTGGTAACATCAATATCGCTAACGGAGCTAATGGAACCATTCAAAATGGTGGTACTGTAAGTGGCGGTACTGTTACAGTTGACGGTTCTTTCACCAATAACGGCAATATTCAAGGTGGCACTACAAATATAAATGCCGGATCTACATTTGAAAACAAAGGTGAAATATCAAATAATGCAGAAATAAATATTTCCTCCAGCAACTCAACTAACAGTGGCATCATTTCTGGAGGTACTGTTAATATTCAAAACAATTCAACTTTCACTAACAGTGGAACTATTTCTGGTGGTACGACAAACATTTCAAATGGAAGTACTCTTGAAGTCGACAGCAACGGTAAAATCACAAATGGTGACATTAATGTAGATGGAACTCTCACGAACAACAGTACTATCTCAGGTGGTAATTTAGATATTTCTGGAACTGTGAATAATAACAGCAATATAAATGGAAATACAAATATTACAATAGACAGTAACGGTTCAATAATTGTTAGTAACGGTGGAACAATAGACACTACAGGAGCTATAGAAATCGCAACCGGAGGCTCTTTAACTATCAAGCAAGACAGTAGCGCAACAATAAAGGCTGATGACATTTGGGATGGTGAAATAGTTAACGAGAATGGTACATTAACCCTTGTCAACAGAGATGATTCCGGTAAGAACTATACACAAACAGGTGGAGAATTAGTTCTTAATAATTCTAATTTTGTACTGGATGGCGAAATAAACGGTGGAAATGTCATCGTAAGTAATGGTTCAAATTTCGATATTGGTACAAGCGGAAGTATGACAGATGGGGATCTTATATTTGAAGGTACAGGTAACACTGTTAATATCTCTGGTAATGTCGAAGCAAATGCACAATATGAAATTAACAACAGTAATACGGTAAATATAAAAGAAGACGGTAATTTTATTGCCAACAATAATGATGTTTGGACAGATGGAACAATAACAGTAAACGGTGGTACGTTAGATTTTCAAGGCACTATAGATGAAATTGGTAACAATGCCAACGGGCAGTTAGTTGCTAATAAAGGTAATGTATTTATTAATAGCGATCTTAATTTAACAAGTGGAAGCTCTATTGCTCAAGCTGTTAATGTTGAAATTAATCAAAATATTAACGTAGAAAACGGTAGCTCTATTGCTATCAACACCAGTGATAGTTGGGCTTCGGATGCTACTATTACTGTCAATGGCGGTAGTTTGACTTTTGATGATTTAACTTCAAATGGTCACATCGCAGCCAATTCCGGTATTGTTGATATCAATTCAGGTACTTTGACTGTAGATGATGAAAGCTATATTAATGGTGCCGTAAATACCACAATCGGGGAAAATGCAACTGTTAATATCACAGGATCTGCTGATGACAAAGGATCTGTAACTATTGACAGAAACGATAACTGGGAAGGTACTATTACTGTTAACGGTGGTTCGTTGAACTACAGTGGAACACAAAACGGTAATATTCAAGCAAATTCTGGTGATTTGACTATCGGCAACGATAGTATTCTAACTATGGATGACATTAATGATGTCATTGCTAACGCTGTTAATACAACCATTAATGGTACTTTAAATATTCAAAATGGTAGTGCTAATTTAAACGACAACGATATTTGGAATGGTATTGTAAATTTACAAGGCGGAACCCTTAATCTTGATAATGTTATAAATGGCACTTTGATAGCTGAAAACGGTAACTTGAATTTCAATAATGGTGAACTAAATATAACGGGCAATAGCATTATAAAAGATGACACTGTTGTGAACTTTGCTAATGGTATTGTAAATATCAATAGCGGTAACAATGGTGGAGGAAGTGTAACTTTAGATAGTGGCGATATTTGGTCACCTAATGTAACTGTTAACCTCGGTCAAGGAGGTACATTAGACTATAACTTAAACTCAAATGGTAATCTTGCTGCAAATTCAGGAACACTGATTACACAAACAGGAAGCCAATTAACTATCACAGGGGAAGAAAGTTTTATAAAATCAGATGTAACAGCAGATTTAAAAGGTAATCTTATTATCGGCGATAAAGGTGTAGTCGACCTAGGTAATGACGGTCAAACCACTACAGGCGCAAACGATAGTCTTACCGGTGACGTAAACATCCAAAATGGTGGTACTTTAAACTTATTCAATGATGTTGCAATGGAAGAACCTATAGCAGGTGCTGTACAACAGACAATCACCATTGACAACGGTGGTGTTATGAATCTAGAAACAACAGGAGAATTACATTTAAGTGCCAACCTGAACGGTAGCGGGGACATAAATAAAAATGGTGAAGGCGATATCTGGTTCCACGGACAAAATGGTGGATATACAGGTACTATTTTGGTTGATAATGGCGGAGATTTACTATTTGAAAATGGACTTGCAGGTAATCTCGTATTTGGTGATATAGATGGCAAGACAATCGGTATCCATGCAGATGAAATCACTGGAAATTTGGACCAAAACAGAGAAGCAACAATTAAATATACAACCCACCACGATGACAGAGACTTAGAATTAACGGGAAATATTAATGTTACTAAAGGAACTTTAATCGCAGAGTCAAAGGGTGATAATGATATAATTTTTGATGGTACTGTTAATGTATCTGCAGCAGACGATGCCGAATTGCCTGTATCTATGAATGCTACAAGTAATGGAGCTATTACTTTCGGACAAGATGTCAATGTAGATAAATCCACACTTAATATAGCCTCTGTTTTAGGTACTACATTTGATCAGAATGTAACTTTAACAAATAGCATATTGAATGCTACAAGTGGTAATCTATATTTTAATCAATTGACATTTAACGATCCAAACTCAGTTATTAACACTATGAATGGTGCTATTAACAATAACACCATCGAAAACCTTGACTTGTATCAAGGAGGACAAGCTAATTTCAAAATTGATGTTTCTACAAGAGTTTGGGATTCCGATAAATACACAATCTCCAATATAAAAGATCTTGATGGCTGTACATTAAATATTAGCGATTGGCAGTTTATCGGAAAAGCACCTATTGATAGACACATTCAAATTGATGTATTTGATGTGAATAATATAGATCCGACACTAGTAGGCAATATACAGTTTACACAAACTGATAAACAAATTTTCACTCCTATAGGCTGGTACCAGTTATTTAATCAATCAAGATATAACCCTATCACAGGTGGATATGATAATATACCAGGAAGTTTGCAAGCAAGTCTTGTAAGATACAATCCTCAAGTTTTCCGAGGACAAGTATCGACTGTTGCATCATATGCAAATCAATTGGTAACTAATAATATCTTATTTGATCATATATTCACTGTAAGTAATCAACTGTTAAGCGAACAAAATCCTAATAAGTATGCAGCAGCATATCCACAATTTGCACCTTATCAATATAGTAGAAAAGATGGAAGCTTATGGTATAAAGCTTATGGAACACTTGAACGCTTGAATATGAATCAAGGCTTAAGAGTAGATAATACGGCTTATGGTGCATTAGTCGGAGCAGACTTCCCAGTCATAGAAATGAAAAAAGGCTGGAGTTTCTTACCTACAGCTTACGTCGGATATAATGGAGCTCATCAATCCTTTGATGGTGTGGGAATGTATCAAAACGGCGGTCAAATCGGTGCTATGGGTACATTCATGAAAGATGATTTCATAGGATCTGTTTTGGCTTATGCTGGTGGTTATGGCAACCAAATGGATGTAGCGGGATACCACGATCATACGGGAAATTGGTTCGCTGGTGCTGCAACCAAAGCCGCTTACAATTTCCATCCAACAAAACACTTTACAATTCAACCTACATTACTTGCATCATATAATTACTTCCATTCCCAAGATTGGTATACCGGATTTGGTGATATGAACATGAATGCCGGTAGGTTAAATGGAGTAAATGTAGCTCCTGGATTAAATTTAATTTATGGACGTGAGACCTGGAGCTTATATGCAACAATACAATATATGTTCAATATTTTAGGAACATCATCAGGTAATGCAGGAAACGTTGTTCTTCCTGATGTAAGAATGAAACGTTCATATATTGAATATGGTATTGGTGCGACTAAAACTTGGAAAGATAGATTCAGTGCTTATCTACAAATTACAGTAAGAAATATTGGTAGAACAGGTATCGGATTCCAAGGTGGTTTTAGCTTCAAATTGTAAATTTCAAAATCATATCAACAAAAGCGAGAATTAAAAAATTCTCGCTTTTGTTTTTGTAAATATTATTTAATAAAATTTAATTTTATCTAAAGTTTTATCATAATTTTTCGTAATAAAAATTACAACAATAAAAGTAGAAAGAAGGATAAGTTATGGCAGGATATGATGACATAAGCATTAATCCCCAAAGTGAAGTGAAGTTTGATAAAATTCCGCCTAATTATGTAGCAAAACAAGATAACACAAAGGTAGTGATTAATTTCAAGTTACCTCCAATTGATAATGGTAAAAAAAATAACGATATTGAAACTTCAATGCGCGAAGTATGTAATATTCCAGAAAAAAGCCCACAAAGAAAGGAGCTTGAAACGGCGATAAAAAACGTATTGCCTAAAGCATCCGAAGAATTTATTGATGAAATAGAACAAACCGCACAAAAACTCAAATGCTCTCCATTAGATTTGGCAGCTCTCATATTCAAAGAATCAAAATTTAATCCAAGCGAAGGTCAAGGCTCATATAAAGGGCTTGGACAAATGAATGTAAAGTCATTACAAGCGAGTATCAAGTATGCTCTTAAATATCCTGATGCATCACAAGGAATAGATCCTGATATGACAATTACTAAGTTTGTCAAACTTTCGCGTGAAGAGCAAATGCCCTATGTTAGGAATTATGCTCTTACAATGAAAGAAAGCTATTTTGGAAAAGAAAAAGAAATGACAGGTGGGGATTTATATGCATTATTCTATACCCCAGGATTTGTCAAAAAACACGTTCTAACAAGCAAGGATAGTAAAAATGAAAGTATAAAAAAAATGTATAAAGATAATAAAAATTTAGATAAAATTGATGAAAACAACAATCGCCACCCTGATGGAAAAATCACCAAAGAAGACTTACAATATGTGCTTGACTCAATAAAAACAAATGTATTTAAAGTTCATTCTACAATTAAGCACAAATAGGACACTGGCTAAAACGTCTTATTTTGACAACTTTAAAATCCATATCTAAAGCGTTAACTATCAACAATTTATCTTTTATTTGTCCTTTTAGATTTAATATCAATTTTAAGACCTCCACAGCCTGAATTGAAGCGACTAAATTTACAACAGGGCTGATATTACCTAAAGGCGTTTTTTCATCTAAATTAGCATCGGGAAATAGACACCTGAGACAGGGGGTTTTATGTGGAATGATTACCGTGACTTGCCCGCCAAACTCACTCACTCCACCATGAATCAAAGGCTTGTTACATTTTATAGCTATGTCATTAAGTAAAAATTTTGACTTATAACTATCAAAACAATCAATTAACAAATCATAATCCCTAACTATGTTTTCATAATTCAATTCATTCAAGCGAACAGGATATGTTTTAATTGATATATCAGGATTAATTTCAATTATTCTATCTTTAGCAGAAAGCACTTTTAATTTACCGAGGTTGTTAGATTTATGAATAAATTGTCTGTTCAAATTAGATATTTCAACAATATCATCATCAACTAATCCGATATAACCCACACCCAACGCTGCCAGATTTGATATAACCCCTGAGCCAAGGCCTCCACAACCACAAATAAGCACACGAGCTTGATTTATTTTTCTTTGCCCTGCTTCACCAATTTCATTTACAGCAATATTTCTTGAATATCTTTCCATAAGTTTAATTTTATAATAAAATTGAAAAGGAGGCAAAACATGTCAAAAATTACAATAACAGTAAATGGAAACCAAGTTGAGATTGAAGAAAATTCTACAATTAATGATTTTATTAATGAAAGAAAAGTTACAGGAAAAATGTTTGCAGTAGAAAAAAATCTCGAAATAATTAATAAAGATCGCTATTCAACAGAAATTATAAAACAGGGGGATAACATTGAAATTGTAGGCTTTTTTGGCGGAGGTTAAATAATAATATTTTGTAGATTATGCTCTTTTTATACACTTTTCCCTATCGCAATAAGGCTCAGGGTGGATTAATACGTCAGTTTTCCCTAATTTTTCATCAATCAAATCTTCTATTTCATCGCATATTTTATGACATTCCAATATCGTCATATCTTCTGGAAAAATCAAGGTTATTTCTATATCTTTTTCAGCACCTACACGACGGGTTTTGAGGTTTTTATATTCAAGAACACCGCGATTTTTGAAATTTGTAATTATATTTTTTATTTGTTCCAAATCTTCTTCAGGCAAAGTTCCATCGAGTAAATTATTTAAAGTTTCTTTGGATATAGAAAACCCTGTCTTTAAGATAAAAAATGCCACTAACATAGCTATAATCGGATCAAGTACAGCTAATCCCGTAATTTTTATCAACACCAAGCCTAACATAACACCAAATGATGAATAAATATCAGTACGCAAATGCTGAGCGTCAGCATACAATGACACAGACTCTGATTTTTTAGCAACATAAAACAAATAAGAGCTTACAAGATAATTAGCAAATACCGAAAAAAGCATTACATAAATACCCAAAGTAGAATTTATTTCAGCAACATTACCATAAAATAACTTCTTAACAGCTTCAAAAATAATATACAATGCTGCAAAAATTATCAAACCACCTTCAATAAACCCTGACATATCTTCATATTTACCATGTCCGAAAGGGTGCGCTTTATCAGCAGGCTCAGAAGATCTCATAACAGCAAAAAAAGTCAAAATCGAAGCCAGTACATCACTCAAAGAATGTATAGCTTCTGAAATTATACTGATACTCCCACTTAAAAATCCTGCTACAAATTTTAAAATAATGATTATAGCATTTGAAGTGATTGATAACGCAGCAGAGAATTTTTTTTCAAAAACTAAATCCATTTTATTTATCCGCCTTTTTTAACATTACAACTGCATGAGCCTCAATAGCTAATTCTTGTCCTACCGCATCCATTTTTTCATTAGTTTTAGCCTTGATGGAAATATTTTCTAAATCTGTTTGCAAAATTTTGCATAAACCTTCTTTCATTTTTGGTATATAAGGCATCATTTTAGGCTTTTGCGCGATAATATTACAATCCAAATTATTTATAACATATCCGCGTTGTATCACCAAATCATACACATGCTTCAAAAGCAAAGTGCTGTCAGCATCTTTATATAAAGGATCTGTATCAGGAAAAAGCGTACCGATATCACATAAAGCAAGAGCTCCGAGCATTCCGTCAATTATCGCATGGATAAGCACATCGGCATCAGAATGACCAAATAACCCTTTTTCATGAGTTATTTTAACCCCACCAATTATCAAATCACGTCCCATAGTGAGTTTGTGAATATCATAACCTAATCCTACTCTATACATTATTTTATTTAACCTCCGATATGGAAAAAAGTTTCTCTTGCTATAACTATAGCACAGAAAAACTTTTTTCGTTTCTGAAAAATAACCCAAAATTCTTTTTATAGATAATCAAAATAGGTATTAATTTTAAATATCATTAGCTATTTTTTCTATAACCACATTTTGGACATACGCCATCAACACCCAATGTGATACCACACAAAGGACAACGGTCAATAGTTTTATTTACTTCATAATCTTGTGTAGCAGCATTAACACCGCTTGTAAAGGTAATTTTTGATATATTTAATTTATCTTTTAACAGTTCATAGACAATTTTAATCATACCTTCAACAGTCATAGTCTCTTTTGTAACAACAATTCTACAATCAGGATAAGCCTTCGCAAGATCCGTTTGAAAAGCCTCACCTTTCATAGTATTTTGTGGTGCACCGTCTTTGATACCCTGTTTTTCATAAACTTCTAATATTGCTGGTAATAGTGGATCATCTTCTCTTAAAATCGTTGCATGGTCAAAATTTTTCAAAACATCCCAAGCAATTTTTTGAATTTCATTACAAGGGTAAACCATATTAACCCCCATATTAATAGAATCTTCTACCTCAATAGTCAAAGTACCTGTATGTCCGTGCAAATACTGAGCTTCACCCTTAAATCCATAAAATCTATGAGCATATTGTAAATCGAAAGTTGTAATTGATTTCATAATTTTTCTCCTTTTATAATAAACACTCTCATAATAGATTAATCATACTATCAAAATAATTGTTGGTTGTCAACACAATATAAAAATATTGTCGATGTATTTGAATTTTATACATTCATAATTCAAAAATAGCTTTTTTTACTTAGCTAATTTTCAGATAAGTATTTTATAATAGCCTGTGCGAAACTTTCAGAGGATTGGAAATTTTGCGCAGTGATTAAGTTATCATCAATTACAACATTTATTTTTCCGACTCCATCTTGTATGAAAATGGCACCTGCAGCTTTAAGCGCATCTTCTAGAAAAAACGGCAACATATCTTGTTTTTTATAAGCAAACTCTTCAGCGTTAGTAAAACAGGTTAGTTTGCGTCCCTGCACAAAATGAACCCCGTCCTTTATTGCAGATAAAAGCCCTGCAGGCCCATGACATACTGCAGCTATGAGTTTATGATTTTCATTAAAATAATTGATAATTTCTCCTAAAGTTTCATTTTTAGCTAAGTCAAACATAGGTCCATGTCCACCTGGAAATATAATCGCATCGTAGACAGTAAAATCTACAACATCTAAAGCAATTGTATCTTTGAGTGCTTTTTTAGCTTCATTCCATTTAATATCTTTGATAAGGTTTTCACTAGCTGGATCAATAGGAGATACACCACCATCAGGAGATGCTATTGTAATCATATACTCCTGTTTTTGAAAAGCAATGTAAGGTACTGCAAACTCTTCTAACCAAACACCTGTTCTAATATCGTTTTCAGCCTCGTCAGTATTTGTCACAACAATTAAAACTCGCTTTGGTAAATCACAAGCATCAATTGTAATACTTTCATCTAGCGGATTATTTCCCTGTTTTTTTCCTTCAATATCCATTTGTTAAGCTCCTTTTTACTTAAAATAAAACCTAAAGCCAAAAAACACGCAATAGCTGACTGAGGAATACTCACAAGTAGCATTATTTTAATATTTTTTGCAAAAATACCAATAAATCAGTTGAAAATTTTATTTTAGGGTTTTAACATAAGGTATGAAAATAAATAGTATAAGTTATTATCAATCAGGATTAGTTTTTGAAGGTCAAAAAGAAAAGCTAATTGAAAAAATTTTAACGACCCCGAATACGAAAAAAGTAAAAGTTCAAGCATCGGATGTAGAGCGAATTTGCGAATCAATGGGATTTCCGCGTAACAAAAAACGTGGATCACATATGTCGTTTAAAATCTCTGAAACAGAGAATATCTCTTTTGTTACCCCGCACAGTAATAAAAATGAATTAAGTGCAACTGATAAAGTCAAATTCAAAGAGTTTTTGCAAAGGTTTTATAAAAAAGATACAACCCCAACAGATAAAGTTGAAAATCAACTTAATTTAACGGTGTAGTATCTTGTCGGATTTGTAAATACAATCTACAGTAACTTAAATTGACATCAGATTTATTCAAAATCCAAGTCTATAATCTTTTGAATATCTTCACTTGTCCCCCAGTTTATATCATACAAATTTTGCTCTACAAACTTGTGAAACGAAGAATACTTCCAATCTTTAACATTTTTGACAAGATTATGCTTTACGGGGTTGTAGTGAATGTAATCAATGTGTCTATTTAGGTCTTCCTCATCCCTTAAAGTATGTTCCCAGTAACGATTTTGCCATATTCTACTGTA
>CALUVH010000031.1 GCA_944324175.1 Candidatus Gastranaerophilales bacterium | reverse complement strand
TAGCCGTTTCCCTTTTTTGTTTTCTTTCCTTGCTCTGTTTATCGGCTTTTTTATCTTTTTTCTTTAATTTTTTACTACTTTTTCGTTACATTTCGTAATAAAATCATCCAAATGCAGTAGAAAAAAGTGCCACTTCTGGCACTTTGAACACTTAATTAGTAAAATATTGAATTAATTCAATATCTGTTTTAACTTGTCAATTACAAATTGCATAGCCCCTTGTTGGTCATTAAAAACAGTTTCACAATCTTGACAAGCCGATTTATAAAATTCATCATCTGATAGCAATTTTTCCATATACAACTCTAACTCTTCCGCTGTTTTAACAACTTTGCCTGCTTTGGAACGTGAAAGAATTCCGTATATATCTCTAAAATTATGGATAGAAGGACCTGAAACAACCGGTTTAGAATAGACGACTGCCTCTAAGGGGTTATGTCCGCCTGTTTTATTAAAACTACCGCCAATAAATGCAAAATCGCATATCTGGTACATTTTTCCCAATTCTCCTAATGTATCTAAAAGAACTATATCTTTAGATTCAAAGTTATCATTCTGCGATCTTAGACCATATGACATGCCAGTATTTTTGACTAATTCTACGACTTGAGGCACTCTTTTAGGATGACGCGGTGCAAGAAGAAGTTTGACATCTGAGAATTCTTTTTTTAGTTTCACAAAAGCTTTCAAAACAATCTCATCTTCTCCCTGATGAGTACTTCCTGCAATAATTATACGACCTGTACCCATTGAAATTTTGTCTGGTGACCTTTTTACATCAAATTTTAAATTCTTCATTACTTGAGTCTTATCAGCGTCAGCACCAATATTTATTAACTTTTGATTATCATAATCACTTTGGGTATATATTCCCGAATAATTTTTTAAAATCTGTTTGAAGAAAAAACTAAACATTTTGTATGTTCTGTAGGTCGAATCAGAAATTCTACCATTGATTACATATAAAGGTATATTACGTTTTTTACAATTGTATGCAAAAGTAGGCCATAACTCAGTTTCTGCAATAAGTACAACCGTAGGGTTAACCTTTGATAAAAAACGATTCACACAAAATGGTATATCAAAAGGAAAATATGTTATAAAATCCGCTATTTCGCCATATTTTTTATGCGCAATATCCTGTCCGGTTTTTGTGCCCGTTGTAACTACCAATTTATAATCAGGGAAATTATTTTTTGTGGCCTTAATGAGATTTTCCAACGCAATAACCTCACCTACAGAGACACCATGGTACATTATCACCTTGTCACCTAAATCAGGTGCACTAAAAAATCCAAGTTTTTCACGCCAACCATACAAAAACTTTCCGTTTATCGCACGTACTATATAGATAAAAGGAAGAAAAATCAAAAATAATAAAGTCGTAATTAATCCATAAATATACATAATACAATTATTATACATGGTAAAAAAAAACATAGTTATTTTGTAAATTTATATATACACGGAATAAATATTTCTTTATTATTATTGACAACATTATAAAAAAATCTATAATATAAAATATATGGCAATAGTGTATCTTAGTTTAGGCTCAAATATCGGTGATAGAATCGGATACATTCAGCAGGCAACAAGCTTGTTGAGTGCACTTGAATCTGTCACAATTATAAGGACTTCAGCCTTTTATGAAACCGAACCTTGGGGGATGGATTCTGAAAATTGGTTTGTAAATGCCGTCCTTGAAGTCAAAACAAAACTATCTCCCAAAGAACTTTTACAAGAATGCCAAAAAATAGAAACGCTATTAGGTAAGTCTAAAAAGTCTGACAATAATAATAAAGATAATAATTCTAAAGACTATCAGGATAGGACAATCGATATTGATATTTTATTTTATAATAGTGAAATTATAAATGAAGACGACTTAACAATTCCACACAAATATCTGCATCTAAGAGCGTTTACGCTAGTGCCTTTACTTGAATTAATCCCTGATTTTGAGCACCCTGTTCTACACAAAAATATTGCTGACTTACATAGTGATTTGGAAAACCCTGAAATGGTATTTTTATATGGTACAAGAGTCGAAATTTAAGGTCGGAATTATCGGTGGCGGACCAGCAGGATGTATGTGTGCATACTTTTTACAAAAAGCATGTGACGTTATCGTATTTGAAAAGAATTCACCGCTTAAAACCTTATTGCCTACAGGTGGTGGACGCTGTAATCTAGCACACTGCGAGTATGACATTAAAGAATTTGTTGCAAATTATCCTCGTGGCGAAAAATTTTTATATTCAGTTTTTGCTAAGTTTTCAACTGCCGAAACTATCGATTTTTTTAATAGCATCGGAATTGAAACATATACCCAGAAGGATTTTAGGATTTTTCCAACATCAAATTCATCCGTTGACGTCAGGGAAAAATTTCTCAGGGCAATAAAATATGTAAATTTTATAAACGAAAAAGCACTTCGTGTAAACTGTGCAACTGACTTAAAAACTGTAGTTACAGATAAAGGCAGTTATAATTTTGACTTTGTAATAATCGCTACAGGCGGACATGCTTCTTATAATATTTGTAAATATTTAGGGCATAAGATTATTCCTCCGAAAAAAGCACTTGTAGGACTAAAAACGAAGCAAAATTTATCAGCACTTGCCGGAGTATCAATTAAAGTTAACGGAGAAGATTTATTATTCACGCACCAAGGAATTTCTGGACCATTTGCATACAAACTTTCTTCTATAAAAGCCCGAGATAAATTTCCCTATAACATCACCCTAAGACTTTCGAATATCGACACTCCATTACAAGAATTACTTAACCATTCGCCCCACAAAGATATAAAAAACGTACTATCAGACATTTTGCCAAAATCTCTTGCGGCTTATATATTAGGTACTCTCAACATTAATTCTAGTATAAAAGCTCACCAGATAAATGGTACCCTACGAGATAAAATTATTGAAAAAATTAACAATTTTGAGCTTACAATAACTGACACCTCATCAGGAGGGGAAGTGGTTACCTGTGGGGGAGTCGCACTTGATGAAATTAACGCCAAAACTATGGAATCAAAACTCATCCCAAATATTTATTTTTGCGGAGAAGTCTTAGACATTGACGGTTTTTGCGGTGGGTTTAACCTGCAAAACTGCTGGTCCACAGGATATGTCGCAGCACAAGCTATTCTGGAAAAATCTAAAAGTAGCAATAAACTGCTGTAATTTTTAACATATATATCTAGTATTACGCTTGAAACTGCAGTTCTTTTTCAATATCTTCTTTTACCTGAAAATCCTTGTGACCACCCAAGTATCTCACTGCAATCATTACAAGTGGCACCATAACACCAAGTGCTGCAATACAACTTCCTAAATTTATTTTTACAGCGTTTCTCTTGTGTTTTTTAACCATTGTTAAAAATTCATCAAGTGATTTACCTGAATTTAAGTACTCAGAATAAAGATTGCTCAACTTTTTATGAATACCTCTTACTCCTGATTTTTCTTCCGCATTACCAAGATCTATAAATCTTCTTGTATCAATTGCTTCTGCATCTGTCTTTGAGTATTCAAAATAAGGCAAATTTAATGCCTTTTTGAATTTATTTACCCAATTATCAGATGCTTTAAGTGTAATTATCTCATCTGATTTTTTTGCCATTTTTACGACAAAATTGTCAGGATTTTTATGCAAATATTCATATAATTCGACATCTGATTTTCCAACAGGGAAGTCATCAAGATGTTTTTTGAATTGTACTTTATCAGACAAAGCGTTTTTCAAATCTTCACTTTCAATCACCCTTGCATCTAAATCAATAGAATGATTATACTTATTTACAGATCTGTTCTCCAAGAATTTTTGGATTGGTTTACTTGCAAAATACATAAATAACCAAGTTGCACCTTCCTTGATTGAATATCCTATGAATTCCTGTTTATTTCTTGAGTCCGTTAATCTTTCCGTTGTTATAACTCCATCTACAATCATAAGGTTTTGCACCGGATCAAACATGAAATTTTTGAGTTTCGTAACACCTTTTGCAATAAGGTCTTGCATACCTGTAAATGAAGGAGTCATGGTAGGTTTATTATCTTTTTTATCAGCAGCCAAATTTTGGAAGTTTGCCATGGAAACTTTTGTCTTTGTAAATTTGTTATTAGCTAAGTTTTTTTGCTTTTGCGCCAAAATTTCTTTTTTAGCATCTTCCCTTGTCTTTTTATGTCTGTATTTGGTCAAACTTGTATATGAAAAAATAGTCAACAAGGTTGCTATACCAAATTTGGATAGCGCGAGATTTCTTGAAAATTTAGGATTTGCCCGCATTCCTTCCAAACCTGTTTTCAAGATGTTATCTTTAACCTTTTTACCTGATTTAATCATAGCCTGAGGAGACAGCTCTATCGCTTTATCCAAAACTTCAGGTAAATCAAGCAAGCGAACATCTACCTTCGGATCAATCTTCAAAAGTTTGTACAATGTGAGATCCGTAATTTTCTTAAACACTGGTAATCCGAAAAGCCATATAGCTTGAGTACCAAACTCATCTAAGAATCTATCTTTCCCTTCTAATTTATCACCGGTTATGTATGAACCGGCAGTTAATCCTAAACTATTTGCAACATCCTTTGCTGCGAGGGGTACTAATGAACTGTTATTTCCTAATACTGAATATACTGAACTTGCTGTTATATTGGGTATCATTTTATCCTAACCTTCTGCGGTAAATTATCCGCCTCAATACGTGTACTACAAGCCCCAAATTAAATTTTGCAATTTGACGATTGGAGCATTCGCCTTTACTATTGAGTTTCGTCGCAATTCTTTTTTCATAATTTACCTTTCCTTTTATTTCATAAAAACTGTAAAAATATTTATTGCTTACTTAAAGGGTATTTTTTACGTTTGTTAACAAAAAACAAGACCTTCCGTCTTTTTAAAGGTCTTGCTTAATATTTTCAACGACATAACACTGAGCCTTATTATATAAACAAGCCTTTCATAAAATCTCTGCATATACGTCGGTATTGAATCTGTTTAATCATACTTTTATTTTATACTAAGAAAAAATTTTGTAAAGAGTGTTATTTTTTCATTATTTAGTAAAAGAGTTTGCATTGTCCAATATAAATAAAACCTATTAATCAACACAACAAAAAAGCGACCAAATGTCGCCTCTAATATGGTACTCCCAGGGGAATTCGAATCCCCGTCTACACCGTGAAAGGGTGTTGTCCTAGGCCTCTAGACGATGGGAGCATGTATACTGGCTGTTGCCTTTCTTTTTAGTCGGGGTATCCCGCTCACATTTTCTATAGTATCAAAACAAAAAATATTGTCAACTACTTTTTTTTAATATTTGAATTTATATTCGCAAAAGCAAAAATATACCGCTATATTTTAAAGATTACCCTTGAATGTTTTTAATTTTTGTGTATAATGTTTATATAATAAGAAGTAGAGTATAGGAGTCATCCAATGTTTGAACGTTTTACGGAGAAAGCTATAAAAGTTATAATGCTGGCTCAAGAAGAGGCACGCAGACTCGGACATAATTTTGTCGGTACTGAACAAGTCCTACTGGGACTTATTGGAGAAGGTACCGGTGTAGCTGCAAAAACCCTCAAGTCTATGGGAGTTACATTAAAAGATGCACGAGCTGAAGTAGAAAAAATAATCGGTCGAGGTTCAGGGTTTGTAGCTGTAGAAATACCTTTTACACCAAGAGCCAAAAGAGTTCTGGAGTTATCTTGGGATGAAGCAAGGCAACTCGGTCACAACTATATAGGCACTGAGCATTTACTTCTCGGGTTAATCAGAGAAGGGGAAGGAGTCGCTGCAAGAGTGCTAGAAAACCTCGGTGTAGATCTTAATAAAATAAGAAGTAATGTAGTTAAAATGCTTGGAGAATCAAAACCTCAAACAGTTTCATCCGGTTCTTCAAGTTCATCTTCAAGTTCCGGAGGAAAGACAAAAACTCCTAGTCTGGATGAATTTGGACGCGATTTAACTCTCGCAGCTCAAGAATTACGACTAGATCCCGTCGTCGGACGAGAAAAAGAAATTGAAAGAGTGATACAAATTCTTGCAAGACGTACAAAAAACAATCCTGTACTTATAGGTGAACCCGGTGTCGGCAAAACCGCTGTAGCTGAAGGACTTGCAATACGTATTGTAAATGCTGAAGTCCCTGATATTCTCGATGGCAAAAAAGTTATCCAACTTGACATGGGATTACTTGTTGCAGGTACCAAATATCGTGGTGAGTTTGAAGAACGTCTCAAAAAAATCATGGATGAAATTCGTCAAGCTGGAAACATAATTTTGGTTATTGATGAAATGCATACCCTCATTGGAGCCGGTGCTGCTGAAGGTGCTATTGATGCAGCAAACATATTAAAACCTGCCCTTTCTAGAGGGGAAATCCAAGTAATCGGTGCAACGACTTTGGACGAATATAGAAAATACGTCGAAAAAGACTCAGCTCTTGAACGCAGATTCCAATCTGTAATTATTGACGAACCTTCAATAGATGAATCTATAGAAATTATAAAAGGCTTAAAACCAAAATACGAAGAACACCACGGACTAAATATTTCAGATGAAGCAATCATTGCTGCTGTTCAACTGTCTAGCAAATACATAACTGATAGATTTTTACCTGATAAAGCTATCGATGTAATCGATGAAGCTTCTTCGAAAGTGCGCTTAAAAGTTTCCACTTTGTCTCCAGAAGGAAAAGAAATGGAAAAAGAACTTCGCGCTTTAATAAAAGAAAAAGAGGACGCAATAAGAAATCAGGAATTTGAAAAAGCATCTCAACTTCGCGATGAAGAAGCTGACTTAAAAGATAGAATTCGTGAAATGTCTCAACGCTATAAAGAAGAACACGAAGCTAACAAGCCAACTGTAACAGCAGAAAACGTGGCTGAGGTAATTGCTACAATGACAGGAGTTCCCGTAACTAAACTTACAGAAGGCGAAAGTGAAAGACTTCTCAACTTGGAAAAGACATTGCATGAAAGAGTTATAGGACAAAACGATGCTGTCGTAGCTATATCAAAAGCTATTAGACGTGCAAGAGTAGGTCTCAAATCACCTAATCGACCAATTGGAAGTTTTATATTCTGTGGTCCTACCGGTGTTGGTAAAACTGAATTAGCAAAAGCACTTGCTGAAGCTGTATTTGGTTCGGAAGATAATATGATAAGAGTTGACATGTCAGAATTCATGGAAAAACATTCGACAGCAAAACTCATTGGCTCACCTCCAGGATATGTAGGTTATGATGACGGCGGTCACTTAACAGAACTCGTTCGTAAAAAGCCTTACTCTGTTATATTGTTTGACGAAATTGAAAAAGCACACCCTGATGTATTTAATATTATGTTGCAAATTCTTGATGATGGGCGTTTGACAGACTCTAAAGGTCGACATATCAACTTCAAAAATACAATTATCATCATGACATCTAACGTCGGTGCAAGCATGATAACCACAACATCTCGTCTGGGATTTTCAACGTCAAATGATGAAAGCAAAGACAAATACGAAAAACTTAAAGAAACAGTTACTGAAGAAATGAAAAAAGCGTTCAGACCTGAATTTTTAAACCGTATTGATGAAACAATCGTATTTGCTCACTTGAATAAAGAAGAAATCAGACAAATTGTTGATTTGATGTTAAAAGATTTATTCAAACGACTTGCAGAACGTGAATTGTCTGTAGAAGTAACTGATGAAGTTAAAGATCATTTGGCAGAAGCCGGATATTCTGAAGCTTACGGTGCTAGACCACTAAGACGTTTAATTCAACGTAAGATTGAGGATATGCTCGCTGAAGAAATTCTTTCAGGTAAATATTCTGCAGGTGACACTCTTCGTCTTACTCTTGTGGATGACAAAATCACTTGCGAAAAGGCTACCAAACGTCGCTCGAAAGCAAAGATTGAAGATACTTCAGAATTATTACAATAATAAAATAAGCAATATATAAAAGGCGAGATTAACAATCTCGCCTTTTAAGTTTTTTATCACTAATTTTTAAAATTTCGGATAATTATCGTCAAATTTCCAATCGTTTTTCTTTAATAATGCTCCGCAGTAAAAACCATTACCGTCTGCCGAGCATCCATAATCGCCAGAAGCCAAATCACTTTCTCCTTCACCCCAAAACGTGATAGTTCCTCCAGACATAGTCAATAAATACCTATCCACACCATATCTGTTAGGCTTTTTTTCACCATTAACGTCAAGATATATAAATAAGACAGACTTGTTATTTTGCTTATACAATCCCATTTGAGAACCATCAGGTAAAGCATAAACAATTTCCGGCTCATCTGCTGGTTTCACTGATGAAAACCCTCCATTCAAGTACGTTTGACAAGTATCAGCATCCAAAGTCAAATAAACATCCATAGCAAAATAGCCCTCTAGATCTCCATCTTTACACCACTGGATAACAGTAGGACATACATCACTTCCCCAATTACCACCTGCTGCAATCTCTGGATCCACAGAACCACCCATATAGCATGTCTGTTGCTGTTCCAATGTAAGACTAAAATGATTAGGAGAAGGTGCGGCTTGGGCAGACTGCTCGAACCAAAAATGTCTTGGAAGATCAGCTACGGACCAACAATTTTCACAACCTGTCAAATTTATATAACGTGACAGATATCTCGGTACAAATTTATCATAATCTAAAGACCAATCCCAAGTTGACATCTCACCGTTTTCTATAACAGAAAGACGCACAACTTGAGTTAACTCTGCATATTTTTTTCGCAATGCTACTGAATACTCTTTTTTCATCGTCCTATTGATAAAAGTTGGCAAAACAAGAACTGCTACCACACCTATCACTGAAAGCGTTATTAAAACTTCTGACAAAGTAAAAGCTTTACTTAATTTAGTTCGATATGCAAAAATATCTCTTGCATAATTTTCAAATTTAAAACCCACTTCTTTCACAACATCTTTGATAAAATTTTTCATAACTTCTCCTTTATTAATATATATTGCATAATTAAATAATTATTTAATTATGCAATATATATTATAGTATTTGCATGATTTTGTCAATATCATATAATTAGTAAATGATAATAACAGGTTGGGAAAACGGAGAAATTATAAAGGTATTACTGGCACGTAAAAGAATTTCGCAAAAGAAACTGCTAGAACTTCTAACAGAACGATTGCGAGAAAACATACCCCAATCAACATTTGCAAACAAAATACATCGGAATAGCATACGCCTAAGAGAAATGCAACTGATATGTGATGTATTGGGATATGACTTGATTATTGAAGCCAAAAAGAAATAACCTGATTTTAGCTATAAAAGTACTCCTCGTGCTTTACTTATTTTTGCTAAAAAAGCTCATAATTTTATCAAGTAGCCCTTGGTCTTCTTCCATACTTGTATTTTCAAGTTTGGCAATTTTAGCCTTAACTTTTTCATAGTCATCTAAACCGCGAGCACGCTCAATATACTTATTGTAGAATTCAATAGCAGCAGGCTTATTTCGAAGTCTTTCGTATGTTTCTGCAAGCTTTTTAATAACAACTGTATTCTTATTATCTAACTCATAAAGTTTTTCCAGACAATCAAGCTGTGTTCTGTAATCGCCGATACTTTCTCTAAAATCGGAGACTTTTCCGAGGGCAATTTTATTATTTGGTTCAAGCTGAGAAAGTTTTTCGTAAAATTCCATAGCATGTACTCTGTCCCCTGATTCTTCCAATAACGCAGCAAGATTAGCTGTCAGATCGGCGTCTTTGCCGTTAATCCTATCTGCATTCAAAAATTCATTTATCGCAACATCTTTATTACCTCGCATCAAGTTATATTTACCCCAATTTACATGGGCATTGAAATCATCATTTTTATTTTCATAAATCATAGCACGCATTTGGTAAATAAGCGGGCTGTTTTTTTCGTACTTATCATACTCACTAACTGCTAACAGAGCTTTATCATAATCTTCAGTCAAATAATAATATTGAGCAAGTAATGCGTGATATTGCGCCTTATTTTTGTACTTTTCTTTTAACTTAATTAATTCACTGTATCCTTCTTTTATTTCGTCCAACTCAAACATACATTTTACTTTAAACAATTCATCATCAGTCAATTCTTTTGCTTTATCAGCCTGACCGTTTTTCAAATACAATTGAGAAAGAGTTTCTTTCATCTTAGAACTCGTATAACCTTTTTTAATTCCGCGTTCTAAAATATCAATAGCACTTGTCTGAGCATCTTCTTTGAGATAAAGGTTTGCCAGTTTCAAGAAAATTTCTTCATGCGATTCTTCATACTCAAGAACTTTCAAATATTCATCAATAGCCTTCATAGGAGAATTAGTTTGCTCATACAAAGTAGCTATAGTAAATCTTGTCATAACAATCTGCTTTTCATCTTGTGTATGAGCCAAAGCCTTTTTGTAATCATTTATCGCATGCTCAAGTTGATGTTCAATCGAGTGACGATTTCCGCGGTAGATATAATACTTATACTTATCCGTCGAAATATAAATATCCATCAACTGTTCATAAGCTGTCGGATTAGTAGCATCAAATTCAAGTATTTTTGAATAATATTCAGCTGCTTCATCCTTTTTATCCAGTACCATTGCAATATGTCCGAGTCGTTCCAGAATACTCAAATCCTTCGGGCTTTTTTCATAAGATTTTTTATATTCCTCATAAGCTTCCTGATACTGCTCATTTTCTTCAAATTGTTCTGCTAGTTGAATACTCATTTTATCTCCTTTTTTTTATAATTGTATAATAAAATTATTTCTTGCTAATAACCTGCCTAGTTAAATTTATTTTGTGATTTTTCAATACCGTTATCGAAATAGAATTCAACAGCTTCAACAGATTTACTAATAACATCTTTTAATATATCAAGCTGTTCATGTGAAAAATTTTGTAAGACAAAATTTTCAGAAGGCATGTTAGGCTGAGGTCCGATACCAATTTTTAGTCTTGCAAAATCTTTTGTACCCAAATGCTTAATAACAGATTTAATACCATTATGACCTCCATCAGAACCACTTGCGCGAAAACGAATTTTTCCTAAATCCAAAGATATGTCATCGTAAATAATCAAAATGTCGTTGATATTGATTTTATAATAATCAACAACAACACGTATAGCTTCTCCCGATAAATTCATAAAAGTAGTAGGCTTCATAAGAAGGAATTCTTCACCTGCAAGCCTTAACTTTGTTATTAAACTTTTCAATTTTGAATCATTTTTAAACGTAAGGTTATTCAAAACTGCCATTTTATCAACAACCATAAAACCAGCGTTATGGCGCGTAAAGCAATATTTATCTCCGATATTTCCTAATCCTACTATTAATTTCATAATTTTATTACCCTTTATAGTTATTATTTTAACTTAAATATATATTACCGTTTAGGTTTACCAAAGTTACGCTTAACAAAAAGATAAATAAAAATTATTTTAATAATGCAAAAGCTCAAAGTGAGGATAAAATTATGAATACAAAAAATAAACCGATAGTACAAGAAAAGAGTTCAGAGAAAGTAGCGAAATTTTTAGAAAAAAACGCGCTACACAAAAAGGATTTTGCAGAAATGATAGGAGTAACGCTATCTTATGTATATAATCTGATTGATGACACAATACCATTTTCAACGCGCAGTACAACCCTTGAAAGAATTGCAACAGTAATGCAGATAGAACCAGAGGTATTTGAGGAATATAAAATACCGCAAGAGCCAATTCTGATAGATGAATCTGTAGAGATGATAAAACAAGGAATCACAAAAAAGAAAATTACAGTTGTGAATTTTTTAAAAGCATTTCCTCGCAAAAAGCGACTTGAAATAGTCGATATTCTAAGAGGCGCCCTGCCAATCCCGATAGATTTCAAGGAATTACAACTCATCGGTCAAATTCTTGACCTAGGTAAAGATGAGATTTACGCGATATGGGAAAAACGACTACGCCAAGTACTGGAGATAAACGGGATGAATACCAACGCTAATGCGGCACTCGTAAACACGATGTTTGACTGTGCGAAAAAATACATAAATCTTCAATAACGAAAAAAAGGCGGACCGATAAACTCGGTCCGCCCTGTGTTTTATATTAGCTAGTAAAAAAAGAAGGAGATTATACCTATTCTGCAACACCGTCGATTTTATCAACAAATCCCATAATAAAATCTTTTACAGGGGGAAGCACAGGCAAAATAGCGTCATCAATTTTATTCTCGCTCAACTGAATGGCAAGCTCCGCCATTTTAAACACTGAATTTACAGTATCCTCAGTAACATTTTCAGCCAAATTCAAAAGTTCAAGCCTTAATCCATTTTTAATTTTTTCATCCATAATTATTCTCCTATAATAATTTTATTCACAACATTTATCCGATTAGACTTCAAGCAATTTTGTATAATCGCCATCCTCAAAGAACGAGTCAAGCTGTTCATCAGTAAACCCGAGCAGTTGTCCTATTTTTTCAACATAGGGATTACCTCTATAGAAATAATTTGCCTTTAATTCAATTTTCAAGGCTTTAATATCAACTACGGGTTGTCCGTCATCAGAGAGCGGTTGCGCTTCAAGGTATGCGATGATATCCTCAAAATCCATTCCCTTTGCTTTGTATATAGCTCTTTCCACATCAGCGGCGGTAAGATTAAGCAATGCGATACGTTGAGCTTCATTTTGTGCCTGAGCTTGTAAATATTCATCAGTATCAGCAAAGACATATTCATTATTTAACATAGCAATCGGACGTTCCGTTTCTTTAATTTCCAGACCTTGTAAGTCAGGGATATGTTTTAATGTTGTTTTTAACACTGTTTTATCAGCACTAAAAATCAATAATTTATTATCATTTTCGATATAATAATTTGTCATTCCTTAACCCCCTCCGCATAATAGAATCTAAAGTATTCTGTATTTCCATTTATATTGTAACTGACTTTTACAATTTCTCCCTTCATAACAGGCAAAAACCCTCTAAGAGCATTACTGGAGCCACCACTTGTAAGTTGCAAAGTACTTACAATTCCATTGCTTGTATTATGTAAATCGACATAATTAACCGCGCTTACACTACCAATTAATTTACCAATACAATACCAACCGTCAGCTGGAGCAGTGTAGGTTTGTCCGCTCGGCATAAGCTCCAACTCATCATATCTGCTACTTGGAAAGGCGTATGAAGTTATTTCATTTTTCCCTGTTTCTGTAAGGTTATCCATATCAGTATTGGCTTTTGATTGGTCTTTAACGACTTTCCACCAGTCGCTTTCTGAGGTTACATGTCCCAAGTTTTCATTTTGCAATGAGCGATATAGTACAAGTGAATTATCTTCATCGAAATCATATACAATACTTTTATTGCTGTAAGTTTCATTTTCGTCATACATAGCCCAGCTTGTATAAAGATCACAAACTCCCTTGATAGAGTAATTCAACCCCTTGTAAGTATCGTCGATAAATTTATTCAAATTATCACCTGCGAGGACATCGGGGTTGATGTTGTCAAATCCGTTTTGAATTTTATCCTCGACGAAATCAGCTTTTATACCGTTGATAGCGAAAGCTTCGGGTATACTAATCGTTGTTTTTGTAGGTTTTGTCATTTACTTTAATCTCCTTTATATAAATGCCATCAGTCACAACATTTTGAATGTAGTTAATAGTATTTTGCGTAAGCAGCATCCCCTGCCCGACGAGGTTAATCGTCAAAACACACGGCTCGACTTTGGTGATAATAACCTTTTGCGCATTAGTAATAGTTTTTATAATTTCAATAAGTTCATTACGAGTACCGCAAGATCTATTAGCACCGATATAGGCGAGAATTTTTTGTATAAATTCAGCGTCGTCCAAACTCAAAGGGCTTTGAGGGTTAAGCCCTGAGGAAATGAAGTAGAACATTTTTTCCTGATTGATATGTAATCTATTTACGCAGAAATAATTTCCATAATCCATTTCATCACGCTGGGCGCCAATTTCTGAGCCGATGTAGTCGAGCCAAACACCGCGCGCGTTTCTAATTTCCAAAGAATTTAAAAGGTATAATATGGCATCTTGAAGGTTGTTAAACACATCTCCGATGGCTTTTAGAAGTGTAACGATATCTTCATTAGCCCTCAAATAAGGCAGTACATACCTAATCGCCTCAATTTTATAATCAAGAATATTCATTTAATGCAATCCTATCTACCGCAAAAGTCGGTACTTCTTCAACACTCATAGCAACGCTGTCGAGATACTCACCCTCAGCACTTTTAACTTTAATATTTTGTACGGCTTCAACGC
>CALUVH010000030.1 GCA_944324175.1 Candidatus Gastranaerophilales bacterium | reverse complement strand
AAAAGTCGAGAAAAATATCTCGACTTTTATTAATTTTCATATATTTATACTTCCGAGTAAATTAGAATAAATTTCCAGCTAAAATTAAAATTTTGAAAAAAATTTTAACACTGTCCTGTCCCAAAATTCCTGAACTGTGTCTAAATTCCCGCCATTTAAGGTTTTGAGACACTGTCTTGTTTTAGACATTGACGGACAGTAATCGGACTTTTTTGCCAGTTCAGGAATTTCATTTTTAGCGATTTCCGACTAAAAAAATCAAGATATATTTGAAACACACCCCTATTAGTTCAAAAAAATCAAATTCCTGCAATGTCTGTTCAATGATATCTGTCAAACCATACAGGTTCCTCTTTTCTGTACTGTCCTTGTAAAAGAACACATGGTTTGATTATTTGTTCCACATGGTTTGATTATTTTGGGCAACTTGAAGTCTGAATTTTTTCAAAATTTTTGTCATTTTATCTTTTGCAAATTTTCATCAAATTAAAGTATATAATTTTTGTAATATTATGCTATTCTTGTATTCAGGTTTAGGAGGTATAATGGGGAAAATCCTTGAATTTGAAGACGCTATTTTTAGAACTAAAGACTATCAAAGAAATATATTGCTTGGAAATGGTTTTAGTATGGCTTTTGATGAAAAGCGATTTGATTATTCTAGTCTATTAGATTCTCCTAGTATTCCTTTTTATATAAAAAAAATTTTTAAAACATTTAATACCTCTGATTTTGAAGTGATTATAAAAAAGATAGAAAGTTCAGCACAGCTCTTAAAAGCCTATGATCGTAGATTAACTACAAGTGATAGATTATATCAAGAAGCTATTAACTTACGAGAAAAATTAATCAATCGTATTTTAGAGATTCATCCTTTATCACAAAATGATATAGAAAAAGATAGAATGTTTAAAACTTTAGTTTTTCTTTCAAATTTTTATAAAATTTTTACTTTAAATTATGATTGCCTTTTATACTGGGTTTTACTTAATAGAGATGATTTTTTGGAAAGATACCCCAACAGTGAAATTTTTAAAATGGATGATGGGTTTAGACCATACTACAATGAACTTGCTTGGAAACAAAAAGAAACACAGAATGTTTTTTATCTACATGGTGCTTTACATATTTATAAAAAGGATTATGGTTTAATATGCAAACCACAAAATGATGGGAGATACCTAATGGATATAATAAAAGAGAATATATATAACGATAAATATCCTTTAATAGTAACAGAGGGAAGTAGCAAAAATAAATTAAACAAAATTCTAAAAGAAAACAATGCTTATCTTTCATATTGTTATTCAAAGTTAAACGAAATTAAAGGTGTTTTATTTATTCATGGACATTCTCTTGATAAAAAAGACAAACATATCTTTGATGCCATAAGTAAAAATTTAAAAATAAAAAGAGTATATATAAGTCTATGCTCTAAAGAAAAATATCAGGACAAACGAGATAAAGCAGATATGTTCTTTGCCAAGAGAGAACGTGAAAAAACATTAGATGTGAATTTCTATGATGCAGATAATATCGATATATGGTAATGTTGTCCATTACTTTGTAAAATATAATTAATACATTTCCGAGTTTTGTGTCAGTTTCGTATTAATTGAAAATTATAAAATTTATTTTATAATAAGATGGGTTCTTGCGAATAATGAATATTGCTAATTTTCCATTCATTGTTCCGCAAAACAAGAAATTGTGTTTCACGCCCCTGAGTATGGATTTTTTCTCCGTTTTCTTTTTGTACAGCGTAAAAATCCCAGCTAAATTCTAAAAAAGCAGCTTTGTCATAAAATTTTGCCGAAACATTTTTTATCTTTAAATCTCTCTTTGAAAACAAATTTCCCATGATACCAAGATAAAAATGTTCTTTAATTTCCTCAAAAGAATGTTCATAGCCAAGCGGATGAATAAAAGAGATTGAATCTTCACTATCCCATATTTCTCTTGCAAGTTCTAGATTACATTCATTAATTGATTGTGCGTATTTATTTAATAAACTATAAATTTTTTCCATATATCTATATTATCATAAAAATTATACATAATGATTTTTACTCTGCCGAAAAAATGATTGAGTATCGTTTTTGCGAGGAAGTGACAGACAGTTTAGGAATTTTGGTAGAGTTACTTCTAAAGTTTCTTAAAATGCCCTGTACTTTTTCTAAAATTAATAGAAATTTACAGTATTTAAACAGATGATTTTATTCAAAAATTTGCATTATATTATTATATAATTCTATGTTTTCAACTATGACAATTTCTAATTTATTTATTGCTCTTGTTATTTGTTGAAAAAACATCCTTAAAGTAAAATACGGATTATGTTGTACATTATATGCACGTAATAAATTATCTTTATCGTAATAAAAATGTCGTCCCATAATAACAATTACATTTTCAAACTCTTGCCCAATTACTTGATGAGAAGTCTCAGCCCAAATAAAATTGTACTTATGAATTTCACACGGCGGGGAATATCTTGCATTATTAGGCGTATATGATATATATTTATATTCGTTTTGTTTAGAACAAATATATTGTGTTGCATCTTTAACATCATTAAAAAAAGTAATATTAATATTCTGACTTGAAACTTTCATATGATGTTTTCTTTTTAAATCCAATAATACTTTTATAAAATTTGCTAATTCTTTGTTTGTTCTTATTTTACCTGTCAACTCAAAATGTTCCTCACAATTACTATTAAGGGACCAACCCTCATTTTTTCCTAATATTTGATTTCTATCTCCACTGAATATTACAATTGCATTTACATTATTAATTTTTTGCATTAAATTAGCAAATTGTCCTTTATGATTTAAACGTTGAGCTTCGTCGATTACAATTAAATAAGGGTTACTTTTAGAAAAAATCAAATTCCAATTTTTTATTGGTTCAATATTCCATTGAAATTTACTACGAAGACAAACATGTCCCGAATTCAAATTGGCAGCATGAATGATTCCCACATTTTTGCCTTCGTTTATGAATTTTTTTGCTAAATGATATGTTAATAAGGTTTTTCCGCTTCCAGCATTCCCCGTTATTAAAAAAGATTTTTTACCATCCAAAATGGATTGATAAACTTTTTTCTCAATTTCCTCTTGTTCTTGAGTTAAAAAATATTCACCATTAATAAATTCTTGTGTTTTATTGAATGGAGATATTAGATAACTACTGGGAATAAAAATCTTATCCGGATCTTCTTTTACTAAGCTTTCATTTATATGTTTTTCAATGATACTAACTATTTCTTGGAAATCGCATTTTATTAGCTTATCATTGTAATTTAATTTCCATAAAGTATTATCCTGCGCCACATACGTATATAAATACATTTGCTTATCCAAGAATTTTAAATAATATTTGTTTTTAATGAGCTGTTTTTCAACTTTTGGGGTATACGCACTTTTTAACTCTATATTTAAAACACTATTGTCTGTAAATCTCAATAAATCAAATTCCTTTCCTATTTGCGGAATAGAATAACCAAAATAAAAGTCATTAAAAAATGCAATTTGAACGTTATATGAGGTTATTTCTGATATAAATTTTTTTAAAGTTTCAATATCTACAATTTTAAGCTCATTGCCACAAAAATTAAAATATCCATTTTTTGAGCAATAGGTTAATTTATTATGTTCGTATATATCAATAAGACTTTTTAAATTTATAGGTTTCATAAAATTATTGTAACATAAGCATTCCAGTCAAATACTGTATTTATAGACTTAATATCTTACTAAATTACCTTTCTATTTAATCGACACGGCCTCTGACCAGTATTTTATAATAGGATATATAAAGAATTCAATAATTCTTCTTTTTCCAGTTTTTATTTCAGCAGATAATCCCATTCCTGTCGATATTGGCTGTTCTTTGCCATCAACCATTAATGATTTAGTCACCGGCGTTATGAACACATCATATACAAGTCCCTGCTTTTCATCTTCTACACTGTCTTTGGAAACTTTTTTAACTTTACCCTCTATCATTCCGTATTTTTGAAAATCAAAAGTGTCTATCTTAACCTGTACCGGCATGCCTTCTTTTACAAATCCTATATCCTTATCCAAAACTGATGCTTTTATTATCAAAGGAGAATCTGCGGGTACAATAGAAATAATCTTTTCAGCCGGGGTTACTATCCCTCCTATAGTATGCACAAGCATCGTATTAACGTAACCATCAACAGGGGATATTATATTTTGTTGCGCTTTTTTAAATTCTATTTCTTTTATATTTGCTTCCAATTCATTTGCCTGCTTATCTCTATCTGCGAGTTGTGTTAGATTTTGCGTTCTAAAATTTGAACGGATATAATCTGCTTCCTTTTGAACACTATTTATTTGTTCATTTATACTTGAAATTCGACTTCTGTAATCCGTATTTTCAGCACGAACCTTATCCAGATCGTTTCTGGCTATAATATCCGAAACCTCTTCCATACGGCGTTCTTTGTCCAAATTAATAACAAGCTGCTTTTGATAATTATTTCGTTCCTCCTGCAACCTTTTGATTTCATAATTTTTTGCCGCAAGCTGGTTTGTTAAATCAGCATAAGTCGATTTTGCAAGTTCATTTTGAGTATAAGAGTTTGCCGCGTCTTTTACTGTTTCGCCATTCAACCTCTGCCTTTCTGTATTAATGTAATCCAAATTTGCCTGCAAAGACTGTAGTTGTGGTTGAGTTGTTGAGGTATCTATTTCAATAAGAGTCTGACCCTTTCGAACAAATTGACCTTCTTTTACCAGAATATCTTTTACTACACCGGTTTCTAAAGGTTGAATAATTTTTATTTCACCTTCTGGTATTACCTTTCCTCTGGCAGTTACAACAATATCTACTTTTCCAAAGAATAACCAGAGTGCTGTAAAAAATATTAATGTAACAATAATCCAAAATGTTGTCTGTCCTAATGGATTTAAAGGTGCTTCTTCTATTTCTGACAACAGCGGTAAAAATTCGTAACTATCATCTGTGTCATTTTTCAAAAACTTATCAATAAATTTTATCATTTTAAAGCCCCTTGCTGTGTATATAGATTATAATAGTATCCCCTTTTATTAATCAACTCATTATGTGTTCCTGATTCTATAATATGACCTTTATCTAAAGCTATTATTAAATCACAATTTTTAACTGTAGAAAGCCGATGGGCTATTATAAACATTGTTCTACCCTGTTTTATTCTATCTAAATTTTCCATTATTATTTTTTCTGATTCATAATCTAAAGCTGAAGTTGCTTCATCAAATATGATTATTTTAGGATTTGTTATTAAAGCACGGGCTATTGCAATTCTTTGACGCTGCCCTCCTGATAGTGTTGAACCACGTTCGCCGACAACAGTATCATAACCTTCCGGCATTTCGGAAATAAATGGGTGGGCTCCGGAAATTCGTGCAGCCTGTATAATCATTTCTATAGGCGCATCAGGTTTGGGCATCGCAATATTATCCCTTATTGTTCCTGAAAACAGATAGTTTTCTTGCAAAACAACCCCTATATTATTTCTAAGCCATACAGGATTCATCTGCCGTATATCAACTTCATCTATGTATATTGTCCCCTCAAATGGCAAATATAATTTTTGTATTAATTTTGTTATTGTACTTTTTCCTGAACCGCTTCGTCCAACTATACCTACACTTTGCCCTGCTTTTACATTCAAATTTATATTATTTAAAACCATTACTCCGTTAGGTGAATATTTAAAGGACAAATTATCTATTCTAATAAATCCATTTATTTTTGGTAGTGTTATAGACCGACTTGACGTTATTTCTACAGGATTATTTAAAATATCTCCGAGTCTATCTATTCCTAATAACACCTGCTGAAATTCGTTCCATAAATTTACAAGTCGCATCACCGGTGCAGTAAATTGATTGGCAAACATCTGAAAAGCGATAAGCTGGCCAATTGTAAGTTGATTTTTTATTACTAATGTAACCCCAATCCACAGAATTGCTATTGTCATCATCTTTTGAAATAATCCTGATAATGCCCCTGCAAAATTGCTCATTACTGATAAATTAAATCCTGATTTTACATATCTTGCGAGATAATCATTCCATTTTTTTTGCATTATACCTTCTATCGAAAGAGATTTTACGGTCTGAATACCTGTTACCGATTCAACAAGATATGAATTAGATTGAGCGGACATCTGAAATTTATATTCAAGTCGAGAACGTAATTCAGGTGTCATTGTTACGTACAGTACACCAATAAGTACTACAATAAGAAGTACTATAAAAGTTAAAAGTTTGCTGTATACAAACATTACAATCAAGAATACCGTTGAGAAAAATAAGTCAATTATTACCGACACTGATTTATTTGTAATAAATTCTCTAATCTGATCTAGTTCACGTACTCGCGAAATAATATTTCCAACTTTTCTTGACTCAAAATACACAAAAGGCAGTGCAAACAAGTGATTGAATAATTTTGACCCCAATTTAGCATCTATTTTATTTGCAGTATGAATAAATATATAATTTCTTGTTAAATTCAAAAGGAATTCAAATATTGTTACTGCAACAAATGCAATTCCAAGTACATCAAGGGTTGACATACTTCTATGAACAATTACTTTATCCAATATAACCTGTGTAAATAGAGGTGTCACCAGACCAAACAGTTGGACTACAAATGAACCCAGCATTACTTCAGCTATTATTCTTTTGTATTTCATTATTTCAACAAAAAACCATTTAAAGCCAAATTTTATCTGTTCATTCATTAATTTATGAGATAAAAATATTATCTCGCCGGTGCTCATAGCTGTCAATTCATCAAAGGTTACTTCCTGTGTACTTTTATCTTGCGGAATAAATATTAAAGCTTTTTCGTTATCAAAATCTGGTTTTAAAATGACTCCGAAGGTGTTATTTTTTAAAATAAATATTGCAGGATACGGGTATTTTTTTGTATTCGGGAAATCTATTGTTTTTACTTTTGCTTTGAATTCTGCCTTTTTAGCAATTGCAAGTAATTCTTCTTTTGATACTTCTTGATCTGTTATACCATTTTCTCGAACTATGGCTCTTAAATCAATATTTATATTATTAACTCTACATATTATATCAAATGCTATCAAACCCGTCTGTATCATAAATCTGCCCCTGACATTATTTTTAACTCTTCTAATTTAGCAGTAATATTTATTATATTCTGTTTTAGCTCACATTCTTGGTTTAATAGTTCGGCTTTTGCCGACAAAAGTTCATTCTGTTCTACTAATTCTTTTGCATTTAGCCTATTTACCGCTGTTAACTTTTCCTTTACGGTGGCTAATAATTCTTGATTAATAACTAATTCTTCATTGTATGTTTCATATTCTTCATAACTTTTTTTATATTTATTTTCCAGATCACTCAATTTCTTTTCTTTTTCTAATTTTAGTTTTTCTATTTCCAGTTTTGTTTTTTCACGGTTGGCTCTGTTTTTAAAGCCATCAAAAAACACATACTGACTTGATATCCCGACTAAAAAACTTCTTTGTCCAACATCTTGAATTGATGACCAGTAATTATTCGGGTTTTGTCCGTATAAAGAATAACCTACATAAAATTTAAAAGAGGGTAATAATTGTCGTTTCAAAATACTTAATTCTGATTTTTTCTTTTCTATTTCCAAATCATAGTATTGTGCTTCTTCTGTTAAATAAGGATCAAATGAAAAGCTATATATATTTTCTTCTATTCCTGTTTTTATAAAATCATCGTAGTTGACTTCTGCATAATTCTCCTTGACAGGAGAGTCATCAATATTCCCAAATCTAAGAGAACCTGTATCATTATATTCTATCTTTGTGTAATATGATAAATCTTGTAAGGTATTTTTTAATTCTAACTTTGAATTTTCTATTTCATTTTGAGTTTTAGCGATTTTTACTGCCTCATCCATCACTGATAATTTATCATTTATACCTGCTTTAAACATCCTTTCTTTGTTTTGAAACATATTATTGTATAATGAAAGTACTTCAGTTTTCATATTTACAATATTATTGTATTGTTGTGCTTTGGAATATAATTCTAAAATCTTCAATTTTAAATCTTTTAACTGCAAATTATATGAGAGTTCTTTCTGTGACAATTCTTGTTTGGCTATATGTACTTTTTTACCTTGAATTCCGAAATCAAATAAATTATACGAAAGAGTCAAATACATCATATCTCTAAACTGCGTATAAGGTGTAATCATGGTGTTACCGGCGTATGCATAATAACCTCTTCCATCTGCTAAATCCTTATTATATTCGGTATTAAACTGCATACTTAATGTCGGATACCGGTCTGCACGCACAGCTTTTAATTGTGCCTTGCTTATTCCGATATCCACCGCTGACATCTTTAAGTCAAAGGAATTGTTTATTGCCTTATTTAATGTGTCTTTATATGTTACATCTATTGCCAGTGTTTTTAGTGGGATGACTATTATCAATCCCAGTATTAGTATCTTCTTCATTTTTTATAAAAGAGCGGGTTATTTATAACCCGCTTTAACTAACTGTGCCATGCTACTGAAACCAGATTCATTAAATCTGCATTATTTTTTACTGAATCTATTCCGGTGAATTCTATTGCATTATTTTGTGCATAGGCCGTCATATTTTGGATAATTTTATTGATATCTACAATATTTATATAACTGCCATCACTTAACTCTATTTTTTCTATTGATTTATCACTATCAGAATTAAAATGATCCAATACAGTTACTTTATCCTGTCCTGATGTTTCACCATAATCAATTATTAGATTATCACCGTTTTTATATATAGCAACATCATCTTTATTAACTGTTTCATCCAACAAAATGGTATCATAACCTGACAAATCACCTATCAAATCACTACCGTTATTTTTGCTGAATATATAAGTATCATTACTTGAACCGCCATATAATGTATCATTACCTGCACCACCCATTAGAACATCATTATTCTGATCGCCATATAGAATGTCATTACCACTGCCGCCAATTAAAGTGTCATTACCGATTCCTCCATGCAGTAGATTACTAGCCTCGTTCCCTTCTATATAGTTGCTTAATCCATTACCAGTTCCATTAATATTGCCCGTACCATCCAGTACCAAATTTTCTATATTTTCTGATAAGGTATATGAAACATTAGAAATTACCGTATCATTACCATTATTAGATAACTCAATTATTTGATCATTTTCATTATCTACATAATAAAGATCGTCACCTTGTCCACCTGACATAATATCAACGCCACTACCACCATTCAAAATATCATTTCCTAAGCCACCATATAGTGTGTCAGCACCTGCACCGCCTAATAATGTGTCAGTTTGAACTCCACCATTTAGTACGTCATTATTATCGGTACCAGTTAAATTATCATTATAATTTTTTATAACGGTTTCTGAAATTTGATTATATTCGGACACTTCATTATTAACAATCGTTCCTTTTAACACTTTTTGTATCGTCACATAATCAAGTGTATTATATGTGTATTCATATTTAATAGACTCACTTAGTAAACCATTCGTAAATGTCTCTGCGAGAATAATCCGACCATTATCGTCATATGTATAAATGACTTTATCTACTAAATTTGCGACCCAATTACCTGACGCATTTTCCGAATAAACATATTTTGATATAGATGTTATAATGCCTTCCTCATTGTAACTGTATCTTAGCTCGCTTGTCGCTATAAGATCCCAAGAATTATCTTCATCGTTTAAGTATCCTGTATTTGTTATTTTCCTTGTTACAAATCCATCATCATTAAAGATAAAATTAATTCTTTCTTTTTCACGAGTTAACCAATTACCTGTAGCAACATCTAAATATCCCTCTTTAGTTGTTATTCTGGACATACGTCCGGATGCATTATAAGTATAAGCTATTTCTTCTTTTGTATGGGGCTGCCACTGTGTTGTAATTGTTCCGTCTTCATTGGCGATATATACAGTACTACCCTCTTTTGTAATTTCTCTTATTAATTGACCCGAAACATTGTATAAATATGATAGTTCTTCTTTTATACGTGTGCTCCAGCCGTTGCTACTTTCATAGCCCTCATTAGTAACAATTTTGGTTAATTTATTGTTTGTATTGAATGTATAGATTTTCTCTTCTGAAAGTTTTAGCTCTGAAGAACTTTCAATTGAAGTATATCTTTGTTCCTTTAATAATTTACCAGAATTAATATTATATGTATATATTGTTTTTTCAGATATTACTTCTGTATCAGATATATATTTATCTTTCTCTTTTAATTTACCATTCTCATAAATATATGAAATTGTATTTGTTAAAGTATCCGAATTTGAAGAATAAACTAATTCTTTTTCTACATTACCATTTGAATCATATACATATTCAGTAGTTGATAGCAATATGTCATTTTCATAATAACTTACGGTATTTAGAGTACCATTAAGATTATATGTATAATCCTTTCGTACAGTTGTATCGAAATCTATATATTTGATCTCTTTTTCTACATTATAATTCAAATCATAATAAGTTTCAGATTCTAATATACCGCTATTACTATATTTTTTATCAACAGATCCTGATTTATAACTTGTATTGAAAAATCCACCAAATTCAGAATATACGCTGTTATTTTTCATATCTGAAGACAAGTTATAAATATCTGAATTCAAAATTACGGATTCACTGTCATCTACAAATTCAAAACGTTCTATTCTTGCAGCAGTCGCAATATTTGAATTTCGTATAATTAATTTATCTTCGGTACCCTTTATTGATATAACCAAATCGGTACCGGACTTTGAAATTATAAGATTGTCTTTACTTATTCCTGTTCCAAAAACGACCGTATCCGTATACGCAAAATAAGGATCGTTTTCTATTATTGTATCAACACCATCACCTATATTAAAGAAATATTTATCATTGCCTAAACCTCCGATAAGTATATCATTACCACCTTTTCCGATAATAGTGTCATCACCGATGCCACCTCTGATTGTGTTGTTTAAGTTATTGCCGGTTAAAGTATGACCGTCACTATCATTCAATGTTAAATTCTCTATATTATTCTGTAATACATAATCCTGTCTAACTATTACTGTATCCGTACCTTCATCAGCATTTTCGACAATTGTAGTATCTTGATTATTAACTATATAGGTGTCATCACCAAGTCCGCCGATTAAAGTGTCTGAGCCATCTCCGCCATCTAAAGTGTCATTTCCGGCTCCACCATTTAATATGTTATTACCTGAATTTCCTAATATATAGTTATCTAATGCATTACCCGTGCCATTAATGTCACTTTCGCCCGTAAGAGTTAAATTTTCTACATTTGATTGAGTTAGGGTATAAGAAATACTTGACTGTACTGTATCTGTTCCCGCATCTGCTTTTTCTATAATTCTATCATTAGCATTTGATGCATTAATTATATATGTATCGTCGCCTAATCCACCATACAACGTATTTGTACCTGCATGACCATCTATTATATTATTTCCTGCATTGCCCCATATTGCATTATTCAAGTCATTACCACGTGCATTAATATCTGCTGTGCCAGTCAAAGATAATTGTTCAACATTATTAGGCAATTCATATGATACACTTGATACTATCTTATCTGTACCTTCATTTTCATATTCTACAACCTGATCATATATATTATCCACATAATATATATCATTACCAGTTCCACCCTTCATTATGTCTTCACCGGCGCCACCGTTTATTGAGTCATTACCGCCTTTGCCTTCTATAAAATCATTACCGGCGTAGCCATATATCAGATTATCATTATCATCCCCTGCTAGAATATCATTTGTTGATGTTCCTGTCGTTGCCGTTAATAATATCATCAGCTGTTGGCTGGTCATTGCCCCATCTGTAAATTGAATATTTTCAATTTTGTTATTATCATTTATAAACCAATCTTTGATAGTAAGTGTATCTTCAGAATCTTTTATTTTAAATATAAGATCACCCTTATCTCGTTTAAATAAAACTTGATTGCTTTTGAATCCCAACGATAATGTGTCGTTTCCTGCATAATCCCTAATTATATCTTGTCCATCTCCAGGATTAAAATTATAAGTCGTATTGCCACTTTGGTTGACAAGAATATCATTTCCCGCACCTGCGCTTATCGTATCATTACCTGATTGGCTCATGATATAGTTGTCGTTTGCATCTCCGATTAAATTATCATTTCCTGCGGTATCAGTAACCATATTTAATATTTGTTTATCCGAAAGAACAGTACCATTCGCAAAGACGAATTGCTCAACCCTTTGTTCCTGTGTTGCATACCAATTTTTTATGGTTAATGTATTGTTGGAACCGTTTAAACTAAATATTAGATCATTACCATTTTTTGTAATTGTTACATCCTTTTCTGTAATACCTTCTTCAAAAATAATTACATCATCTCCGGCATCTTCAAGGGTTTTACTTGTTTCTACCCATACTGGCTCAAATTGTGAATAAATATCTTTCTGTGTCCATTGTTGAGTTAAAACCTTTACCCATTTTTCATCTAAAATAACATCTTTGCCGTCACCTTCATATATGTAGGTATCGTTTCCGCCACCACCTTCAATCGTATCGTTACCTTCTCCGCCAATTAGTGTGTCATTTCCATCACCGCCATATAAAGTATCATTACCTTTACCCCCGGAAAGAAAATCATCACCACCATTACCATAAATAAGATCATTACCGTCCATTCCATAAATAATATCAGCTTCATCTGCACCGGTAATAGTATCATCTCCATCAGCAGATATAACATATTTTGGCATGTCCGCTTCTATATACTGGAAGTCGCCATCAACAAATTTTAGCCCACTATTAAGATAAGTAATTAAATGAGCACCATAACCTTTTTCTTTAATAACATTTACCAATTTATTAATATCTAGTGCTGCCATATCTGCCAAAACTTTAGCTAATGTATATGAAACAATAAAATTGTTATCATTCACTAAATTGGTGACTATTTGAGTATAAGTCTTATTATTATAAACTAACGCATCTGTTTTATAGTCATAATTGATTTCAAACTCTTTTCCAATTGATGTTTGAGCTACAAAATTGACAAACAGTTTATCTCGTAAATTATTGTATGCATTTGTTATATTATCTGCTTGGAATTCACTCAAATTTTCAAGATCTAATCCTAACATTTTAGATAGAACTGTTTTTTGCATTTCTATACCTGTTTTATTTTCACCAACCCACATAGACATAAGACTATCAAACTGATTATAGATTTCATTTGTATTGTTCATGCCTGCAAGGTTTTTAACTAAAGATTTTAATTCATCATTTTGAGAGGCAGCCAATTGTAAATCCATTGTATCTACATAACCTCTTAACCACGGTAATTCTAAAACATCAACATCAATTGCATATTCGCCGCCGTATACAGAAAATCTATTATCATAAATATTTGCAACATCATACAAATCTTTTGTAGTCCCGTCCGTCATTACGACAGTTGATTTTTCTGTAATAATATTGTTATTATCTATTGCATTAACATCTGCGACAGTTGTATTTATAGACTGAATACCAACTTCTGCTAAAGTTTTCAATTCCCCTTCGTCAGTTATTCCATTTTCATTCAAATCCTGCCATACTCTTATTTTATCAAAATCTGTATCATTAGCATCAATCATTCCATCGCCATTAGAGTCTATAGCGCTTAAATCTTCAAAACCCGTTGTCAACGGCGAGCCAAACATCTCAGACTGATTATCAATTTTGCCATTACCATCCTTATCAATAGCTAATATTCCTTCATCTTTTGATATCCAGCCAGTTTTTTCTCTAAAACCATCATTGTCAACGTCAAAATAAACTTCACTATTATTAATATCAATTGTTTTCAGTCCATCACCATCTAGATCGATTGCCATTGGTTTACTAAATACTTTCCCTGATACAATGTTAACTATTTTTGCAGATACATCTGTCGAAAAATTTGGGATTATATTATTTTCCGGTCTATATATATTACCTAAATTTTGTGCAAGTTGAGCCGCAATTTCTGCTGCCAAACGTGGATTATTGAATAACTCTGGAACTTGATCTTTTTCGCTAGCTGACATTCTATTTAGTACAATTTCTCTAAATTTTTCATAATTTCTTTCAGACAAAGCTATATATGCCTGTTCTATATTGGATAACATTTCTGGTTTAGTTGTATATTCATACTTTATTGGATCATCAGTATTTCCTTGAGATGGCAAATGCAAATCACTGCCTTCTGGCAGTCTTATATCTGGATTTGTATATTCACCTTTCAAATCACTACTCACTCCTTCATACATATGTGATATATCTGTTGATTTAACAAAACTAGGAGGTACTTTGATTTGATTTTGGCTATTTGATAAATCTAAAAATACAGCATCATCATCACTACTGCTTTCTTTTAACCAAGTATTATAGTTATCAAGATCTTTATTTGTACACTGTAGTTTATAAATAGTATCTTGTTTATTATATACATTATATTCAGCATCATTATCTTTTACTTTTAACGAACAATCAACATTGTTATCCAAAAATTTAGTTACATCGCTAGCCAAATTAGCCGCTGTATGTTTTGACCCAATTTTAATATTTATACTAAGCTCAAATCCATTGCCAATCTCTGCTTTTCCGTAAGAAAAACGAGGCTCTGTATCCCACAAAGGATAAGCATCCCTATCAAAATGTTCTATTTCTCTATATGAAACACTACTATTATCCTTACTAAAATATGTATCTACACCATGGGCAGCGAATCCACTAGCATCTGTGTTTTCAAGCATATAAATTTTATTATCTCTCTTTACTGGCTCGTACATTTGTGTCAAAGGTTCATTAGCATTTGTAAAGGATTGCAAATTTGAGCCATTCAAATTGTTTAATCCCCAATCTGGATCTTGCTCTAGCGTATGTAATAAATCATAAGAGAGACAACCACTATATGTTCTGAAATTTATATTTTCAAAACCTTTTGTAAATGCAAGCGCGGACATTCCAACACCCATCATAGATTGTCCTATACCTACATCAATGTGTCCTCCTAGAGCAATATAATTATTCGCGAAGTCCTTTAAGTTTTCTAATTGAGGAAAGATAGTTCCACTACCTATCCCTAAAGCATCATTTATTACCCAGTCGTTTCCAAGCTCCAATAATGTTTGTGCTAAATTATCAGATGTAAATATATTATTAAACCCTTTTGACCCATCTGCCCATAGAATTGTCTCGTCATAAGATAAATTACCTTTTGTAATATTTTTAATTATTGCTCCATTAAATCCCGTGAGTAAATTATTCTCTACTGCTTCTATTCTGAATTGTTGAGAACCTATAGTAAATTCCTCACCGCGCTTTAAACCATTTTTAGCACCAGCCTCTATTAATTTTTTTTCATTTCCAAGAACATCTATCAATCTAGCATCTAAATCACTCATATTAATATGTTCACCATAACTTATTTCACCAATTAGAGGTGGAGTTTGTGAAGGACTATTCATAACTCTTAATGCAACTTCCATAGATACTTTGTCTAATTCTGAAACCATACTTTACTCCTTATCTTTATATCCATTAGGCACATACAATTCGTTGTTATTTCCACCGTATATTAATATTCTGCCATCATTTAATAATACACTACGACTTCCTGCATGTATATATTGCATATTTTTTAATTTTGATTTGCCTATCAGTAAATTAATTAATTCTGCTTTATTAGATATTTGATGACTTGTATTAAATAAACCCGGACCATATTCATCTTTATATCCTCCGAAAATTAGCATTTGTTTATTTGAGACTATTATAGGTCTCAACGGTAAATCATTATTAAGATATCGCCTAAACAAAAAGTTTGTTATATGTTTTAATTCTTTATTCATTAGATTATATACATATACTCCTTGACTAGCTGTATTCCCCAATAATACTAATTCACTGTTATTTAATTTAACAATTTCTGACATTTTACGTTCAGGAAATGGAAATTCTTCAATATTTGTGTATTTATTTGTTTTTATATCATATAATGTATATTTACTGCCATATAATAAAAGTAAGTATGTTTTATTACTCATTGGGATGATATTCTTTATATTAAAATTTTGGGATGATTGTAATTTATTTAAAGAATGTTTTGCAAGATTATAGAGTTGAATTTCTCCATTTAAGTCAAAAATTAAAATTTCATTATCTGATTTAACTATAGGAATTAAACCAGATGTATATTGATATGACGGGTCTAGTTTATCCAAAAATTCAAATGTTTCATTTTGGGGATCAAATAATAATGCATATCTTGATTTTTCTCTTTGCGTACAATATTTAGTATATTGAGCCAATAGTTCCGGATTATTTTTTATAATCGGCATATAAATTTTATTTTTCTGTTCTTCCGGCATACGCCTGTACTCTTTGTAACGTGTATAAATAACAGAATTTCGTTTCTCAGTACTCATACTCAAAATTGAATAATTATTTTGCAATTCATTTCTAAGTAATAAATCTTTTATCGGATGATAAAGCTCTGCCTGAAATTTCTGTGATGGCTGATCTAGAATATTCCCGATAATAAAAACGGTTCCGTCATTTAACACTGTGGCTGGAAAAATTTTACCATTGGAAATATATGAAAATCCGAACGGTGTTGGTTGGGTTTCCTTAAATTTATTAGTTTTAGGATCGAATATAAAATTTTCATTTATACCTAAAATTAATACTCTACCGTCTTTTAAAGTTAGGGGACAACCTCCTATAGACAAATTTGTATCAATTTTTTCAAAATGTCCATTTTCATAATCTAAAGCTATTGAATAATTTGTACTTACTAAAAGTAAACAGACCAATAAACTTATTTTAAATATTATATTTATAAACTTTTTCATCACTTCTTATTTATACCATTAGTATAATTAACCCTTGCATTAAGGGTATCACAATATTTCCCCATGTCAATTAGCCATGTGGGCAATATTTAACTAACTAATTAATTTTTGTAATGATTATGGATTGCTTCAAATATTTCTTCAAAATCTTCAGGGGTGAGTTGCAGGTAAGGACGTGCAGGAATTTCAACAGATTTATTCCGCCCTGCCTGTCCTCCTAATTGGTGTATTGCTGCATAATCAAGATTTGAACCAATAACCGCAGAATCGTTGTCATAATAAGTATTAACAGATGATGCCAACTGACCTGATACCTGCAAAATCATGCCCGGCCACTGTTTATTTTTTGTCCTTTGTTTTATTGTTGAATCTTTTAGGTTTTCCCACTTCGGACGACCTTCTTCTTTGAAATTTTCTTCTGTTGAATATGCGAAAATTCCTGCGATGTTTTTCATTAAAGGTCGCAGGTTTTCACTTCTTTGAGCCAAATCAAGGAGTCTTGATTCAACTTCTTTATTGTCGATTTTGATTTCAATGGGGTCAGACATTTTTAAATAATTCTTTTATAGGGTAATTAGCAATCAGCAGTTCTTTATATACCTTGTTCGCCCTGCTAGTACCCTCACGATTATTAATTCCGTTCTGTCTTTCAACTTCAATCATCTCAAAGCCTTTATATAATTCCCTAACTTTTGGAGAATCATCGTATGAGAGCAGAAAACGTCCTTTGATGTTACCTAAAACATCTCTTAAACGTTCGTGGTCAAAGTCGGCGGTAGAGGTAACTTCATAGCCGCAACCTGAAGTGTACGGCGGATCGCAATAGAAAAAAGCACCTTCAAAGTCATATTGTTTGATTAATTTCTCAAAATCACGATTCTCAATCATAACTTTATCAAGGCGTTCATGAATTGCATCAATTTTAGTTAAAATATTGCGTTGAGATTTTGAAGCTCCCCCACTAGATTTTTTTACAGTTCCAAAAGTATCACCACGACCGCCAAATGAACGGGTGATTAAAAAAAGAAATTGTGCGGCTTTTTGGATATCGGTAATAAAAGTTCCGTTCAAAAATTGGAAGAACATTTCACGTGAGCCTAAAAGATACTGCAATTCTTCTTTTAAGGCATTCGGGTGGTATTTTACAATCCTGAAAAGATTAACCAATCTTCCGTCAAGGTCGTTGTATATCTCTAAATCAGCCCAACGGTCTTTATAAAACAAAACCCAACCTGCACCGCCGAATGGTTCAATGTATGATTGAATATCCGTAGGAACTAACGGTGCAATACGTTTGCGGAGTAATCTTTTTCCGCCAACCCAGTTTAATAAACTTTTTTTATCAACTGTCATTCAAAACTCCTTTAATTATTATTCAAATAGCGTTCAAATATCGTTTAAACCTGAAGCCGGATTATGAGACCACCCGACATCAGGGGCAATTTTTTTACCGGTAAGAGGGTCTGTATAAACAGTAACAGGCTTATACTCACCCGATTTTTTAGAAACTAATCTCATCTCTTGAGACAAAGTACCTGT
>CALUVH010000029.1 GCA_944324175.1 Candidatus Gastranaerophilales bacterium | reverse complement strand
AATTGAACATTCTTTTAGTCGCAGGGATAATAATATCTTTAAATATATTTGTCTTTATTACGTTTATTTTCATATTTTAATTCCTAATATCTTTTAAATACCGTAAATATAAATTTTGTTACCTTGTTATTTTATAATTAATCAAAAGGACCTTTGTGTCTTAATGGTTTAACAACAAAGATCTTACTTTATGCTTAAAATCAATTTGATGCGTGTATTGTTAAGGAATTGTAACATTAATAATATTTCGTAGAACCACCTAGATTATCGGTATGACATAGTTTAGTGGGGATGTTAATGATAAATATTTGTGGACCAAAAGTATAATGTTTCGTTTTTGTCAGGTTTTATATTTTGTTTATGTTATTATGGACTAGGACGTTTGTCTGTAAGCTTGTGTATTTTTAGTAACAAACTGGATGGATAGATTGTCTCGATTACATTATTACCTTTAAGGAGCTAGAAAGGTGTATAAATGCCCGCAAATGTTGACAGTCGAATGATAATTTTTTTGATGAATTATTGTTATTCTGTATTTAAAAATGTAATGGATGAAATTTATCTTCAAATAGGTGCTTTGTTCAAAACTAAAAATGGGTACAATTTTCAGGCACGTGTTTGGACTTGTTTTAGTGATGATTATAATTACTCTGTAAGTGTAGGAGAAGCAGGTGCATAATTTAATTATAGGAACTGGAGTTTCAGGAGCTACATTGGCTAATTTGATTGCAAATGTTTTGAATGAAAAAGTCTTAATTATAGATAAAAAAGAGCATATCGCAGGAAATTGTTATGATTACAGAGATGATAACGGGATCATGATTCATAAATATGGGTCTCATATTTTCCACACCAGTAGTGAAAAGGTTTGGAAGTTCGTTAGACAATTTGCTGATTTCAATCAATATATGCATAAAGTAGTTGCTATAATAGATGGAATACATACAACTATTCCTTTTAACTTTAATACGCTTTACGATGTATTCCCACAGTCTATGGCAAGAAGGTTGGAGGAAAAACTTTTAGCAAAATTTGATTACAATAAAAAGGTACCGATATTGGAATTCCAAAAACAGGATGATATTGATTTGAAGTTTTTGGCAAATTATGTATACGAAAAAGTCTTTTTACACTATACAACCAAACAGTGGGGGGTAAGTCCGAATGATGTTGATGGTGCTGTTACAGCAAGGGTTCCGGTCTACTTAAGTAAAGATGATAGATATTTTCAAGATAAATACCAAGGTATTCCTCTTGAAGGGTATACTAAACTCGTGGAAAATATGCTTGAGCATCCCAATATAGAGGTTAGGTTGAATACAGATTATAAAGACTTAAAAGGAAGTTTTGATAGAGTATTCTATACAGGTGCTATTGATGAATATTTCGATTATAAATTTGGTCATTTACCTTATAGAAGTGTTAATTTCAAGTTTGAAGAATATGATAGAGAATTTTACCAAAAAAATTCTGTTGTTAATTATCCTTGTAATTACGATTTTACAAGAATACACGAATTCAAGTATTATTTAAACGACAAGTCTGAAAAAACTGTTATTGCGAAGGAATATTCTGAGTTTTTTGAATTGGGGAAGAATGAAAGATATTACCCTATACCAAATGATGAAAATACTGTGTTGTATAAAAAGTATTTGGAAGAGGCAAAACACCTGAAAAATGTGTATTTTTTGGGACGTTTAGGAGACTACAAATACTATGATATGGATAAGGCAATTCTTAGAGCAATTGAATTATTCGAGGAGATTGTGTAATGCCGAAAATTTCTATACTTGTGCCAATTTATAATGTAGAAAAATATTTGAAAGAATGTTTAGACAGCTTGATTAATCAAACATTGGATGATATTGAAATTATTTGTCTTAATGATGGTTCTACGGATTCCAGTGTGAAAATTTTAGAGGAATATCGATTAAAAGATAAAAGAATAAAGGTTATAAATAAGTCCAACTCCGGTTATGGTCATTCGATGAACATTGGATTGAATAATGCCAGAGGTGAATATATTGGAATTTTGGAATCGGATGATTTTACTGATAAAAATATGTTTATGGACTTGTATAATTTGGCTAAGGAATTTGATGCCGATGTAGTAAAATCAGATTGGAATAATTATTGGACAACAAAAAACTTGTCTATTAAACAAGGTAGAATTCCGGCTCGAAAGACTAACAAAATAATTAATGCTTCTCAGGATAAATTCCTGTTAAAATTACATCCTTCAATTTGGAGTGCAATTTATAAAAGAGATTTTATAGAAGATAATGGAATAAGGTTTTTGGAAACAAAAGGCGCAAGTTATCAAGATACATCATTTCACTTCAAAGTTATGATGTGTGCTGAAAAAGTTGTACTCACTTCAAAGTCTTACGTTTATTATCGTCAAGATAATATCAATTCATCTGTTAAGAGTAAAGGAAAAGTTTATGCTATTTGCGATGAGTATAATGAAGTTGAAAGATTTATGAAGTCACGTATGGATATAGCTAAAGAGATGCAGGAATACATATACACGATTCAGTATCGAGCTTACTTTGCGAATATGTTAAGGATTGATGAAAAATATGTTCAAGATTTTATAGGGGTGTTTTCTAAAAAATTCAAAGAATTATATGATTCAGGAGTGTTGGGCGAGTATTTCTTTTCGAAAAACAAAAAAAGCAATGTTTTGTGTTTGATAAATAACCAACATAAGTTTCATAAAATTTATCAAAGTCAAATGAAAAAACGTTCAATTAGAGAAAAACGAAAAAAACTTATTACAGTAAAAATAAATTCATCTAGTGCTAGTGTTGTTGTATTCGGAAAACAAATTGTGAGGATTGGCAATTGAGAATATTGTACTATAATTGGGTTCAATTTGATAACGAGAATAATGTAGGCGGTGGAGTTAATGTGTATCAACGTAACTTGATTGATTATCTGGTTAATAACACTGAGTATGAAATTTATTTTTTAAGTGCCGGTTGGAAGTATAATCCATTTAAAAATAAAGCTTATATAAACTCTACTGTAAATATGTTTGGGGACAGATGTAAGTCGTTTGAGATTATTAATTCTCCAATCATGTCTCCAGCTTATGCTGTGTTTATGAATCCGCAAAAATATATTGAGGATGAGGAAAGTGTTGAACTTTTAGATAAATTTATAATTGAGAATGGTGAGTTTGATGTAATACATATTAATAATTTCGAAGGGATATCTGTCAATGTGTTGAAATTGAAAAAGAAGTATCCTAATACACGTTTTATTGTTTCGTTACACAATTATCAGTTAATTTGTCCTATGGTGCAATATTTTCAAAATCATAAAAAATGTGTTTGTAATGATTTTGATGGTGGCAAAGAATGTTTAAGATGCGCAGATAGTTTGCCGAGCAAGAAAGAATATTATAAGCGGGTTAAAAATTATTACTATGGAAAAATTGGTAAGAATTTTAAATTTTTGAAATTACCTGTTCGTATAGCTTGCAGAGTATATCAAGGTAGGATTGAAAAGTATTTGGGGGCTTCCAAAAATATGTTACCCGAACAGTATTTTCGCTTCCGCAAGCATAATATTGAATGTATTAATAAGTATGCAGATTGTGTTTTGGCTGTATCAGATAGAGTAAGAGAAATTATAATTGCACATGGAGTTAATCCTGACATAGTAAAGACATTGTACATCGGTACAAAATTTGCAGAAAATGAGTTGAAGCATTCTGTAGCTCAAAATTCAAAACCGTTTACTATTGCTTATTTGGGATATGAAAGAGTAGATAAGGGGTTTTTCTTTTTGATTGACGCGTTGTCTAAACTTGATAAAAATATTTCAAAAAATATAAATATTGTTTTTGCTGTGCCTAAACTGCATAAAAAAAGATTATCAAAATTAGTTGATTTTAATAAAATTATTGTCTATGATGGCTATACACATAAGGAACTTCCAAGTATTTTAGAAAATGTTAATTTGGGCATAGTGCCGGTTTTGTGGGAGGATAATTTACCCCAAGTCGCAATAGAGATGGTAGCGTCTGGTGTACCGGTTTTGTGTAGTGACTTGGGTGGAGCTTCTGAATTATGCGCGAGTGAGTTATTTAAATTTAAAGCAGGTAGTATAGAAAGTTTTATTGATAAGTTAACTCTACTTTCTTGTCAGCCGGAGCTTTTAAAAGAATATTGGAAAAAACATCCTGATTTGGTAACAATGGCAAAGCACAAGGAAGAATTAGATTTAGTTTACAACAGTTTGTAGTATAATGATGGAAAGGAATATAAATGAAAATAACAGTAATAGGAACAGGGTATGTTGGTTTAGTCGCAGGAGCTTGTCTTGCTGACATGGGAAATTCTGTGATTTGCGTAGATAATAATCAGGATAAAATACGCTCACTTAATAATGGAGAAATTCCAATATATGAGCCTGGGCTTGAAGAACTTGTTAAATCTAACGTAAATGAAAAACGTTTAAAATTTTCAGATGATTTAGCGTCTGCAGTTAAAGTGTCAGATGTCTGTTTTATTGCTGTTGGAACGCCTCAAGGTGAGGATGGTTCTTGCGATTTACAATATGTTTTGGGGGTTGCCAAAGAAATTGCTCAGAATATGAATGGCTATAAAGTTATTGTAGATAAGTCTACTGTTCCTGTTGGAACAGCTGAAAAGGTTACTGAAATAATTAAAAAATATAGTGATTGCCCTTTTGATGTTGTATCAAATCCTGAGTTTTTAAAACAAGGTAATGCTGTAGAAGATTTTTTGAAACCGGATAGAGTAATTATAGGTTCAAATTCTGATAGAGCTACTCAAATTATGCAAGATATTTATTCTCCATTTTTCCGTACCGGAAACAGAATAATTATAATGGATGTGAAATCTGCTGAGATGACAAAATATGCAGCTAATTCTTTTTTAGCAACCAAAATTTCATTTATGAATGAAATCGCAAATCTTTGCGAAAAAGTGGGAGCTGATGCAGAAATGGTGAGGGTTGGAATGTCAACAGATTCCCGTATTGGAAATAAATTTCTATTTCCAGGGTTAGGATATGGGGGAAGTTGTTTCCCTAAAGATGTTAAGGCACTTATTAAAACAGGCGTTGAGAATGGTTGTGAAATGTCTATAATACGTTGTGCTGATGATGTAAATAAATCCCAAAGATTAAAATTTGTCGATAAAGTTTTATCCCATTTTGAAAATGATTTGTCTGGTATAAAAATAGGCGTATGGGGATTGGCTTTTAAACCTAAAACTGATGATATGCGTGAGGCTCCTGCCATAACCATACTCAATTCTCTTTTAGGTAAGGGGGCGAGTATAAAGGTATATGATCCTAAGGCTTATAAAGCGGCAAAATATTATTTTGGTGAAAAAATCACTTACTGTAATTCATCATATGATGCTGTAGAAGGTACTGACTGTCTACTTTTGCTTACTGAATGGAATGAGTTTAGACGACCTGATTTTGATAGGATAAAATCAATTATGAAAGCGCCTGTTATTTTTGATGGCAGAAATCAATATAATGCTCAAAGACTTAAGCAAAAAGGCTTCATTTATTACTCTGTAGGGCAAACAAATTAAAGGAAAAGCAAATGCCTAAGATATCAGTAATCATCCCTGTGTATAATACAGAAAAATATTTGAAAGAGTGTATAGATAGTGTAGTTAACCAAACATTACAGGATATAGAAATTGTATGTGTAGATGATGGCTCTACGGATAGCTCTTTGGATATTTTGAATAATTATAAAAAAGATCCCAGATTAGTGGTGTTTTCACAGAAACATCAAGGTGCAGGATGTGCAAGAAATTTAGCATTAGAAGTTGCTCAAGGGGAATATCTTGCTTTTATAGACAGTGATGATTTTTATGATATAGATTTTTGTGAACGGATGTATAATAAAGCTGTGGCTACGGATTCTGATGTGGTTGTTTGTTCGGCTAGAAGTTATAATGTTAATGATAACATATATAATAGTATGCCGTCAGCATTGGTGCAAGAATACCTCCCTTCAAAAGATGTATTTAATTATAAAGATATGCCAAAGTATATTTTTTGCTTTTCTCAAAATTGGAATTGGAATAAGCTGTTTAAAAGAGAATTTATCAGTAAAAATAATATAAATTTCCAAAATTTATACAGAACAAATGATTTGCTTTTTACTTGTAAGGCTTTAGTCCATGCAGAAAGGATTAGTATTATAAATGAAGAGCTTATCACTTATAGAGTCGGTAATTCCACAAATTCTCAAAGTACAAATTATTTGTATCCGTTAGATTTTTATGAGGCTTTTAAAACTTTGAGAAACTATTTGATTAGTATTGATAAATATGAAGATGTAAGGCAAAGTTATATAAATTGGGCTCTTTGCGGTTTGGTATACAATATTGATTCCTTAAAAGATAAATCTATAAATAATAAGGTAGGTAGATTTTTGTACAATGAAGGACTGGAAGCTATAGGGTTAGCTTCAATTAATGCAGATGAAATATATAAACAGAGAAGTTATGAGATTTTTTTGAAACAATACTATAAATACATTGGTAAACCATTCGTGTTTAAATGTTTGCCTTTGCATTATTTAATTCAATTGTGTAATGTACAAATTTGGGTAAAAAGGAGAAGAATTAATGCCTAAGATATCTGTTATAATACCTGTATATAATCAGGAACGATTTCTATCAAAATGTTTAGATAGTGTACTTAATCAAGATTTAGAAGATATAGAAATTATATGTGTAGATGATGGTTCTACTGATAGCACGTATAGTATATTACAATCATATGCCTCAAAGGATGCCCGTGTAAAAATTTTACGCCAAGAAAATAAATTTGCAGGTAGTGCTCGTAACTTGGGGCTAAGTGTTGCAAGTGGTGAATATATTCACTTTTTAGATAGCGATGATTATTTATTCCCAAATATATATAAAAAAATATATCATACCTTAAAAGAGAATAATCTTGAAATGGTAAAATTTAGAGCAAAAGTGTTGGATGATGAAACAAGAGAAACTCAAATTCATAATTGGACTGAGTTAGTAAGTATTGTTCCAAAAGATCAGTTTAACAAGGTGTTATCATTTAAGACCGATGCTAAGTTTTTGATTTCTTTACCTGATACTTGTTGGTCAGGTATGTATTCTTTAGAATTTCTAAAAAGAAATAATAAGCAGTTTAATGAATTTCGTGTAGCTAATGATACTTCATTTTTTATTCAGTGTATTGTAGATGTCGATCGTTTGATGATTTTGGATGAATATGTTGTATATTGGAGAACTAATGTCGGAACTTCTCTTATGGACAATAGAATTAAATATTATGAGTGTCAGTTAAAATCATATTTAACAATTGCAGATATATGTAAAAAGATACCTGAAAAGCAAGCAAAGTTAATAATGAATCAGCAGTTTGAAGCATTAATGTACTGGCTGAAAAAATGGAATGAGGAATTGGAAAATACAGAAAAGTATGACGATTTTAAAAATACAGTATCTGAATTTTTGAAATCTTTGGATTTGTCCTTTTTAAATAAAAAAGTTATATCATATTGGTGGTGTGATACATATTGTATTTTTGTTGATAATGTTAAAAAAGATATGCCATTATTTGGATATTTTAAATTTAAAACTTATAATAAAATAAAGTATACATTTATTTTATTTGGCATAAAATTAACATTGTCCAGAAAAATAAAACGTGGTTATAAGTATTACAAAAGGTTAAATAAACGAAGATATAAAAAAGAACTTGAGATGTGGTATCAACATGTTACTGGAAATTTTTTAAATTTAAAACATCCTGAAACAATAAATGAAAAGATTCAGTGGATGAAATTGTATGATTCTACTCCTTTAAAATCTCGTTTAACAGATAAATATGCTGTTAGAGATTTTATAAAAGAAAAAATTGGTGAAAAATATCTAATCCCTAATTTGGGTGTATGGGATAAGTTTGATGATATTGATTTTGATAAACTTCCAAATCAGTTTGTGCTAAAAGGCAATCATGGATGTGGATGTAATATTATAGTTAAAGATAAAAGTACTTTTGATAAAGAAGAAGCTCGTAAAAAATTTAAAACTTGGCTTAAAACTGATTATGCTTTTACCAACGGGTTTGAACTTCATTATTCCGCTATAAAGCCTAAAATTATAGCTGAAAAGTATATAGAAGCTGTTGATCAGGCTGCAATTGATTATAAATTTATATGTTGTGACGGAAAACCGATTTTATGCTGGGTAACTAATAAGTATTTAACCGTTCATAAACGAGGTTTTTATAGTTTACCGGATTGGACTTTACAAAATATTGAATTGAAAGATGGTGGTGCCGAACTTGATACCGAAGGAGTTCCGAGACCGCAAAAATTAGATGAGATGATTGAAATCGCAAAGACTTTATCTAAAGGTTTTCCTTTGGTCAGAGTCGATTTATATTTAATTGAAAATGATATTTATTTTGGAGAAATGACATTTACCAGTGCATCTGGTGCTGCAGCATTTTATCCTGATAAATGGAATTATATTTTGGGTGATAAAATAACATTGCCAGAAGTTGAAACTAAAAAAAGAGGTGCAAAATGCTGAAGAAAATTATAAAAAAAGGTTTTTATAAAAAAATTCAAATAAATGGGCTAAAAGTACATAAAATTTATAATTTTTTAGGTATTAAATTAAAATTTTGTATTATAAAAAATGAAAAATATCATGTGAATAAGTATTTGAGAAATTTATCTCCCTATAGAACCGTGCCTCACAAAATATGGGAAGTGGAAGATAAAAGTAGTATTTTAAAGTTGGATTGGAATGAAGGAACTTTACCACCTTCTCCAAAGGTAAATGCTGCTATAAATGAGCTTTTAAGTAAACCTGACTTTTTTAATTTATATCCCAAAACTAAAAATGATGAATTAATGGAATTGTTATCTGAGTATGTGAATTTACCAAAAGAAAATATTCAATATTTTGCAAGTTCAGATTCTGCACATGAGTATATTGCCAAAATATTTGTGGGCGAGGGTGATAAAGTTTTAATTTTGGGACCTAGTTATGATAATTTTAGGCTTACGGTACAAGCGAACGGTGCACAGGTGTTTTATTCTGATGTAGATTCAAATTTTGAATTCAGTGTAAAAGATTTTGAAAGAGATTTGAAACGAGTTAAGCCTACATTTGTATATATTGTCAATCCGAACAACCCGACGGGGAATTTATTATCAAAGTTATATATTGAAAAATTGGTAAAAAATAATCCCGATAAAATGTTTTTGATTGATGAGGCTTATTTTGAATTTTCCAAAGAGACTTGTGCCGATCTCATATTAAAATACGAAAATATAGTTATTTCAAGAACATTATCAAAAGCGTTTGCTTTAGCAAATTTTAGGTTCGGATATTTATTAAGTTCAAAATCAAATATTCAATCAATATCAAATATAAGAAATCCTAAAAATATAACCACGTTTGCACAAGTAGCAGCCGCAGCGGCGTTGTCCGATGTGCCATATATGCAAAATTATGTTGAAGAGGTAAATCGAGCAAAGGATTATTTTTATGAGCAAATTAAAAAATTTGAGCCTAACATAATTGCACATAAAAGTTATTCAAATTTTGTATTATTAAAGTTTAGTGATTTTAAGTTAAGATCAGATATGTTCAATTATTTGAAAGAAAATAACATTTATGTAAGGAATCCATTGCATTCACCTTTACTATATAATTGTTTAAGAATTTCAATAGGAACAAAAGATCAAATGGAAAGAGTTGTAAAAGCAATAGAAAGCTTTTTCTCAAAGCCGAGAACTTCTAGCGATAGTGATAAGATTGCTCTTTTTGATTTTTGCGGTACTATAGTCGATTTTCAATCAGGGAATCCATATGTCTTTTATGTTTTAAATGAGTTAAATTCACCTGTGTTAAATCTCAAAAATCGCATAAGAAAGATTAAATTAAAATTAATGAGAAAAATAAATAAAAATTTCCTAGACAAAAATGATATTTTATATCTTTTGAAGGGTATAAATTATGATGATTTGGACAGGTTTGCTTTGGAATATTATATCAAAATTGTCAGACCAAGATTTTATTCCAAGATACTTAATAAAATACAGAAATTGAAGGCGGAAGGTTATAAAATCTACATTGTGTCTGCTGGTTATGAGATATATTTGAAGTATTTTGTTCAAGAATATGGATTGGATGGTGTTATTGCAACAAAGATAAAATTTGATAAGGATAATAATTGCTTGGGAATTTTTGACGGTAAGGATTGCATAAAAGAAGAAAAACCGGTTTATATAAATAAATATTTGAATTCCGAAATACAAGGCAGTAAAAAAGTTATAGGTTTTACTGACAGTTGTACAGACATTCCAATGCTAAAAATGTGTACTGAAAGATATGTAGTTACTCATAATAAAGAAAGTTGGATGGAAGATATGAATTGTGAGGTCATAAATGTTTAAGTTTTTTAGTAAGGAAATTATTGACGACCATATAAAAATAAAAATATTTGGGATGACAGTGAGTATAAAGCAAAGAAAATTATTAGAATTACCTTATTTAGAGACACATGTTGTGGATCATTGTAATTTGAATTGTAGTGGTTGCTCTCATTATTGTCCGGTTACCCCAAAAAGAAATATAGATGTAAAAAAATTTGAAAAAGACTTAAGAGTTTTGAGTAAAAAATTTAAAATTTCAAGATTTTTTCTTATGGGTGGGGAGCCGCTGTTACATCCTGAAATAAATAAGTTTATAGCGTTGAGTAGAAAATATTTTCCAACTACAGAAATTTGTGTTTTAACAAATGGAACCTTATTAAAGAAAAAAGATGAAATGTTTTGGGAAACTCTAAGACAAAATGATGTAAAAATTGGTCTTACTAAATATCCGGCAACCAAAGACTATTTTAATGAGTTGGAAGAATTAGTAAGAAAAAATAATGTAAATATTGGTGCAATTCATGAAGGTATGAGATTTGCATATCGTTTGAGTAAAAAAGCAAAGGTAGAAGATTTTCAGTATTGCCCGACAAAAATTTGTACAAACTTGCGTAATGGTAGATTATATGTTTGCTCAATAGGTTGTTACTTGGATAATTACAATCGCTATTTTAAAACAAATTATCCAATAGAAAAAGGAATTAGCATTCGTCTAAATAGTGCTGAAAGAATTCTCAAATATTTAAAAACACCTTCTGTTAGTTGCTCTGTATGTATGGCTAAAGAGGAAGACTGGCAATGGAAAGATTGGGCTTCTTCAAAAAGAGTTGCAGAAGAGTGGTTTATAGATTAAGAAAGGATTAAAAATGTCAATATTAAGTAAAATTTTTAAAAAAGAGAAAAAAATACAGGAAGTATATCCCCAAGTGGACTATAATATAGATTTTATGAATAAGATCAAAAGAATTACTCCCAATCCTGCATTTCAATTTAGTATTGATATTGTTGATCATTGTAATTTGAATTGTAAAGGATGTGATCATTTTTGTCCAATTGCAGAAAAAAAGTTTTTGTCTATTGAACAATATGAAAAAGATTTAAAAAGGTTAGCTGAGCTGTGTGAAAATGGTAAATTGATTAGCATGGTTGCAATAGAAGGCGGAGAACCTTTGTTACATCCAGAGGTTAATGAATTCATGAAAGTTACAAGAAAGTATTCTCCCAACGCTAAAATTTACCTAATGACAAATGCAATTTTATTGCCACAAATGAATGAAGATTTTTATATGGCTTGTAATAAGTATAATATTACAATAGCTATAACAAAGTATCCTTTAAAAATCGATTTTGAAAAAATTCATACAATGGCTAAAAAGTACCAAGCAGAATTATACTATTTTAATGATTTTGACAAAATTGAAAAAACAAGTTGGAAAATACCTTTTGATTTAGAAGGCAGACAACAATGTCAAGAAAATTTTATAAATTGTTTTAAAGCTAACAATTGTGTGGTTTTGCGCGATGGAAAGTTATTTACATGTCCAACAAGAGCTTATGCTTATAGAATAAATGAATATTTTAATAAAAGCATGACTTTAAGTGATGAAGATTATATTTCAATATATGATGCCGGGTCTTTTCAGGAAATAATTGCATTCCTAGCCAGACCTATACCTTTTTGTAAGTATTGTAATATAGTAGGACGGAAAGATTTGGGAAAATTTGAAATATCAAAAAAGGAGATAGAAGAATGGATTTGAAGTTTTTTAGTAAGGTAAAAGAAATATTAAACGAAAAAAATATGGAAGATATAAAACATTCCAATCCTTATGAATGTTATATAGAGCCTGTATGTTTTGATTCGTTAAGGGAAGCAATTATAAATGAGGATATTTCAGATAGATATCAATGTTTGATAAAAGGTTTAGATTCAGAAAGTATTAGAGTTGTTTCACGTTTAATTAATAGAGTTAGGCAATATCAAGAGACCCAAAGACCATATTTTATATTATCAAAAGAGGAGTATGATTTATATAATCAGATTGAATATTGGCAAAAAAATGAAGTAGTAAAATTTGAAGGTAAATACCATTGCTACGATAAATATACGATTCAGTGGAATTCTTTTTATGAGAATGTTTTTTATCATAAACATCACGTTGGTGAATTGAAAAATTGGGATAAAACAAAAGATGTAATTGATGTTGGAGCTTATACTGGTGAAAGTTCTTTAGTTTTATCTGAATTTTTACAGGGTGGAAAAATATATGCTTTCGAAGCTGTTAAAAAATTATATGATATGGCTGACTATACACTTAGGGTAAATAATGTAAATAATGTAAATTTAATAAATATGGCATTGGGTAATAAAGTTAAGGAAGAAAAAATATACTCTTGTGGAATGAAAAGTTTTATAAATGAAATTTCAGAACAAAAAAATTATAAAACTATTGATAATGTTGAAATAATTAAATGTACAACATTAGATAGATTTGTAGAAGAAAATAACATTTCTGTTGGGCTTATTAAATGTGATATTGAAGGTGCAGAACAATTGTTTTTGGAAGGTGCAATTAATACTATAAAAGAACAAAAGCCGGCAATTATTATATCTATTTACCATAATGCAGATGACTTTTTTGGCATCAAGCCTTTAATAGAAAGTTTTGGGTGTGGTTATAAATTCAAAATAAGAAAAGGTGATATTAAAAATTTAGGTCATGAAATTGATTTAATAGCTGAGGTGTATTAGCACAACTTATAATATTTTTAAGGATTGTTATAATGGGAAATAAAAACGAAATAAATATTGTATATTGTTTAAGTGAAGTGGATTATCTGTCAACATTAGTTTCAGTACAAAGTGTAATCGCGAACAATTCAAATAATTTCATCAATTTTTATTTTATACTTGATGAGCAATTTGAAAAAGAATTCTTGAAAGTATTCGGATATATTGAAAAATATTCATTTTGCAAAATTCATTTTGTATATGAATCAAGAAAAAAATATTTGAATATTTTAAATAGAACAAATTTTAGTGAAAACTTTTATATTTTTAATATTGCTGATTTGATTAATGTTGGTAAAGTAATATACCTGTCCTCACAGACGCTTGTAAATTGCGATTTGGCAGAATTATTTAGTAAAGAGTCTAATACAAGTAGTTGTTTTGCAGCCGAATATATCTATCCGCAGATATTAGATGAATTGTTTAATGTCAAAAAAGAACAAGTTTTGCATTCAACAGTATTATTAATTGATCTCGTAAAATGGAAACGAGAAAATTATTTTTCGAAATTGCAAAGCATTAATTATGAGCAATATACAAAAGAGTACAAACCGGATTTTGGTGTAGTTTTTAATCTGCTAGTAAGTAGCTGTGATTTATTGGATTATACTTATAATTATACTGAGGCAAATTCTGCATGGTTTGGCGATAAGCCTTTGAATTGCTCAAAAACAACAAAAGATTTATATAAAAATATGAGTATACATCTGGAAAAACCTAAAATTATAACCTTTTGCGGAGAATGTCCACTAGGTTTTAAAGTTTGTAATAATTCTTATACAAGTCTATGGTGGAAATATGCGGAGCAGTCGCCGATATATAGAGAAATAAAAGAATTTAGGCAGTTGAATAAATATAAACTATCAGCGACATCAGCACAAAATTCTTTTAAGTATACGTGGCTTTTGTCAAGGATTTTTCCTTATATAAAACCATATATTCCTAGAATTTTGATAGGATTTGCGATTGCAATACCATTAGGTTTGTTGGATGGAGTGACGGCGTTTGCGCTGAAACCATATATGGATTACGTCATTGGTGGAAAGACTTTAGAGTTTTCGTTGTTTGACAATTCTGTATCAATAAATAGTATGCAAATGGCATTTTTAATTCCGGCAGGTGTAATATTATTCGCAATTATTCAAGGTGTATTTCGTTATATAAATGATTATATTTCGGCTTGGACTTCTCAAAGAATAACAAACGATGTAAAATTTGATTTATTCCACAGACTAATACATATGCATCCACAATTTTTTGATGATAATCCATCAGGAATTGTTATTTCCAGATATATGGGAGATCCGGGAACTGCTTCAGCAGGTATTGTCGAGCAAATAAAAACAATCACAACCAGTTTGTTTGGAGCATTGGGATTGATTGCTGTAATGCTTTATAGTTCGTGGCGATTAGCTTTTATAGGAGTGTTGGTATTATGCATAGCATTTGTTCCTGTTGCTCTTATAAGAAAAAGAATTAAAGAAGCTTCAAATAAGAATATGGTGATTGGTGGTAATATTACAACAAATATAAATGAAACTTATTCCGGTAACAAGGTTATGGCCGCTTACGATTTGCAAGATAGACAAGAAAGTTATTTCAAAGAACAGACTTGGAAATCATTTAATATAAACATGGCCTTAACAAAACGTGCAGCTTGGATGAGCCCTTTAATGTATTTGATAGCTTCTTGCGGTATTGCCGTTGTGTTGGGATATGGGACATATCTTATCAATAGAGGTAGTATGACATCAGGAGCTTTTGCGTCTTTTGTTACATCTTTATTGTTGTTGTACAAACCTGTTAAAACTCTGGGCGGAACATTAACCGGAATTCAAAATATATTTGTAGCCATGGGACGTGTGTTTGAATTGTTTGATCTTGAACCGGCTATAAAAGATTGCGAGAATCCAAAAAATCTTGAAGGTTTGGAAAATAAAATATCTTTTGAGGATGTCGTATTTGAGTATGTACCGAATAATCCCGTTTTAAACGGGCTAAGTTTGGTTGTTCCGAAAAATGAAACTCTTGCAATAGTCGGTAATTCCGGTGGTGGAAAATCCACTTTGGTTAATTTGATTCCGCGTTTTTATGATATAAAATCTGGTGCGATAAAAATAGATGACGTCGATATTCGAAATTATTCGCTTAAATCATTGCGAAGATGTATTTCTATGGTATTTCAAGATAATTTCTTATACTCAGACACGATAAAGGAAAATATTATGATGGGAAATCCTGATGCCAGTGTAGAAGAACTTATGGAAGCAATAAAATCGGCTCATTTGCAAGATATGATACAAGAACTACCTGATGGGTTAGATACTGTGCTTGGAGAAAGAGGGTTGACCTTGTCAGGAGGACAGCGACAAAGAGTTGCAATTGCCAGAGCAATGTTAAAAAATGCTCCTATAGTTATTTTGGATGAGGCAACCAGTGCACTTGATAATGAGTCAGAAGCAATTGTTCAAAAAGCTATGGATAACTTGATGAAAGACAGGACTGTATTTATTATAGCACACCGATTGTCAACTATAAAAAATGCAGATAGAATTGCTGTTATTAACGAAGGAAATCTTGTTGAGTTAGGCACTCATGATGAGCTTATGCAAATTGAAAATGGTCAGTATAAAGCTTTGTATGAGATGCAATTTAAGAAAAAGGAAGCAGCTGTTATTTCGTAATTTTTCTGAAGTAAAATCATCTTTTTAAGATGATTTTACTTTTAGATATGGATATATAAAATTGGTTATCTGTTTTTGTGTTGACTTTTGTAAAAACATCATTAAAACCATGAAAATGCCATACAAATGGATGATTTTTTTTACTTCTTTTGAAAGAACATGAAAATTATCCGTAAGTATTGTAAAAAGAGGTAGTAACATGCAGATTAACGGTGGAATAAGGTATGTAGAAACAGGGCTAAGGTCGTCATTGCGCGCTATGCATGTCCAAAGTGAGCTTGTAGCTATGACCAATGAAAATGTTACAGGGTTCGATAAAGTTGGTTATCAACGTCAAGAGCCTGTAGTTTCTTCTTTTACGGAATTTATTGGTGTCCATGGTCTTTCTCAAACTGTAGATGATCAGGTAGGACGTATAATTAAGGTTGATAATCCGTTGGATTTTGCGATAGCGAATAAGGGTTATTTTCAAGTTTTGGAGCCAGAGGGTATTAAAACAACTCGTGATGGTAGATTTAAGCTTGATAAAGACGGAAATTTGCTGACAAACGAAGACGCACAAGTGTTGTCGAATGCAGGAGTTCCTATAAAGTTACATGTTGTACCTGAAAAGTTGGAAGATGTTAAAGTTGATGATAAGGGTAATTTGAGTGTTTTTAATCCGAAAACGAATAAATTGGAATATGTTGCAACAATAGGAGTTGTTGACTCTAATGGCGTTTTGGTTATGGACCCTAATATGAAGCAAGGCTACAACGAGTATTCTAACGTATCTTTGCAAAATGAGTTTATAAGTCTTATGCCTGTTATTCGAAATTTTGAAGCAAATAGACAGATATTTATGATTCAAAATCAAAACTTACAAAAAGTTATTTCACAACTTGGATCTGCCAGTTAAAATATAAAAGGATAGTATATGATAAGTTTACAAGCAATAATTAGAAGAGGTGTAAATAATGCGACGACACAATTTGACAGATTGGGGTATGTCGCAAATAACCTTGCAAATTTCAACACAAATGGCTATAAATCTGTGCGTTTTGAGCAAATGCTTAATGAGGACGGATATTTATCTGCAGCATTGCGAACAGATTATCAACAAGGTTCTATAAGGATTACCAGTAACCCTTATGATGTAGCAATTAATGGTGTCGGATTTATTCCTGTTGTATCTCCTGAAGGCGAGGTAGCATATACTCGTGATGGTGCCTTCAAGCAAGGAAAAGACGGATATCTTGTTACAACTGATGACTGGCTTGTCGGTGAAGGGATAAAAATTCCGACTAATTGCTATAAATTTGAAATTAAACCAAATGGTAAAGTTATTGCTTATGACAGTTCGACTTCAGGTCCGCGTGAGCTTGGAACAATACCGCTTGTGAGGTTTGATAATCCTGAAGGGCTTGAGCAGCATGATATGAATAAGCTTATTCCGACCGAAGAGTCAGGGGAGCCAAGGTTGGTTAAAGATCATGAATGTATAGCTCAGAATAATTTGGAAAGCTCAAACACAAATATTTACAATAATGTGGGTGAGATGTTAAGACTTAATGCGTCTATGCTTGCAAGTATGCGTATGATGAAAGTCGTGGATGATATGTACAACAAGGCGATAAATATTCGTGAATAATAGGTGAGAAAAATGTTTACATCTTTAGATAGTATGGGAAAAGTTTCGTTAATGATGGATTTGATAGCTCAAAAGCAGAGAGCTTTGGGGTCAAACCTAGCTAACATTGATACGCCAGGGTATGTTAGAAGAGATATAAATTTCGGTGACTATCTTAATTCAATGAATAGCCCGCTTGAGACAAAACTTTCAGAAGCACTAGGACCTTCTGGTGTTATTGAGGAAAAGGGCTATGAGGAAATAGATCCCGCTCAAGAATTGATGCAAATTCAAGAAAATGCCTTGCTTTATACTATGGCAACAAGAAGGATGTCTAACCTCATTACTGAGATGAAAACTGTCATAAATGTAGGTAAATAATAAAAATTAAAAATAAATAACAGGAGATAAATTATGGGTATAATGGAATCAATGAATATCGGCGCTCACGCTCTTAAGGCTCACGGCTTAAGACTTGATATTCACGCGAAAAACATCGCTAACATTGATACTCCAAATTATGTCAGAAGAATTCCGGTTTTGAATGCGACAGAAGATATTTCCTTTCACGGGCTTATGAATTCTATGAAAGAAGATGTCTTTGGGGTCGGTACACTTCCATACCTCCAAGGTGGGGTAACATTTAATGGTTGCGTTGAGGATCCGACACTTGGCGATAGAATTTACAAGCCTGGACATCCTGATGCTGATGAAAACGGATATATAAGAGCTTCCAATGTTAACCCGATGGTTGATATGGCTGATGCTATACTTGCTCAAAGAGCTTATGAGGCGAACTTGGCTGTAATTAATATTACAAAATCAATGGCATTAAAGGCTGTTGAAATTGGAAGATAATTACTTAAACTAAAAGAGGCGTAGAGTATATTATTCTACGCCTCTTTTGTTATGTATTCTTTAAAATTGATTATTTGTTTCTATATTGCATTGAATCAACAATTGGAGTATTTGCTTCTTCAAGTAAGATACTTAAGTATAAGAGTTTGTTTGCTGTTGCAAGATCTAGGTCAATGAATTTACCGCCTGCTGTATTATCTGTTGTTGCTACAATTTCAACGTTGGCTTTGATTTCTAAGTCACCATATTTCAAGTCTACTGGAACAATGTCACCAACTTTAATAGAACCGTCTTGTTTAATTGATATGCCGCCTCTTGAGATGTCTATGATATCTTCAACATTTTCTGTTGCTTCAAATTCTACAGGATTTTGATTTCCTTCAATGTCAAATCTCATATATTGACGTTTGTCAATTGCTTCGATATCGTAGCTGAATACTCTTTGTTTGTATGCGTTTTTACCTGTATTTGCACCTTCATCGATTATGTCGTTATCAGAATCAGTATCAGTATCAGTATCAGTATCAGTATCTGTATCGGTATCGGTATCAGAGTCAGAGTCTGTGTCAGAGTCAGTATCTGTGTCAGAATCAGAGTCTGTATCGGAATCAGAGTCAGCGTCTGTATCAGAGTCAGAGTCAGCATCTGTATCAGAGTCAGA
>CALUVH010000028.1 GCA_944324175.1 Candidatus Gastranaerophilales bacterium | reverse complement strand
CCCTTGCGGAGCTTCAAAAAATACGATATAATCAGAATATGAACTTGAACAAGCAGACAAATAGAGAATATATAAGGAAGTTGTATTTAATGAACGGCTCAAAACCTTCGTACCACGTGGTTTCCACGGGGGGGGGGGGTAACCTCTAGGGGCTTGATATACGGGCGTTTGCGCCATATTGGAATAAACACAAGTAGTAATACTTTTGTGCTTTGCTATGCAAAAAAATACAAAAGTCATATTAGAGTAGTAAAAAAGAAAGGAAACGAAGGAGGTAAGAATATGATTGTAAAAATTACAAAACGCAAAAGCGCATTTACTTTAGCCGAGGGTGGTCGAAGACCACTTTTGAACCTGTGTCAACATAAAAGTGCTTTTACTTTAGCTGAAGTGCTAATCACACTGAGCGTAATCGGCATAGTCGCAGCATTGACAATTCCAAGCATGATAGAGAACCATAACAACAAAGCTTGGAAAACTGCAAAAGACTTATGGGACAAAAAACTAGTCGAAGCTACGCGTCAAATGAACATAGATGGCGTGATGACAGGAGTAGCAAACAGTACAGAAGATTACATGAACTATTTTAAGAAGTATGTAAAAGTAATCAAAACGTGTGAAAACGATAAATTAGAAAACTGCTACGCTCCAAAAATAGTTCAAACAGCAAGTGAGGATGTTGAAGTTAGCATTTTGAAACGTTCAGGAAATTTAGGACACCAAGATTGGAATACTAACACTATGGGGTTCGTAATCGCAGACGGGACAACTGTCGTTATGGCATACAATCCGAATTGTAGCAGTGTGGATCCATTTAGTAAAGAAGGACAAAATGGTCAGTTGGCTTGTATGAGTATGCTTATTGACGTAAACGGTAAAAAAGGACCAAATAGGGTAGGAGATGATGTAGAATTAAAAAATGCTACAATTTCTGAATGTGATTTAAAACTCAATAATATTTGTATGGCAGGTAGTGATATATACCCTGTTCAAATGGTAAATACTTGTGTTGGTAGCGGAAACGAAGAATATGGCAGTGAACATAGTTATTGCGCAACAAATTATTGGGCTGGTGCTAGTATGGCTTGTAAAGAACTTGGCATGTATTTACCAAGTATGAGCGAACTTGAAGAAATTGCAAATTATATTTATGCTGTTGATGGTCGTGTTGACTATCCAGCTAGTGATTTATCATTGGATAGTTCTAGACTTTCTGAATTAAATTTATCTGCAAGTGGTGGTTGCTATTTTTCCAACTCCTATGATTCAAGTTACGGATACATGGATTCTTTTGTATTCGGAGCAAATAGTGCTGGACCTGCATCGACTGATGTAAATTGTTCTTGCAGAGCAAGGTGTGTGAAATAAAATAAGTTCGACTAGCAATGTGACTATAGAAAATTACATCTAGTTTATGTAGGTCGGATTTACCTGAAGTGTACCCCAACAAAAATCTCGTTTCAGGATCTCGAAACAGAGATGCTGAAATAAATTCAGCATGGGGATTTACAATCATGTGATTAAATTCAAAGGCTCCTGTTTTGTATAATTAAATATTGCATGAAAAGATGTATGAAAAATATTTTTATGTTAAACTTAGCTTATGATTGAAAGATACTCACTAGAACAGATGAAAAAGATTTGGGAATTAGACTCAAAATTCCAGTACTATCTCGATGTTGAGTTAGCTGTAGCTGATGCTTACGCTGAGCTGGGCGAGTTCCCTAAAGATGATATTCAAGAGTTGAAAAAGCTTGCAAAGTTTGATTTAAAAAGGATTGATGAGATTGAGGCTGAGGTCAGACATGATGTTATAGCTTTTTTGACCTGTGTTAATGAGAGCTTAGGCGAATATGCAAAGTATATGCATGTCGGAATGACCAGTTCGGATGTTATTGATACGGCTTTTGCTTTGCAGATTAAAGATAGCGGGAAGATTATTTTAAAGGATTTTGATGAAGTTATTTCATCATTGAAAAATTTAGCTATCTCGCATAAAAATACTATTTGTATCGGTCGATCTCATGGTGTGCATGCTGAGGTAATGACCTTTGGGGTGAAAATTTGTAACTGGATTGATATTATTGAGCGTCAACGTGCTAATTTTGTGCATGCTTTAGATCAAATATGTGTGGGACAAATTTCGGGGCCTGTGGGGACTTACAGTAACATCTCTCCTGAGGTGGAAAAAATTACCTGCCATAACTTAGGGCTTAGACCTGCCAGAATTTCAACTCAAGTGATAGCTAGGGATTATCATGCTTACTTTATGCAATCGCTTGCTTTGATAGCGAGTGTAATTGAGCAATTTGCAACTGAGATAAGGCATTTGCAGCGTACAGAGGTGCTGGAGGTCGAGGAGGGGTTCGGCAAAAATCAAAAGGGTTCTTCTGCTATGCCTCATAAGAAAAATCCTGTACTGAGCGAGAATTTGTGCGGACTTGCTAGAGTCGTGCGCGCTAATTCAATTGCTGCGCTTGAAAATATTCCGCTTTGGCATGAACGCGATATTTCTCACAGTTCTGCTGAAAGAATTATTTTCCCTGACAGTTTGATTTTGGTTGATTTTATGTTAAATAGGTTTGATTTTATTATCAAAAATCTTGTTGTCCATGAAAAAAATATGCTTAAAAATACTGACAGGTTTGGAGGTATCGTCTTTTCGCAAAAAGTCCTGCTAAAATTGGTAGACAAAGGACTTACGAGAGAAGATGCCTATAGGCTTGTTCAAAGGAATGCACTTGATGCTTTCGAAAATGACGGCGATTTTAGAGTGAATTTGATTAATGATGATGAAATTACAAAGGTTTTGTCGCCTGTTGAAATTGATGAGATTTTTTGTAAAGAAGATTTCTTAAAAAATATTAGTGAAATTTATTCAAGATTTTTCTAAAAACCCTTGATAATGTTTTAAAAATATTGTAAAATATATGTAGTTAGTTGAGGATATTATGGCTAAATTAGATATAACAGTATGTATGGGAAGTTCTTGTTTTGCTCGCGGTAATGAGAAAAATCTTGCGTTTATAGAAAGTTATATTCAAGAACATGAGCTGGAAGCTGAGATTAACCTTGCTGGATCGCTTTGTGAGGGAAGGTGTGCTAAAGGTCCGAATATTATTGTTAACGGAATTGAGTATAATAATGTTGATGAAGCCAAAATTCAAAAAATTTTAGAGGACAATCTAAAATAAGTTTTAAAAAACAAGATAAAATCTGCAGTGATTGAAAAATTATTATAGGAGTTATGAATGGATAAGCAATATGCAGTTTATACATTGTCAAATGAATGTCACGACTGTTATAAATGTATAAGAAGTTGTCCGGTTAAGGCTATCAAAATTGAAAACGGGCATGCATCTGTTATACCTGAAAAATGCATTGCTTGTGGAAATTGTGTAAAAACTTGCCCTGCTAATGCAAAACGCGTTAGAGTTGATATTGATCGTGCTAAAAATCTTCTCAACTCAAAAAAAGATGTATATGTATCTTTAGCGCCGTCTTGGAGTGGTGTATTTGAATATTCTGCTGATAAAATGATTTCCATTTTGAAAAAGCTCGGATTTAAAGCTGTTTCAGAGACCGCATTGGGCGCTCAGGAGGTTTCTATTAGGACTGCTGAAATTCTTAACAAAGCTGAAAAGGGACTTTTTATCTCAAGTGCTTGTCCTGTAATTGTCGATTATATTAAGCTATATCATCCTGAATTTGTAAATAACATTACTCAAATAGGTTCACCGGCAATGACGCATGCTAAAATGCTCAAAAAACAGTACGGGGATGATATTGGGATAATTTTTATCGGACCTTGTATCGGTAAAAAAAATGAAGCTGACTATACTGATTTAATTGATGTAGCACTTACCTTTGATGAACTGAAAATTTGGATCAATGATATTATTCATGATATATCATCAGTTGATGTTGCTCCAAATGCAAAGTTTGTGCCTTCTCAGGCTTATGAAGGTGCGTTGTATCCACTTGATGGCGGTATGAATGAAACTATAAAAAAAATCGGTGTCAGAAAAGATATTCAGTTGATTAGTCTTTCTGGTATTTATGAATTTGGACGTGCAATTTCTCAGCTAAAGCCAGATAGCATTGAAAAGACAATATTTATAGAAGCCTTATCTTGTGAAGGCGGTTGCATTGCAGGACCTTGTAACGCGACGAATAAATCAAGTCTAAGTATTGTATCAGATATTCTTTCGAATGTTAAAGAACGTGAGGTTATACCTAAAAAACCATCTACAGTTGTTGAATATGCAATTCAGCCTAAAAAAGTAGTAAAATCCGAACATTCTTTAGAAGAAATATTGCGCGCTTTGAAAAAAATAGGTAAGCATTCTGTTGATGATGAATTAAATTGTGGAGGGTGCGGTTATGCAACCTGTAGAGATCTTGCTAAGGCATTGTTAGATGGCGAGGCCGAAACTGCGATGTGTACTTCTTATATGCGAAAAATAGCAATGCGAAAAGCTGCTGCTATGGTTCGGTGTATGCCTGCTGCTATTGTTATGGTCGACAACGAAATGAACATTATTGAAGCTAATGATGCATTTATGCGTATGTTTACGGGTGATATGTATGAAATATTTAAAGCAAGACCTGATGGATTAGTTGGGGCTGCTGTTGATAGAATTGTCGATTTCGCCGATATCTTTAGGACTATTTTGAAATCTGGAAAAGATCTTCATAAAGAACGCTATTCTGTAAATAATAAACTATATGATATAAATGCTTTTACAATTGAGCCAAATGAAATAGTTGGAGCTGTTATCACTGATGTTACTCAAACTGAATATACACGTGAGAAAATTGCCCAAAAAGCTCATGAAGTAATTTCTAAAAATATTTCAATCGTTCAGGAAATTGCTTGTCTTTTAGGAGAACATATGGTAGAGACTGAAACTTTATTAAGTTCTATTGCAAATGATTACGATGATAAAGATGAGGATAATGAGGAGTCTCAATAGTGTTTATCGATATCGACTGTTATCAGGTAAAAAAATATAATCAAAATGCCTATGGCGATTATTTCGTATCTAAAAGATACCCTGATGAAGGGCGATTAATTGCGGTGCTTTCAGATGGACTTGGCAGCGGTATTAAAGCCAATATTTTGTCTTGTATGACTGCAACTATGTTGTTAAGATTTATAGAAAATGAACAAATTTCTATTCGTAAGGCTGCAAAGATAATTATGAATTCACTCCCTGTGTGCAAGGTGCGTCATATCAGTTATTCCACATTTTCAGCTGTAGATTGTAATGAAGAAGGCGATGTCAAAATCGTAGAAGAAGGGAATCCAGAGTTTATATGGATTAGAAATAACGAAGTGTTGAAGCCGGAGTTTGAGATTATTGAGTCTAAGACATTTAAAAATAGACGTCTGAAAGTTACAAAATTAAAGCTGAAGCTTGGTGATAGGCTTATTTTTTGCTCTGATGGGGTTACTCAATCAGGTCTCGGGGGAGGTAGGTTAAAACTCGGACTGCGACGTGAAGGTTTAATTGTTTTGATAAAAGATAAGTTAGCCGAAAATCCTAATATATCCAGTACTGAATTGGCTCAATATATTGTACACCAAGCCATAAATATTGAAACAAACAGACAAGCAAAAGATGATATTTCTGCTTTTGTTATGTATTTCCGTGAACCAAGAGAATCTTTGATTTTTACTGGTCCTCCTTTCCATCAAAATAAGGATCCTGAATACGCTCAAATGTTTGCTAATTTTAAGGGTAAAAAAGCAATATGTGGTGGAACAACTGCTAACTTGATATCAAGAGAATTGAATAGACCAGTTACAATGGAAAAAACAATTAGTATAGGAAAACTACCGGCATGCTCATACATGGAAGGAGTTGATCTCGTCACAGAAGGGGTACTCACTCTAACAAAAGCTTTAGAATATTTGGAAGCCGGTAATATAAATAATATTGACAACGCAGCTGGTAAGCTGGTAAAATTCTTATTGGACAGTGATTGCATTAATTTCATGGTTGGTGCAAAATTAAATCAGGCTCACTATGACCCTGCATTGCCTATAGAAATAGAAATTAGAAAAACTATCGTAAAAAAAATAGCTGCTACTTTGCAGGATAGATACTTAAAAAAAGTCAATGTGCAATACATGTGAGGATGTACCTCAGTAAGGAAGGAAAAATATGAGCAAAAAAATTAGTGTTAAAGTTTGTTTAGGAACTACTTGTTTTGTTATGGGATCTGCAAATTTGCAAGAATTAATTGAAATAGTCCCTGCAAAATATGGTGAAAAAGTTGAAGTATCAGGAGTCCCTTGTCTAGGATTGTGCTCTATCGACTGGGAATTTTCTAAGGCTCCTTATGTAAAAGTTGATGAAGATATTATCAAAGAAGCAACTGTAGAAAAAGTTTTGAGTGCTATTGATAATAAGTTAAAAGAATGTTAGCATACTATTGGCGGGGAAATTACCCCGCCTTGGAAATAGCAAAGGAAAATGAAAAATGGCAATTAATACCCCTAAACAAACTTCACATTTGAAACGTGAAATTTTAGTAAGACTTATTCGCTCGTTTTTAAGCGAAAATTTTGAAGAAAGTACAAGATTAATACCCTATGACATGCGTCCTAAAGGTAGCGAAGTACCTTATCGTTGTTGTATTTATAAAGAACGTGCAATTTTACGTGATAGAGCCGTCGCAGGATTGGGATTTTCAATAGAAGAAACTGATGACAGTACGCTACTTTCGGAATTGGCACATAAAGCTTTGGATAGAAAAGAACCGGAAGAAAATCCTTTGACTGTACTTACAACAGCTTGTAAGGGTTGTGTTCCTGCCAGAATATATGTAACCGATTTGTGTCAGGGGTGCGTTGCAAGACCTTGCGTAAATACTTGTAAATTTGGTGCAATAAGTGTTAAAAATGGTAAATCTGTTATCGATCCTGAAAAATGTAAAAATTGTGGTATGTGTGCGCAGGTATGCCCTTATCAAGCTATAACAAAAATTATTGTGCCTTGTGAGAGTGCTTGCCCTGTGGGGGCAATTACTAAGGGTGATGATGGACATGCAAAAATAGATTTTAGCAAGTGTATTTCTTGTGGAAAATGTGTTTCAGCTTGTCCTTTTGGCGCTGTACATGAAAAAAGTCAGATAATAGATGTTTTGAAGGCTATAAAGTCAGGTAAAAAAGTTATAGCAATGCTTGCTCCTGCTATTATGGGGCAGTTGCCGTGCACTCCAAAACAACTGAGAGAAGCTATTTTAAAACTCGGTTTTAGCGATGTTTATGAGGTTGCACAAGGGGCAGATGTTACAACTAAAAATGAATCCAAAGAGTTCGTAGAAAGACTGGAAAATGGTGCGGAGTTTATGACAACATCTTGTTGCGCAGGTTATAATGAGCTTATAGCTAAGCATCTACCTGAAATTAAACCTTTTGTATCCGATACCAAAACACCTATGTACTATACTGCTGAAATAGTTAAAAAAGATCATCCCGATGCTGTAACTGTCTTTTTCAGCCCTTGTGTTGCTAAAAGACGAGAAGCTTTACAAAATCCAAATGTAGATTATGTGTTAAACTATGAGGAAGTTGGAGCTTGGTTTATAGCATTGAATATTCAAGTAGATTCCTGTGGAGAATCTGATTTTAAAACAGAAGCTTCTGCTGAAGGTAGAAATTACGCAGTGACAGGTGGTGTTGCAAAAGCAGTTCAAACTCTTCTTCCTGAAGAGATACCTGCTCATCCTGTGATTATTGATGGGCTTAACAAGCAGTCAATTCGAGACTTGAAACGTTATGCTAAAAACGGTGTGTGTGATATCGGTAATTTGATAGAAGTAATGGCTTGTCAAGGTGGCTGCCTTGGTGGTAATGCAACGGTTAACAGTTATAAAGCTGCAACAAAGCAGTTAGGTGCTTATGTTAACGAAAGCAAATCTATTAAAGATACGGAAAATGACACAGTTCAAAAATAGAAAATTGTAATGATAATAAAATCGGTAAGTGTGAATGCTTACCGATTTTTTAATTGTTAGAATTTTATATTGTAGTAGAAAGTGAAGGCGCAATAGCGATAAAACGTCTTATAAGATCGCTATCCCATTGGGTGCCTGCTCCCATTTTTAATATTTCGCAAGCTTTCTCTACGCCTAGCCCCTTTCTGTAAGGTCTATCGCTTATTAGTGCGTGAAAAGCATCTGCTACAGCAACAATTCTAGCCGATAGAGGAATGTCTTCACCTTTTAACTTATCAGGATATCCGCTTCCGTCGATGTGTTCATGGTGGTATTTAACCATAGGTATTAAGTCTCGCAATGCTTCATTTGGAGCTAATACCTTTTCTGCACCTATTGTAGGGTGTTGTTTCATTATTTCCCACTCATCATCAGACAGATGAGTTGGTTTTTTAAGAACATTTTCAGGAATACCGATTTTACCGACATCATGCAGTAGGGCTCCGAGTTTAATTCTTTGTACTTCATCTTCAGGAAGATTTATTGCACGTGCAAGAGCTTCGGAATACCTTGAAACTGATGTTGAATGTCCTTTGGTGTAAGGATCCTTTGCATCTATTGCCCCAGCAAGAGATGTAACCATTTCCATTAAATGGTTTTGAGAGATGATTTGCTCGTTGTTAAATTTATGTACTAGTTCCTCTTCGAAGTTAATTCCCAATTGAGCGTGGCGTTTTGCTACGACTTCAGCAAATGAATTAAGAGCTGCATCGTCCCAGAAATTAAAGTCTGAAGAGCTTATAATTGCGGACATTCCTTCTTTATAACCTTTAGCTTGTGATATATACATTGCTTGTTCTGCTAAAATCAACAATTTTTCTTGATCTCTTGAACAGTCAGGATATGTAGAAATTCCAACGGATACTTTTACAGGACCCACGTCATCTACAAAACAACAAGAAAGTGTATATGTAATATATTCCGCCAAATATTTGGCATCAGCAGTGCTGGTCTCAGGAAGAATAACAGCGATTTCGTCGCCGCCATACCGACCTGCATTATCGTTACTTCTTATGTTTTGTTTGATTTTTTCTGCAAGCAGTTTAATTACTTCATCACCTTTGGCATGACCTAATTCTCTGTTAATTTTAGATATGTTGTTTACGTCAAACATGATGATAGATAATTGAGAATTATTGGCTTCTGCGCGTTGCAATTCGGATGATAAGAATTCTTGGAAACCTCTATGGTTGTACAATCCTGTAAGAGTATCGGTATTTGCATATTTACCTGCTTTTTCTTTTAATTCAATATTGTCCATAAACATTGCACAATAATTTGCGAGAAATGAAAATAATCCGAGGTGTATTTCAAGGTTATCCTTGCCAATAATCATTATTCCTTTGGTTGAATTGAGTGAGATTAATGGCAAAATCAATGATTGAGAATTTTGTAAGTATGGTATTTTTAAAAAGTTGTTGTCATTTTCAGTTATAGCTTCTGCTGAGTTAAAACAGTTCACTATTGGATTTTTGTCATCTGATAAAAATACTTTTGAGGAATATGTGCTTCCCAGGTGATTGAATAACTTTAAATTTATGCATTTTGATTTCTCATGAAAAATTCCAAAAGCAGTATATACATTTTTAATTTTTTCAGATAAGATTCTGTGAATAGTCGCGAATAGATCGTGTACTGTGTTTTTATTTTTGAGTTCTTTATCAAACTCGGAAATTAATTCAGCATAATCAATAGCAATATTTACGTTAGGGCTTAAAGGGTTGGACATAAAACCGTTATAAATCCTGTTTTTATGCCCTTTTTCGTTGAAGTTGTTTATTTTTGCAACTATGTTGTTTGTTTCTTGTTCAATAGCTGAAGATATGTTAATTTCGGTGGCAGGCATGCTAATCAAATCCTTATTCTTTTCAATAGGATTTGATATGTTTTTTTTACGTATCGGACTGCTAATATTTGACTTCACAGTCTTTTGCTGTTTTATTTCCTGATTATTTTTATTCAAAATAATTTCCACCTACTTACACTTACTGACTTTAAAACGAGTAACAAAAATTTATTGCTTACTCATTCCGAATGTTTAACATTCCTTAAAGATATTCTACCTTATTAATTAAGAAAAACAATACGTCGTTTGGATGGCAACTTTTTATAATACGAAAAGTATTACAAGTATATTTAATATATAAATCCTTTCTACTAAATCACACTACAAATATTACATTTGTAGTATAACTCTTTTGAGAAAGTTTTTCTACCTTTTAGTGCGATATTTTAACAATTGTTAAGTTATCATTGGATTTTTATTTTGTTTGTACTAGAATTGGGCGTATACAAATACCGAGTTTATATATAAAACAGTTTCTGTAGGAAGTTTATCTTTTTGGAGTGCAGATGTCTGTATAAATTGTCGGTCAGTGATTCGAAAAAGAAGTTTTGAAAGATGAGACTTCTTTTTAGTTATAGGGAGAAAATAAATGATAGAGCAATTTATTTCGTCGAATGGTATGTTCATATCAGGAGCAATTCTTGTAATTGCGTACATATTTATAGCGAGTGAAAAAATTCAAAAATCCGTGGTTGCACTAGTTGGTGCGTCATTGACAATGCTTTTAGGGCTATTACCGTTTCATGGTTACTTTGATAGTCAAGCAGGTGTGTATGTTCGTTCTGTATTTAATTATGTTGAATTTGAGGTAATTTTTTTACTTATAGGAATGATGATAATTGTACATATTGCGAGCAGAAGTGGTGTTTTTAAATGGATGGCAATACAACTTTTAAAAGCGACGAAAGGTCATCCAAAATTAGTCTTGTTTGTGCTGGCAGCATTTACGGCGATAGCTTCGGCTTTTTTGGACAATGTAACGACAGTTGTTCTTATTATGCCTGTGACTTTTGTAATAGCTAAAGAATTTGAGACAGATCCTATTCCGTTTTTAATAACAGAGGTATTGGCGTCCAATATTGGGGGGACAGCGACTTTGATAGGAGATCCTCCGAATATAATTATTGGAACTAAGGCAGGATTGAGTTTTATGGATTTTGTCAATGAACTTACGGGGATAGTTACATTAATTTTTATTATAGTTATAGCTGTTTTAGTGTTTATGTTTAGGCATAGCTTGAAGGCAACTCCTGAAAAAATGGAACATGTTGCAAATATTGATAACACAAAAACCATTACAGATAAGAAATTGATGTGGCGTTCTATGATAATACTGTTTTTGGTAATTTTGGGATTTGTGACGCATGATATAACACATATTGATGCGTATGTATTTGCAGTTGCGGGCGCAAGTTTTCTTTTATTGTTTGAGGAACCAAAGGAAATATATAAGGATGTTGAGTGGCTGACTATATTCTTTTTTGTAGGATTATTCATAATAATAGGAGGATTTGAAGCAAACGGAGGGATAAGTTTTCTTGCACAAAAGTTAATAGAGCTGACAAACGGTAGTTTAGATGCCGCGACAATGTTAATCTTATGGGGGTCAGGTATACTTTCAGGTATTGTAGATAATATCCCATATACTGCGACAATGGCACCATTAATTTCTGAGGTACAGCATGTGTTACCTTATGCAGGTGAAGGGCATCATCCGCTTTGGTGGGCTCTTTCATTAGGTGCATGTCTTGGTGGAAACTTAACCATTATCGGTGCAGCTGCAAATGTGATTGTAAGTGAGACCGCGACTGTCAAAGGTTATCCAATTTCATTTATGAGGTTTATGAAATACGGAGCTTTAACGACGTTTATTTCTCTGGCTCTTAGCTCTTTATACTTGTATTTTAAATACTTACATTAAATTTTATATTCTAACTAATTATGTATAACTATCGGGTAATTGTGTTGGTAATTACCCTTTTTTTTATTAAGAAAAACAATACAAATGTTTTATATATTTAAAATCTTTACATTATTTAACTTATTTACATCTTTTTATTCTAATTGTATTATTATAGAAGTAGTTAGAAACGGTTCTTTTTTCGGAGGAAAAATTGACAGAAAAGTTTTATATAAAAGGTGGTACCCCTTTAAAAGGTGAAGTTTCAATAGGTGGCGCAAAAAATTCTGTATTAAAGTTAATGGCTGCTGCATTACTTGCCAAGGGTGAGACAAAAATTTATAATGTACCTGCACTTACTGATGTGGAAATAATGTTGAGTGTGATTGCTCAGTTAGGTGCAAAAACTACATATAATAAAACAGAAAAGTCGGTTACTATAGATGCCTCTGAAATTGCTAGTGTTACTGCGAAGTATGAGTTGGTAAGTAAGATGCGTGCTTCTTTTATTGTACTTGGAGCTTTGGTTTCTCGTTGCAAAGAAGCTATAGTTGCCTTACCTGGTGGATGTGCAATAGGAGAAAGACGTGTCGATTTTCACATACGAGGTTTGGAAGCTTTAGGCGCAAAAATAAAAATTGAAAATGGATATGTCCATGCAAAGGCTACAAAATTATCAGGAGCAGAAATTTATTTAGATATTCCATCTGTTGGAGCAACTGAGAATTTGATGCTTGCATCTGTACTAGCTGAGGGCTCTACAAGAATTCAAAATGCAGCTCAGGAACCTGAAATCGTTGATTTGGCAAATTTTTTAAATGCAATGGGAGCTGATGTAATTGGTGCTGGTACTTCAGAAATTGTAATCAATGGTGTTAAACAAGAAAAGTTGCATCCTATTGAATACACAACAATACCTGATAGAATTGAAGCCGGAACATTCATGACTGCGATTATTGCAACAAAGGGGAAGGCTATAATCAGGAATGTCTTTCCAGCGCATTTGACATTTTTTACTGATAAGTTGTTAAAAATGGGAGCGAATATAAAACTTATTGAGCCAAATTCGTTGGAGGTAAGTTGTAAAAACAGATTAAATTCAATAAACTTTGTAACTCAACCATATCCAGGATTCCCGACCGATTTGCAGTCAATGGCAATGACGCTTTTGACGACGGCAAACGGTGTCGGAATTATTACGGAAAGTCTGTATGAAAACAGATTTATGCAGGTGCCTGAATTGAGACGTATGGGAGCAGATATTCATCAAGACCGAAACCATGCAATAATAAAAGGTGTAAAGAAATTAACAGGTGCAACTCTTGCAGCAAGTGATCTTAGAGCTGGTGCTTCTTTGGTTGTAGCTGCGCTTATGGCGGAAGGAAATTCCACAATCGAAAACTTACATCATATAGATAGAGGATACGAAAATTTCGAAAGTAAGATAAGATTGTTGGGAGGAAAGATAGAGAGAAAAGAAGAGGACGTAATTTCTCCTGTCAACCTAACGGAGGGAATACATAATGAATCCTACTTATAAGCGCTGGTATGATCATGATCCGTTATTGTTGGAGGTCATTGAGCTTTTAAGAAATTATCAAACTGAATTAAGAGCACAGGCAGAAATTTTTTTACAAAAAATTGAAGAAAAAGTCTCTAAAGAGACCATTGACAAATTTTATGCAATGGTAAAACCCGTTAATGCTAACAACCGTTGGTATGATAAGGATCCTGTTATTTCACGAACAGTTGAAATTTTGAGAATTGTACCACCTGACGCTCAAAAAATTTGTGCCCAAAATTTTATTAGAACGCTAAAAGAAATGGGTATTGATTACGAAAGCCCGAACGGTAATTCGTAGATTATACGAAAAAGATGTTTGATATAAGAAATCCCGAAACTTTAGAAAATTTTAGATTATTTGAGAGCTATCTTTCCCACTCTCATTCCTTTTCTGTTACCGGATTGACTACTTTTTTACGTCTTCTGCTGATTGATAGAATAAAATCAATTTCTAAAAAGAAAATACTTGTGGTGACATCCACAGAACAAAATGCTTTGCGTTATCAAAATGATTTAAAAAAAGCTTTTGACTTAGAAACGTGTTTATTGCCTTTTCAAAACATGTCGATGTATGAGACTGTTTCAACAAATAAATATGATTATGCAGAGCAAATGCATATATTATGTCAGCGACCTGAGGTTGTAGTAGCACCTGTAAAAGTTTTGTTGGAAAAATTCCCGAGGGAAAATTTTTTTTCAAAACATTCAGTGAAGCTGAAAATCGGTGATGAAATAGAGCTAAAAAGTTTTATAAAGAAGTTAGTAGAGCTGGGATATAAGCGTTCAACAATGGTGAATGATATATCTGAGTTTAGCGTTCGTGGTGATATAATAGACGTGTTTTCACTGGGTAAAAACCCCATTCGTATAGAATTATGGGGTGATGAAATAGTTGATTTGAGGTATTTTAATAACGAGACTCAAAAATCTATTGAAAAAATTAAAGAGATAACGATTTCACCTGTATATAAGTTTGTTTTGTCTGATGAAAGTTTAGTAAAGGGGCTTATTGAGGGAAAAGATGATTTAGACCTTGATGACCTACAAACAGATACTCAAGAACTTGGGTATTTTGAGGGAATTGAGGTATATCAAAATTATTTTAATGATGATTTGGTAAGCATTTTTGAGTATTTAAGTGATTATGTTGTAATATTTGATGAAGTTTCTGAGATATATTCAAAGTATGAATTTTTAGATGAGAATTATGAAAAGCAGGCGCAGGAAAATTTAAAACTTGGGCTGAATAAAGAGCTAAAAGGGCGCAACCATATTCCATATGAGGATTTTATAAAAAAGATAGAAGGTTTTGAGCGTATTGGGCTTAATAATTTTATCGACAGTGATATGGATGATATTGTTGAATTTGATTCGCAGCCTATCCAGAATTTTGGTGCCAATTTAGACGATATAGCAAGTTTTATAAATTCAAAATGCAATTATAAAATTATAATAGCTACTGATTATCCGGAGCGTGTGAAAGAAATTTTGAGCGAAAGAGAAATATTCGGAGTTGAATATGCTGAAAGTATAGCAGCTCCTGGAGCTATTTTGGAAGATTTTAAAACGGTTGTATTGACAGATAGAGAGCTTTTTAACAAGCGTACAAAAGAGGTTACAACAACAAAACGCTCATACTACAAAGAAAAGCCTGAGTTTATCGAAAATATAAATGATATTAAAGAGGGCGAGTACGTAGTACATTCAGTCCATGGTGTGGGTATTTATAAAGGACTTACCCAGCAGGAAATAGATGGACAACTAAAGGATTATTTGACTATAGAATACGCGAGTAACGATAGACTTCATATCCCAGCGGAGCAAATAAATCTGTTATGCCGTTATAGGGGATCAGGCTCCATAAAACCGAAACTTTCGCGTATGGGTGGAAAAGATTGGGAGAATACTAAAGCTCGAGTCAAAAAAGAAGTAGAACAAGTGGCTTATGATCTTTTGAGGTTATATGCAAGACGTAAAATGCAAAGTGGAATACAATTTTTACCTGATACAACCTGGCAGGTTGAGATGGAGGAGGCTTTTGAATATACAGAAACTCCTGATCAGATGCGTGCGATAAATGAAGTGAAAGCCGACATGGAAAGTGATAAGCCTATGGATAGACTTATATGCGGAGATGTCGGGTTTGGCAAGACAGAAGTTGCAATGCGAGCGATATTCAAGGCTGTGACTTCTGGTAAACAAGTTGCAGTAGTTGTGCCTACAACAATTTTGGCTCTCCAACATTTTCAGACAATCTCGGAACGATTTAAACCGTTTGGTGTCAATGTTGATTTGATGTCGCGTTTTAGAAGCGCAAAACAGCAAAAAGAAACTATAAAACGCCTTGCGACAGGTGAATGTGATGTTGTTGTAGGTACTCATAGGCTTTTGCAGGAGGGTGTAATTTTTAAAGATTTAGGTCTGCTCGTAATTGATGAAGAACATCGCTTCGGTGTTCGTCATAAAGAAAAACTCAAACAGATGCGTGAAAATATTGACATTATTACAATGTCAGCAACTCCGATACCTCGCACGCTTTATATGTCACTGTCTGGGATAAAAGATATGTCGGTGATAAATACTCCGCCAAAAAACCGTTTACCGATAAAAACTTTTGTAGGTGAATGGAATGAAAATATGGTAAAAAATGCGATTATACATGAGTTAGACAGAGAAGGTCAGGTGTTTTATTTGTATAACCGCGTAGAGACGATAGAAGAGTTTAAGTATCAATTGCAAAAGCTTGTTCCTAACGCAAGAATAGGGGTCGGGCATGGGCAAATGGATGAAAAAATGCTAGAGCAGGTGATTGTTGATTTTGCAAATCAAGAGTATGATATTTTACTTGCTACAACGATTATTGAAAATGGTATTGATATTCCAAATGCTAATACAATGATTATTCATGACGCAGATAAATTTGGACTTGCACAATTATATCAGCTAAGAGGTAGAGTAGGTAGGTCACAACGACAGGCTTATTGCTATTGTTTTTATAGAAAGAGTAAAAATATAACTAAAGATGCCCTACAAAGACTTCGCGCGATAAAAGAATTTACGACCCTTGGAAGCGGTTATCAAATAGCATTGCGAGACGTGGAAATAAGAGGCGTTGGCAATATTCTCGGTACCAAACAGCATGGACATATGATAAATGTCGGTTTTGATACATATTGTCAGCTTTTAGAAGAAACCGTTCAAGAATTACAAGGTAATTTTGTAGAAAAAGTAACTCCAACTATTGTTGATATAAATGTGACAGCATTTATACCTGATGATTGGGTTGGATCCTCTGAACAAAAAATGATTGAATACAAGCGCCTTGCAGATGTTAAATCTCAACTTGAGCTGGATTGTATTGTCGATGAATGGAAAGATAGGTTTGCAAAACCTCCTGAAAGTGTTGAAAATTTGATAAAATTGATAAAACTAAGACTCTCAGCTACAGAAGTGAAAATTTCACTTATCCGTGAAACAAGTGAGAATATTCGGATCTACACTCCATATACTCAGCCTGAGTGGCGGATTATACAAAAAGTATTACCGAGTAACATATTAAAACGAATTAAATACACAAATGCTCCGACTTCTTGCGAGGAAGGAAATTCTATACTTTTGTTAAATAATGCCTATATGAATTTTGATGAAGTATTTAACATTTTATCAGATTTGTTTTATTATATGTATAAAATAAGTCATGAGTTTACAGCATAAAAAGAAAGAGAGAGATTATGAAAGGAAAAAAATTATTAGCGACACTGGCGATATCAGCTGTTCTGTTTTCAGGTTGCGGTCTTAAGTCAGGTGAGACTATTATCAAGGTAAATGACCAAAAGATTTCGCAAGGACAATTTGATAAAGTTTTTGACAAGCAAATTAACAATTCGATGTTTGCCAAAATGGGTATTGATGTAAAAAATGATAAAAACAGTTTTTTGTACTTGATGATAAAAGGCAGAGTAATTGATGAACTAGTTGTAAGAGCACTAATAGATCAAGAAATCGCAAAACGTAAAATTGAAGTCACAAATGCTGATGTAGAACAAGCTGTAAAAGAAGTTATTGATAAAGTAGGTTCAAAAGAACAATTAGATGAGATACTTAAGCAAAATGGCGTAGCAGCAGATGATTTCAAAAAAGACTTAAAAGAAGAAGTGAAAATGAAAAAATTAGCTCAAAGTCTGGGTGCTGGTGCAGTATCTGATGCTGAAGCAAAAAATTTCTATGACAAAAACTTAGACAAATTTAAAAATCCGGAAAAAGTTAGAGCTTCTCATATTCTAATAAGTGCTCGTCCTGATGAAATTAAAGAAATATTGATGTCCGAAGAGGCAAACAAAAATCTTTCACCTGAGCAAATACAAGCAAAAGTTAATCAAAAAATGTCTGAGCAAAAAGCAAAAGCTGAAAAACTTTTAGCTCAAGTAAAACAAAACCCTACTCAATTTGCAAAAATAGCTAAAGAAAATTCTGAAGATACTACTACTGCAGTAAAAGGTGGGGATTTAGGATTCTTTGCGGCTCAAGAAATGGTTCCTGAATTTTCTAAAGCTGCCTTTTCTATGAAACCGAATACTATTTCACAAAACCTTGTAAAATCTCAGTACGGTTATCATATAATAATGGTTGTAGATAGAATGGCAGCAAGTCAGGATTCTTTTGAAAAATCCAAAGCTGAGATTAAAGCATATTTGGAAAATCAAAAGCAGCTTGAGGCAATAGATAAGTTGGTTGAATCAGTGAAGAAAAATGCAAAAATTGAATATGTAAATCCTGAATACAACCCAGAAAATATTAAAAAATCAGTACAAGATGAAATGAAAAAAGAAGCAGATAAAGATGCCGCAAAAACAAAAGATGCTAAAAAAGTCGCAGAACCTGTTAAGAAGTAATTTTTTAACGGTGATTTGAAAATAAGAAATTAAAAAGGTGAATTTTTAAAATTCACCTTTTTAATTAAAAAAACAAAGAAAATCTAAACTAATTCATTGGGATGACCAGTTTTTGGTCAATAGACAATTTATTTGGATTGTCAAGATTATTAGTTTTAAGAACTAATTGTTCTTTTTCTTTGCTATAAGATCCGTAGAATCTTATCAAAATTGCTTCCATCGTATCACCGCTTTTTACGGTATAAGTTTCGTTATTAGCAACGGCAGTTTCCTGTTCGTTTTTTTCACCGGAAGGAATGAAACTCAATGCTGCACGTTCTTTTTTGACCTTTACACTAGGAGCATGACTTTTCATATTATCAATTCCTCTGGTTGAAAAGCTTATCAAAGTCGTAAGTGCAAGCATAGCTACAGCACCAGCCACAAAACCAGTTGCAAGATAGATACTTGGTGTCTTTTCGGCTTTTTGATTAATTTTAAAATTTTGCCAAAGCACATCAAGCTCTTTTTCTTTATTTGGTCTTACATATACATTTGGTGAATTATCGTAGGAATCCTGTCTGTAGTTAGATAAAGCCTCTAGTACAGCCATTTTTTCTTTAGATAAATTAGATCTTCTAATTGTTGAACTTTTCATATCGTATCCCTAATTAATAAATTGTTCTAACAGAACTATATCATGATGTAAAAATTTAGGCAACAAAAATGTTAAGTTATACAAATTAATCTGCTAAATATTAGACTTTGCGGGAATGAAAACGATTACAATATCATACATGATAGTACTACAGGATAAAAGAAAGGTTGGTGAAAATATGAAAAAATTCTTAATATCCATAGGTATAATATTAATAGGGATACCTGCACTTGCGACATGTAGTATAACAGGTGGGGCATGTACATTTAATAATTTACCCTCAAACGTTACCCAAAGTTCAGAATTGGAAAATTTAATACCTAACAATTTGCAGCAGTTGCAAAAGACAGATGCATTTCAACGAGATTATCAAAAACCATACCATGATGCATTAATAAATACACAAAGCTCGTCACTTCCAGCAACTCAAGAATATAATTCGAATTGTCAATTTGGAGTCTGTTTGCCGGGTGGAGAGTTGGTACCGGGAGAGGTGGTAGAATAGTCATTTTAAGCGGATGTGAGTCCGCTTTTTTTATCGGAATTTTTAGTGTTAATTGTTGTAACGAAATACGAAGCCTTGCTATGTTGAAAAGTGAGGCTTTTTCTCCTGTGGATGGATGAAATTTTCATTCCCCCCTTGCGGAGCAGCGAAAAATACGATATAATCGAAATATGAGTATTACGTTTAGAAATACAATCAGGTTGGAAGAATATGCAGGCATGGAGT
>CALUVH010000027.1 GCA_944324175.1 Candidatus Gastranaerophilales bacterium | reverse complement strand
TTTGAAAAGCAATAAAAACATTTTGAAGCACAATACAAACAGGTACCAGAGATTTAGGCACCTGCGTGTTGTTATTTTAAAACATTATTTGCATTATACAGATTATAAAAGCGCATCGTTGCGTCTATTTAAAACACCTAGCGCAAGCCGAGCAGAGGCGCGAGGCGGCAGAGGCTGGAGCAACGTTGTTTTTTGACTTCATATTTCAAAAAAACGACGTGCGGAATTGCCGTTTAACGCCGCCGAGTAAGAGGCAGGAGCGCAGCGAAAGACGAGCGACAATCAACGGAAACGTTGAGTTTTCGGTGTTGGCGCGAGCGGTGCCGTTTATCGCGAGGCGGATTTTACGTAAGAGTGGAGTCGAGCGTAGCGAGCGAACTCGAGAGTCTAAGGGCGAGATTTGCGACTAACGTAGTTTTAGCAAATCGCTCGCCCGAAGACAGTAAAATTCAAGACAGCGCATCGTTGCGTTTATTTGAAGCACCTAGCGCGGTAGCCAGAGCCGATAACGCCGCTGCTGACATTGCCAAAGGAGGAAGAGCCGAACTCGCGTACGAGTGCGAAGTTGCTAAGGTCGGTCTCACTCGACCAATAGCCCCAGCCGTTAGTGGACCAGTTGAGTTCCGCTGCTCGTTCTGGATCTGGAGTTATGTTGTCTCGGCCTTCAAATCTTCCTATCGGGTTGTCTTCCTGTTTGTATATGTATGTTGCTACGTCTGCCAGTTCTTGCATCGTTGGTAATCTCATCTCATTATCTGCGCATGCTTTCTTTGCCCCTGCCCAATGGTTTGTTGAACAATATACAGTTCCCTGGTCACGATCATCCCATTCACTATCTGCACTTCCTTCACAGGTGTTTATTGCTGTTGTTGGATAGATATCGCTTGCGGCTATGCATTTGTCTTGGAATTTCATATCGCAAGTTGAGATTGTTGCATTCTTTAGTTCTATATCATCCCCTACTCTATTTGGACCTTTCTTTCCGTTTACATCTATCAACATACTCATGCAACCCACTTGACCGCTTTGACCTTCTGCGCTAAATGGGTCCACGCTACTGCAATTCGGGTTGTATGCCATTACTACTGTTGTGCCATCCGCTATCACAAACCCCATTGTATTCGTATTCCAATCTCTATGACCTAAATTATTCGAAGTTTTTAATTTATCAACTTCTACATCTTCTTCTGCTGTTTGCACTATCTTTGGGGCATAACAATTTGATAACTTGTCATTTTCACAAGTTTTGATTACTTTTACATATTTCTTAAAATAGTTCATGTAATCTTCTGTACTGTTTGCTACTCCTGTCATTACGCCGTCGATATTCATTTGACGCGTCGCTTCGACAAGTTTTTTGTTCCACAAGTCCTTTGCGGTTGACCAAGCTTTGTTGTTGTGGTTTTCTATCATGCTCGGTATCGTCAATGCTGCTACTATTCCGATTACGCTCAGCGTGATTAACACCTCGGCTAAAGTAAATGCGGTTCGACATTGACCCAAGTTCAAATGTGGTCTTCGACCACCCTCGGCTAATGTAAATGCGCTTTTGCGCTTTGTAATTTTCTCAATCATATTCTTACCTCCTTCGTTTCCTTTCATTTTTACTACTCTAATATGATTTTTGTATTTTTTTGCACAGCAAAGCACACAAGTATTACTACTTGTGTTGTTTTCAATATGGCGCAAACGCCAGTATATCAAGCCCCTAGAGGTTACCCCCCCCCCCCGTGGAAACCACGTGGTACAAAGGTTTTGAGCCACTCATTAAATACGACTCCCTTATATATTCTATATTTGTCTGCTTGTTCAAGTTCATATCTTGATTATAACAGATTTTTTATAGCTTAGCAAGGGGGTATTGATTTTTCATTTCTTTTATAGTTTTATGAATATACAGTGAAAGTAATACTTTCACGAGTTCAAAAGAAAGAAGACAATTTTAAATTGCCGAAGAATATTAAATTAGCAAAGCTTGCGGGATTTTGTTACGGAGTGAAAAGAGCCGTTGAAACCGCAAAAAAATTAAAGGCCGAAAACCCCGACAAAGAAGTATCTGTCTTGGGTGAGTTAATACACAATTCTCAGGTTATAAGTGAGCTGGAAGATTTAGGGATTAAGACACTCACTGAAATTCCTACATCAGGTGAAGGAATTTGCGTCATTAGAAGTCATGGTGAAAGCCCTGAAATAATCGAAAAGATTAAAAATGCTGGGTTTACACCTGTAGATTTGACTTGTCCTGACGTGAAAAAAGTTCAACAAAAAGCAATTGAGCTGGCAAAAGATGATTATTTTGTTGTAATAGTTGGAAAATCAGAGCATCCTGAAGTTATTGCAATTAAAGCGAATGCTGAATTATGGAGTAAAAATGTTGTAGTTGCAGCTTCTGTTGAACAGCTTAAGCCATTTGAAACTCAAATTAAGCCCCATAAACGTGTTGGAGTCGTAGTGCAAACAACTCAAAGAATTACAACACTTAACTCTATTGTAGAATATCTTACCGGAATTTCAAAAGAGCTTCATATAGCAAACACAATATGTGCAAGCACAGCAATGAGACAAAAAGAAGCTCAAGAGCTTGCGCAAAACAGTGATTTAATGATTGTAGTGGGTTCTAAAAAAAGCGCTAACACAACCCATTTAGCAGAAATTTTGACAGGCATCACAAAGACTATTCATATTGAAAATGATGATGAACTTGCAAAATATCAAGATTTAGTAGATAACGCTCAAAATATTTCAATTACAGCAGGAGCTTCCACTCCTCAGGTTGTTATTGAAAAAGTTTTGAATAAATTGAAAAAAGGAGAATAAATTAATGACAGCAACATTAGAAAAAACATCAATGGATGAATTTGAAAGATTATTGGAAGAATCTTATTCAAAATCTTACTCTGTAGCTGATATCGTTGAAGGTACAGTTATCAAAAAAGAATCAGAAGGATACTTGGTAAGCGTTAAGGGCGTAAAAACTGAAGCTTTCTTGCCTTTAAAAGAAATTTCAAACGCAGAAGATGCAGAATCTGTTGAAATCGGTGACACAAAAGAATTCTACGTTTTAAAAGAAGAAAACGACGATGAAAGTATGCTTTTATCACTAAAAAGACTTGCTTTTGCTCAAGCTTGGGCACAGCTTAACGATGCAAAAATTCAAGGAGACACAATCCTTGCAAAAGTTATATCTACAGTTAAGGGTGGTGTATTGGTTGATGTAGCTGATTTGAAAGGCTTCATTCCTTCTTCTCAATTAAGAACCGGAACCCCTTTTGACGGACTTATTGACACTAAAGTTGAAGTTAAAGTATTAGAGGCTGACCCTAAGAAAAACAAATTAATTCTTTCTCAAAGATTAGCTGTAGCAGAGCAACGCGATCAGGTTGTTGATAACATTCTTGCAGAATTGGAAGAAGGACAAGTTGTTAAAGGTGAAGTTGTAAGAATTGCAGATTTTGGAGCCTTCGTTGACATCAACGGTATTGATGGCTTACTTCCTATCTCTGAAATTTCTTGGCAAAGAATCAAACATCCTTCAGATGTTATCACTTTGGGTGAAACTATTGAAGTTAAGATTATTAAAATTGATAGCGAGCTAAAAAGAATTTCTCTATCTTTAAAAAGAATGGGTGAAGATCCTTGGCAACAAATCGAAGGTCAATTCCAAGAAGGTCAAATCATTAACGGAACCGTTAACAAAGTAACCGGTTTTGGTGTATTTATAAACATCTTCCCTGGAGTTGAAGCATTGTTACCTGCTGCTGAAATTGCAGAAGAAAATGTTAATCCGTTCAATATGTTCAAAGTCGGCGACAGCGTTGAAGTACTTATCAAAAAATTCACTCCGCAAGAACATAGAATAGCTTTGAGCATCAAAGATATTAATAAAGTTGAAGCTTAGATAAGTATTCATTGTAAATAATTTTTATACCGCTTACCCAATGTAGGCGGTATTTTTTAACAGCTTGTTCAATTACAATTTTCGAGTTAAAATAATCATATGAAAATTTTGGGTATAGACCCCGGTATGGCAATTGTCGGGTATAGCGTTATTGAATTTAATAATGATAAGTTAGAGCTTCTGCATTCAGGCTCTATTCGGACATCCAAAAGTGATTCTGAATCGAAAAGACTTTTGGAAATATTTGAGGATATGCAAACAATTGTCAAAAAATACAAGCCTGATATCGCCTCTATTGAAAAACTATTTTTCTTCAGAAACCAAACAACGGTTATGCCCGTAGCACATGCACGAGGGGTTATTTTAACGGTATTGGAAAAATTTAAAATACCTATTTTTGAATACACGCCAATGGAAGTAAAACAGATACTTACAGGCTATGGTCGTGCGGATAAAAAGGAAGTCGAGCAAATGGTAAAAATTGCACTAAACTGCGAAAATTTACCTAAACTTGATGATACAGTGGATTCTATAGCAATAGCAATTTGTCATACCAGACACTGTTTGTGATAAAATACTTTTCGGAGAGAATTTTATGAATAAATTACTACTTAAACAGGTAAGCATACTAAGTATAATTGCGGGAATTATCCTTGCTTTTCTTACGCTTATTCCATTTATCGGACAATTTGCATTTATCATTTTAATGGCATTTGTTGCGGCTTTTATCATCACTTTTATGGTAAAAATAGACTTGCTTGAAATCTTATCAATTCGAGAAAGCGTAGTTCTAGGCGCCCTAATCGGATTTATTTCATTTTTAGCTTTTGCAATTGTATATCTTCCTATAGTTGCAATACTTGGAAGATTTTTCAGCCTGTACTATTTGTATGGAATTTCAATGCTGCTGAATGTTGGTAGCTTCGGCGTAATTTTCATGCTTACAATTTTTGTAGCTATACTAAGTGCAACAATTAACGCATTCAGTGCTTTCATAACTTTCTACGTATTAGAATTTTTAAAAACCTTAGACAAAAACGACAATAACAATGATAAATTTAATTTTTAAACATAAAGAAAAATAGTAAAGATAAGTGAGGGAAAATGTCTAATTTTAAATCTAAAATTAAAACAATAGAATGGGTTGAAAATTATTCCAAAATGGTGGATCAGACCTTATTGCCAGAGGAATTCAAATATGTAAATATAACCACTGGCGATAGTATGTACAAAGCAATAAAGACAATGATAGTGCGCGGCGCACCCGCAATAGGTGTAGCAGGAGCTCACGGTGTTGTTTTATACGCCCAAGAACTTGCTAAAGAAAATATTTCACGTGATGAATTTATAAATAAGCTACTTAAAAAAGCTGATTACATGGCAAGCTCACGACCTACTGCAGTAAATCTCATGTGGGCAGTAAAAAAACAAAAAGAGATTGTTAAAAAGTCACAATCAGATATAAAAGGTATTGTCGAAGAGTTAAAAGCAAATGCAATAAAACTTGAGAATGAAGACATAGAAATCAATAAAAAAATAGGTGATTTTGGTGCAGAAGTTGTTCCAAAAGGTGCAACAATTTTAACTCATTGTAACGCAGGAGCGCTTGCGACTGTAGGATATGGAACAGCTTTAGGAGTTGTGCGATCAGCTTTTGCAAATGACCCTACAGTGAAAGTATTTGCTGATGAAACTCGCCCCAGACAGCAAGGCGCAAGAATTACAACACTGGAATTGACCATGGACGGCATACCAACAACACTTATCACTGATGGTATGTGCTCATATTTTATGAAAAAAGGAATGATAGATATGGTTGTTGTTGGTGCAGACAGAATAGCAGCTAACGGTGATACAGCAAACAAAATCGGCACTTACACAGTCGCAATAGCCGCCAAATATCACAACATACCTTTTTACATCGCAGCACCGCTTTCTACTATTGACACAAGTATTAAAACAGGTGATGAAATAATCATCGAAGAACGTTCTCGTGAAGAAGTTACTCATATCAATGGAAAAATCATTTGTGCTCCCGATGTAAATGTCATAAACCCAGGATTTGATGTTACTCCTAATGAACTAATTACAGGTATCATCACCGAAAAAGGTATTTTAAAACCTGATTACAAAAAATCAATTCTTGAAGCTTTTAATTGTTAATTCATTTTATAGAAGTCGATATAAAAGCCTCCATTTAGTGGAGGCTTTTATTATAAATCTCCTACTTTTGTAGGATAAAATCTGCATGGTTATAGTTTATCTTATTAATATAAATCAGACTTGAAAACTTAACTTATTATCACACATTTTGCAATAGATTTAAAAAAATATTAAATGGGCATGCCCAAAACTTAACAGTTTTAAACAGTATTACAAAATGTAACTTAAATTTAAGAAATATTAAATAAGGCTGAAATCATGGTGACTACATGCTTTCAGGGGTAATAAGAAGTGGTAGAGGATACAATAAATAAAAAAATAGTTGTCCACTCAAATCTGATAAGCTAAAATGAATATATACTTAGTTTTTTAAGTATTTCTTGTAGGGGTAAGATGGTTTATGCAAGATACAATTAAAGAAAATCTATTACAAATACAAGAAGAAATCGCACCTTATAGACCAAATATTATTGCAGTTACAAAGTATTTCAACGAGGATGCCATTATTGCAGCATATGCAGCTGGGATAAGAGATTTTGCAGAATCGAGAGCAATTGAAGCAATAGCGAAGATCGAAAAACTGCCTGATGAAATAAAAAAGAATTCAAAATTCCATTTCATCGGTCATTTGCAGACCAACAAAGCCAAAAAAGTGGTCGCACATTTTGATTACATTCATTCTGTAGACTCTGTCAAACTCGCTGAAATAATCTCTGATGAAGCTAAGAAAATAGATAAAATTCAAAATATATTTTTGGAATTAAATAATGCAAATGAGGAACAAAAATTCGGTTTTTCGAAAGATGAATTGAAAAAAGACTTTCCAAAGATCATAAAGCTTTCCAATGTCAAAGTCGAAGGACTAATGAGCATGACCCCTTTGGGCGCAGAGGAAAAAGTGTCAGAGAAACTCTTTATGGATGTAAAAGCAACACAGGAAGAGTTAAATAAAGAATTTAATTGCAATATGAAAGAAATTTCAATGGGAATGAGCCAAGATTATAAAATTGCGGCGAGATGCGGTTCCACAATGTTAAGAGTAGGTAGAAAATTATTTAATAAGTAAGGTAATAAACGGAGGAGATAACGGTGGCAGTAGTAACAGACAAAATTAAATCAGTAGTAGACTTTTTAGTAAAAGGATTTGAGCCTAGAGAAACTATTTTTGATGACATGGCTCAAGAAATAGAAGGGGATTATGAAGTACAGGACAATTTAGCAATTGACCCTGCATATTCTTTTGCTCCAAAAAAGGACAAGACAAATGATCTTAAAGTAATTAATCACCCTAATTACAAGGGTTATGAAGTTATGGTAATTGAACCTAGATCATTCAAAGATGCTGCCACTATTGTACAACACCTAAAAGATAGAAAAACCATTGTACTTAACTTGCACTTGCTTGACAAAGAACAATCTCAAAGAACAATTGACTTTGTATGCGGTGCAGCACATGCACTTAATGGAAACCCACAAAAAGTTGGCGATTTGGTGTTTGTATTCACACCTAGCAACGTTACATTGTCTGTAGATGTAAATACAACAGAAAACAAGTTCAATGACTCACTTTGGAGAGCTCCTCTTCAATAGGTCATTAGTATAAGAAGAGAGAATTAAAAATTTATACTTAAATACTCTGTATTTTAAAGAGGTAGTTAATACCTCTTTTTTATTGTAAATATAATTTTCTTCCAAAAAGGTTCAGACCTTCTAATTTCTTTCTCTAGTACCTTTGAAAATTCAATAATCGGTTCCATTTTGTATCCACAATTTTCTGACAACGCTCCGCCCATCGAAAACAATTCTTCCTGAGGGTAACGTCTGCATATTGCAGGGCGAGTCTTGTGAATTTTACACTTACGCGTCACTGGATCTAAATTTTGACACTCAAACACCAGTCCTATATCATCCTTATCTATAACTTTTAGACCTGCATAAAAACTGTGCAAATACTGCAACTTTTTAAACTCTTTCTCATCCTGTATCACATGTTTGTAATGTTTAACGTAAATATGAGTACAACACTGCCCACAAGCATTACACTTACCGGTTCTGTAATACTTTTTCCTCAGCACTGCTGACAAAAACCATTTTTTAATCTCTAACAACATACAAACATGATACCAAAAGTGAAGTGGAGAAATTATTAACTTTTGTAAACTTTTTCAGATACATGGGGCAAAATATTTTTTTTAGCAATCTTAAAAGTGACGAGGAGATTTTATAACAACTCAATAACTAAAACATAACCAAAAATAACCAACCTTGACCTCTAAATGAGGTCTTTTTATTATGTAATGGAATCCTAAAAATCACTTTTTAGGAATGCTGAACTCACAACCGCAATAATTTTGTCGATACAACTCCAAATCACGAGAAATTTGGTTAGTTTTCAAAAAGCCGTCTTTTTTCTTAAAGTCAATCGCTTCAAATATAAGTCCATATTCGGATGCTATTTTTTGTCCAATAGAAGCGAGTTTAGAAAAATTTTTATGAGGACTTATAACAATTGATGTGGTAAAAGTATTAATACCCCTATTTTTTGCGAATTCAGCAGTCTTACGTAATCTTAGCTCAAAGCATTTATCACATCTTGCTCCCTTTTCAGGTTCATTTTCATACCCTTTTGCAGCCTCATAAAATTCCTGAGGGGAATATGTTTCCTCAAATAATTCAACACCAAAAGCTTTGCATAATTTTCGCTGTGCATTCAAACGTTTTTGATATTCTTCTAAAGGAAAAATATTCGGGTTATAAAAATACACAACAACCTGATATCCCGCATCTTTTAAAAACGATACGGGATATCCTGAACATATTGCACAACAAGAATGTAGTACTATTTTTTTATTCACCTTGTTCTTCACGAGGGACAGCTCCTTGCTCAATTAACCAATCTTTAAACTCGTTATAAGTTTTGATACCGATATGTGACTTACCGTTAACAACCGTCACAGGTGTACCGTTAAAACCTTGGTCAGTAGCAAGCTCAATATCATTACGCACGGCATTCATAGCTTCAATACTATTAGCATCCTGCTCAAGTTTTTTAACATCAAGCCCAAGTTTTCCTGCTAAAGAAATAACTGCCTTCTCATCAACAGGTTTCGCATCAAAAAGCAGAGTATTCATAGCCCAAAAATCGCCCTGTTTTTCAGCGGCATAAGCATATCTTGCAAGCATACAAGAATCTTCATGACCTAATATAGTCTGCATGATAAACGGATTACACTCAGTACAAAGAGGGAAATTATGATGGACAAATTTGACATTTTTTAATTCCTTAGCCAGTTTATGCATCATAATGTTATGAGATCTACACATTGGACAACGGTAATCCGAATATATTTCCACAATAACCTTACCATCCTTATCACCTAACTGATTTCCGGATACAGCATATTTGTTAAATTTCGCATTTACAAACTCTTGATATTCTTTTTTCTTCTTTATTTGAGGTGTGAATACATTTGACATAGTCGTGTAAGTCAATCCCCCTGTAGCCAAAACCATTACTACCAAGAACATAGCAAGATATTTTTTAACTTTTACAGCATCAATAAAATCAAAAAAACTTTGTTTTATAGAATGCCAAAAACCGTCGTTTTTAACATCCACAGCAACAGCTCCAATGATAAAGTTTAAAATGTATGTCGCTGCGCACAAAATACAAAGCATCTTAATTTCATGCAAGCTTATAAATAACAAAATCATAGAAATAATGAAAGAAATTAACCCTAAAGAAGCAATGTAATCAAGCGGATTTTTAAATACTTCTAAAAATTTCAAAAATCTACAATTTTTCAGTTTATCTACAAAAAGGAGCATAATCATAAATAAATACAAAAACATTCCCCAGTAAGCGAGAGGAATTCCCCAGAATTGAGATTCTGAAGTTTTTGCAACACTATCACAATCAATAAATTCGTTGATAGAACAAAAACTTGCAAGCGCATAAGGATTATAATTTGCATCATAATATATAATCGCAAGCTTTATGGTTGTAATAAATCCTATGAAAGATAACACGCCAATCCAAATCTTCTTCTTTGTAATATTGTCCATACTATTTCTCCTATTAACCTATACAACCATTTTAGCGGATTAAAAGTAATAAATCAATAGAAAAAAGTATAAAAAAAGGATGAAGGAGGACTCATCCTTTTGCAAAAAATAACAATCATATAATTACAGTTTACAGATTTATTATAACATACTCAAATAAAAAATCTAGAGTTTTATTTTACTGTATTTCAAATACTGCCTGCTATGGAAAGCCGCTTTTAGACTTTGCTACTAAAATCCGCAAGATCGTCTTTTAAAAAATGGAAAAACTGTCAACGATCTTTGTAAATAGTGGCTTTTAACGGACTACAAATAGGAATAAAACATCATGCTGAAATACATTCAGGAGGGGTAACACAAAGGAAAATTTGGGAATGGAAAATGGATAAGCAAATCGGGTGCGCCTATTAAACACCTGATTGTTTGGCTTATTTTTGCTCACGTGTAACGCGATTTTATAGTTCTTTTTATTGTCGGATTAGTAAATCCGACCTACAGTAACTACAGTAACAGCTGAGCCGATAGGCTCTAATTCAAAATAATACAAAACAGGTGCCAATCAGGCACCTGCGTATCGTTATTTTAAAACATTATTTGCATTATACAGATTATAAAAGCGCATCGTTGCGTCTATTTGAAACACCTAGCGCAAGCCGAGCAGAGGCATGAGCGTAGCGAAAGACGAGCGACAAACAACGGAAACGTTGAGTTTTCGGTGTTGGCGCGAGCGGTGCCGTTGCGCGAGTGAGCTGAGGGCGAAGGGCTGCACACGGCGGCGAGGAGACGGCGAAGCAGCCCGTAGACCCGTTAATCGCGAACGAGTAAGAATATCGCGAGGCGGATTTTACGTAAGAGTGGAGTCGAGCGTAGCGAGCGAACTCGAGAGTCTGAGGGCGAGATTTGCGACTAACGTAGTTTTAGCAAATCGCTCGCCCTCAGACAGTAAAATTCAAGACAGCGCATCGTTGCGTTTACTTAAAACACCTAGCGCGGTAATAAGCTTCATCCGCGTAGCCAGCATTGTCCCAGTAAGTACCAAAAGACATAAAGCGTCGCTCACAAGCACCGCGACTTGGAAAGCGAGAAGGCTCACTTGACCAATAAATGCCAGTGGACCAATTGAGTTCTGCTGCTCGAGTTCTGTCTGGGGTTATGTCTCCGCGTTCTTCTGTTGCTCCTATCGGATTGGATTCCTGTTTGTAAATGTAGGTCGCTACATCCGCCAGTTCTTGTCCAGATGGTAAGCGCATTCCATTTGTTGCGCATTCCTTCTTCGCCCCTGCCCAATAGTTTGTTGCACAAAGCCTGTTTGTGCTTCCTCGATCATCGTATTCTAAATCTGCACTTCCGTCGCAGGTGTTTATTGGTGTTATTGGATAAATGTCACTTGCTGCCATGCATTTATCTCCAAATTGCATATCGCAATCTGATATTGTTGCATTCTTTAATTGGATATCATCACCTACTCTATTCGGACCTTTCTTGCCGTTTACATCTATCAACATACTCATGCAGCCTACCTGACCGTTTTGACCTTCTTTACTAAATGGGTCGACACTGCTACAATTCGGATTGTATGCCATTACTACCGTTGTACCATCTGCTATTACAAACCCCATTGTATTTGTACCCCAATCTTTTTGCCCTAAGCTGTCTGCAGTTGTTAAGCTGCTTACTTCTACTTCTGTTTCTTTATCGCCTGTTTGGACAAATTTTGGTGCGTAGCAGTTTTCTAATTTATCGTTTTCACAGGTTTTGATTACTTTTACATACTTCTTAAAATAATTCATGTAATCTTCTGTAGTACTTGCCACTCCTGTCATCACGCCGTCAATGTTCATTTGACGGGTTGCTTCCACAAGTTTCTTATCCCACAAGTCTTTTGCAGTTTTCCAAGCTTTGTTGTTATGGTTCTCTATCATGCTTGGTATCGTCAGGGCTGCTACCACACCGATGATACTCAGTGTGATTAGCACTTCTGCTAAAGTAAAGGCACTTTTACGTTGACACAGGTTCAAATGTGGTCTTTGACCACCCTCGGCTAAAGTAAATGCGCTTTTGTGTTTTGTAATTTCCCCAATCATATTCTTACCTCCTTCATTTCCTTTCTTTTTTACTACTCTAATATGATTTTTGTAATTTTTTGCATAGCAAAGCACACAAGTATTGCTACTTGTGTTTATTCCAATATGGCGCAAATGCCCATATATCAAGCCCCTAGAGGTTACCCCCCCCCCCGTGGAAACCACGTGGTACAAAGGTTTTGAGCCGCTCATTAAATACGACTTCCTTATATATTCTCTATTTGTCTGCTTGTTCAAGTTCATATTCTGATTATATCGTATTTTTCGCTGCTCCGCAAGTGGGCAATAAAAATTTCATCCGTTCGCACGAAAAAAGCCTCACTTCTCAACACTGCAAGGCTTCGTATTTCGTAACAATATAAGAGCATATTTAAACTCAATAATTAATTTTTCCTTAAGGATTTAATAATTTTCTTATTTTGGTTGTATAAATATAGTTGTGTATAGAATTTATTACAAAATGTAAGGAGAGAATATCATGATTAAACCGTTAGGCGACAGAATTGTAATCAAAGTTATTGAAGACAATGAACAGACTACAGGCGGAATTTTTATTCCTGACAGCGCTAAAGAAAAACCTCAAAAAGGAGAAATCGTTGCTGTTGGACTTGGCAAAATGAACGATAAAGGTGAAAGAGAGCCTATGGATGTTAAAGTCGGTGATATCGTACTTTATGCAAAATATTCAGGTACTGATATTAAAATCGACGGTGTTGAGTATAAAATACTATCTGTTAAAGATGCTTTGGGTATTTTAGAATAGGTCATATAAATTAAAGATTTTATATTGTAAAAGGAGAAATAAAAATGGCAAAACGTATTGTATTTGAAGAAGAAGCAAGAAAATCACTTCTTAAAGGTATAGATGCCGTTGCTGACGCTGTCAAGGTCACACTCGGACCAAAGGGTCGTAACGTTATTTTAGAAAAGAAATTCGGTGCACCACAAATCGTTAACGACGGTGTAACTATCGCAAAAGAAATTGAATTGAAAGACGGTTTAGAAAACGCAGGTGCTCAATTACTTAAAGAAGTATCATCTAAGACAAACGATGTTGCAGGTGACGGTACTACAACAGCTTCTGTACTTGCTCAAGCTATTGTTAGAGAAGGGTTGAAAAACTTGACCGCAGGTGCTAACCCGATGTCTATGAAACGCGGTATTGATAAAGCTGTTGAAATAGCCGTTAAAAAAGTTAAAGACATGGCTAAACCTGTAAACACTAAAGAAGAAATCGCACAAGTCGCAGCTATTTCAGCAGGTAATAACCGTGAAATCGGTGAATTAATCGCAGAAGCTATGGAAAAAGTAGGTCACGATGGCGTAATTACAGTAGAAGAAAGCAAATCTTTCGGAACAAACTTAAAGGTTGTAGAAGGTATGCAATTCGACAAAGGTTACTTATCTCCATACTTTGTAACCGACGCCGAAAGAATGGAAGCAGTTTTAGAAGATGCTTATGTACTTTGTGTAAATAAAAAAATCAACCTTATAGCAGACTTGGTACCGGTATTGGAACAAGTTGCAAGAGATGGTCGCTCACTACTTTTAATCGCTGAAGACGTAGAAGGTGAAGCTCTTGCTACTTTAGTTGTCAATACAATGAGAAAAGTTCTTCGTGCAGTTGCTGTTAAAGCTCCTGGATTTGGCGACAGAAGAAAGGCTATGTTAGAAGATATCGCAATTTTGACAGGTGGCGAAATGTTCACTGAAGAATTGGGTATCAAGCTTGAAAACGTTACAACTCAAATGATGGGACGCGCTAAACGTGTTACGGTTACCAAAGATGAAACTACAATCGTTGTAGGTGATGAAACTAAACAAGCAGTTCAAGACCGTATCAGATTAATCAAAAAACAAATTGAAGCATCTGATTCTGAATATGACAGAGAGAAACTACAAGAACGTGTTGCAAAACTTTCCGGCGGTGTTGCATTAATCGAAGTTGGTGCAGCTAGTGAAGTAGAATTAAAAGAACGCAAATTGAGAATTGAAGATGCTCTTAACGCTACTCGTGCTGCTAATGAAGAAGGTATAGTCCCTGGTGGTGGTGTTGCTTTGGTAAGAGTTCAACAAGAATTACAAAAAATGCTTGAAACAACAACTTTTGCAACTGACGATGAAAAAATCGGATTTAAGATTTTAACAGCTGCTCTTGATGTACCACTTCGTGCTATCGCTCACAACGCTGGTGCAAAATCAGATGTTGTAATCGACACTGTATTAGCTCACCAAGGCGCTTACGGATATGATGCATTAAACGATAAATATGTTGATATGGTACAAGCAGGTATTGTAGATCCTGCAAAAGTTACCCGTTCAGCATTGGTCAACGCTGCATCTGTAGGCTCAATGTTGTTAACAACCGAAGCTGCTGTTGTTGATATTCCTGAAGAAAAAACAGACGCTCCTGCTATGCCTGCCGGAATGGGCGGTATGGGCGGTTTCTAATCAAATAGAAATCTTTCAAAAAAAATGCGGGTAAATTTATTACCCGCATTTTTTGTTATCTTCTAACATCCTTTTTAGCATGAGGTGCTGGAGCTTTTCTTTCAGGATGATGACCTCTATCCGGTCTAAAATCACCACGATGACGCATGCACGGACAATCTAAGTGATGTGGTGGCATTGGTGCTTCAAACCTCGGTGGACAAGGCGGACATGGAGGCACTACCGGTGGTTGCGGTTTATTTACAGCGCCAAACAAGCATAATGCAACCAAACACCCTAAAAATGAACCCAATATTGTCAACAAAAATCGACGTAATTCCCTCTTGTCACAATTACAAGTCTTTTTTTCTTCTCTAATTTCTTCGTTTTCAGACATAATTTACCCTCCTATATTAAAAACTACCAAAACTTAACTTACACTTTTATAACGATTTTTGTCAAATTTATGTTCATTTTTTATTAAAAAATAATGAGGAATATAAATATTCTTTAATTCCTCATTATTTTGATTTTGTATTTTATAATCTATTCTTCAACGACAACTCTTTCAACCATATCTCCAAGTAAACTTACATGACCAAAATCCTTGTCTATTCCAATATTAAAGTAGTATTTTACTTTTTGACCATTTTCTATTTTTTCAAAAACACAGCCTTTTTGACCATTTGGTAATGTTGTAGTCTCAAACTCAGAACCTGCCCATTCTCCAGATTGAAGAGTGTACTTTTGACCATCTTGCCAATTTTCAATCATTTCCTGATATTCTTTAATCGCATTTTGAGCTGCTTCATAACGCATTTTGGCATCACCAACCTCTATGATATCCGGCGCACTTTCCATTTTATCAAAGTCATGTGAACTCCAAGCTTCATCGTGCTGTCTTTGCATGCTTTCATAAGTTTGTCTCAAATTTTCTAAATTGTTTTGTAGATCTGTAATTCTACTATCTTTGCTAATGAATTCATTTACCTGTTCAGGAGTAAGTTTCTTCGCAGGAGGATCTTGAGGTGCATTATTCACTGATTGATTCTGTACTGGCGCATTTTCCACCTGTTCATTTTGTGGCTGTCTTGTGCCCTGAGTAGACTTAATTTCTTCTCCTAATGTACCATCAGGATTTATAACAAAAGTTTTTCCATCTTTTTGGTAAACGTATGTACCATCATCAAGCTGACCGAGTCCATATCCTTGTTTGGCAACATCTTGAACATTTTTTTCAAGTAAAATATCATTGCTCTCATCCAACTGTTCACCAGCATAATTTGCAGCCTCAATATCTGTTACACTACTATCTCCATTAGCATTAGCAGCTTCAAGATATTCTTTTACTTCTGCTTTAGATATTTCACCATCATCATTAGAATCTAGTACTTTAAAATTAGCCTCAGCTAAGGTTCTTAATTGTTCTTCTGAGTAATTTTTCAATACTTCCGGATCGGCAGTTTTTAATTCATAGTTTACATACTCCTCTAATCCAATATTACCTTTTTTATCACCATATTCATTGTTAATTACATTGAACAAATTATCAGCTGCCTTATCAAACTCACTCACATTAACAACTTCCTGCCCTTCTCCTTGCGGAAGCTGCGTTTGCTGAGTTTGCAACCCTGCAATATATTCTTTCAATTGCTTATTATCAAGTGTTTTACCATCCTTTTTAAAGATTAAAGTAGGCTGTCCGCCGATAGATACAAAAGAACCTTTTATATCATCAGGTATCGGAGCATCTTCCGCTAATCCCAATGCAGTTCTCATTTTATTGTCCATTTCTGTTTGGGTAATGTATTTATTTTTACCCAAAGTGCTTATTGGAACCAATGTATCACCAAGCGTTCCATCTTCATTAATTACACGACGAATTGTCTCTCCATCGTGTTTCACGACTGAAATTTCTCTTTTTTCACCATTCACTTCACGTTCAATAATTTTACCACCAAGCTGATCAATTAAATTTTCTGTAGTTTGTTTTTGCACTTCAGATGGGATATCTATATGTTTTGGTATCGGATTTGATACTGTTTCTGAAAGACTTTGAGGCTTTGGAGCCAAATCAGGCATTTCAAAATCATTTTCAGGTGTGTTTGGTGTCGTTGGTGTAGTCGGAGTTTCAGGTTGAGTTGTTGTTTCTATATCCTGAACCTTTCCTGTCAAAACAGCAACTATCTTATTAAAAATACCTGCATCAAATTGCATTACCTGACCGGCTGTAACCTTAAAGTCGGTTTTCCAGTTATTATCGCCACCATTAGCCCCAATCCTGCTTACGTCATTTCCACCTGTAAATATACTATCCTGCTTATTAGAAGGATTTGAGGCATTGTTTTTATCTATCAAAATTTGGTTTTGATTGACCAAATCCATGACTTTTTGCCAGTCTGACAATTTTACATTCGTTAACTTGACACCACTTTTTTGCAAGTGTGCTTTAATTGCTTGGGTAATACCTTGACCATTGCCAACTGTGACATTTACAGACATAAAAGCCCTCCGATAATTTCTTCTATACACATGTAAAGGATTTACAAAAAGCGATTATTCAGATATCTATTTTTTTGTTACAATTCTTAATTAAAAAGTTCACTTGATAAATAACGTTCACCGTTATCCGGTAAAATTACAACAATATTTTTTTCTTTTGAAGTTTTTAAGTTAGATACTTTTAATGCTGCAGCCATAGCAGCACCACCTGAAATACCTGCTAAAATCCCCTCACAAGTAGCTAATTCTTTTGCTTTTATTATCGCTTCTTCGTCATTTATCGGAATAATTTCATCCACCAAGTTGCTATCAAAATTATCTGGTATAAAATTTGCACCAATACCTTGTATTTTATGAGCGGCCGCTGATTTACCTACTAGAACTTGACTTGACTCAGGTTCTACTGCAATAACTTTTATATCCTTATTTAATTCTTTTAATCTTTTTGCAATGCCTGATATTGTTCCTCCAGTCCCTACACCTGCTACAAGAATATCTATTTTACCCTCTGTATCATGCCAGATTTCTTCTGCGGTAGTTTTATAATGACTTTCAGGATTATCCGGATTACTAAACTGTTGTGGAATAAAGGAATTTTTAATTTCTTTATGTAATTGTTCAGCTTTTTCTACTGCGCCTTGCATACCTTTAGTACCTTCAGTAAGAACTAATTCCGCACCATAACCTTTTAATAAAAGTCGTCTTTCAAGACTCATAGTCTCAGGCATCGTTAATATCATCTTATATCCTTTAATTGCGCAGGCAAAGGCAAGCCCGATACCTGTATTTCCACTCGTTGGTTCAATAATCACAGTATCTGAGTTAACAAGACCTTTTTTTTCAGCTTGTTCAAGCATGTACAATGCCGGCCTGTCTTTTATTGAACCTGCAGGATTAAAGTACTCAAGTTTAGCGATAATATTTGCACAACCTTTATTTATCTTATTAATCCTAACCATAGGAGTTTTTCCTATCAACTCTAACATATTACTAGCTATATTCATTTTATTTTCCTTTACGATTACCTTTTTGTTTTGATACTGTACGTCCTAATACTGTTAATTCTTCGACAATTTTAGAATAATCTACCAAAATTTTATCAGGATATATCTCATATTTTTTTTGATAATCCAATGCAGTAAAATTCGGCATAACCACATTTGCTCCACTTTCAAGCGCTATTCTACGTCCATTTTTATGTAAAGTTTCCATTGCTGTTGTTGCAGGGATATTCGCATAAGGCAGTAGAAGCCTTATGATTGACATTACCTTCAAAGCTAAATAAAAATCACCAGCGCCTGAATTTGCTAGAGGGGTATCAGGGTGAGGTATAAAAGGTCCAATACCCACCATATCAGCATCCAACTTTTTAAAAAACAGAATATCCTCTGCCAAAGATTCCAAAGTTTGCTCTGGAAGTCCGACAAGACAACCGGTACCTGTTTCATACCCTAACTTTTTTAAATCAAATAAACATCTCAAACGATTTTCATAACTCATATTTGGATGAAATTTTTTGTATAAATCTTTATCCGTTGTTTCTATACGCAACAAAAATCTATCAGCACCGGCCAGCTTTAAGACTGCATAATCATCATAACTCATCTCACCAATACTTAGAGTCACCGCAACATCATTTTTTTTAACTTCTTTAATAATCTCAGCAAGAATTTTTACCGTATAATAAGCATCCTCTCCTGACTGGAGCACAACGGTTTTATAGCCTTTACTGATTGCTAAATTTGCAGTTGCAATAATTTGCTCAGGCGAAAGTCTATAGCGTTCAGCTTTTTTATTCTCACTGCGCAATCCGCAATAAAAACAATTTCTTTTACAAACATTAGAAAATTCTATCAAAGCTCTTAAATGTACCTCTTTCCCCAGATATTCTTCTCTTAGCTGATTGGCAGTTTTAAATAAAAGCTCATCTGATCCACTATTTGCGAGTAGATGAATAATATCATTTTTTTCTAATGAATGTGAATACTTTGCTTGCTCTATTATACTTTTCATAAGTAAATTATACAACGAAAAAGAGTCGATATAATATCGACTCTTTTGTATTGCACATTAAAATTACTTTTCATCAGCCGAAGCTTCCGGTCTTGCTTGATCGTGATGAGGAGGTTGAGGACCGTAACCTGGTTTAAAATCCGGTCTTGGACCGTGTGGACGATGACCTTTTTTAAATTCTTTTTCAAATTTTTTACGTCCTTCTTTTTTCATCTTATCCAATTCTTTTAATTGTTTTTTAGTCAAGATAGCTTCAAACTCTTTCATGTTTTTTACACGTATTTCTTGAGCTTTCTTACGCAATTCACGAATTTCGGATTTTAAAGCTGAGATTTTTTCTTCTTGCATTTGTACCGCCATTTTTGAACGTTTTACAGCTGCAATTTCTTCTTTTTTCTGCTTAATTTGTTCCATAATAGGTTTAATTTCTTTATGACCTTTCATTCGAATTTCTTTAGCTTTTTGTTTTTGTTCTTCCGTAAGTTTTAAGCGTTTTTCAAACTCACTTTCAGGTTTTGCCTGTTTTTGTTTTTCACAAGTAGTTTTTTGCGGAGCTTCTTGAGTTGTAGCAGGAGTTACTTTAGTTGCAGGGACAGTAGCTTCTCCAGCCCATACAGCCGATGTCATTGTCATTGCGAGTAAACTTGCTAAAATAAGTGTCTTTTTCATCATAATTTTTCCTTTCATATTAAAGTAAATCACTCAATTCCTCTGCTAATATTTTTTTAGCATTAAATAATCTTGATTTCACAGTCCCGAGGGGACATTTTAGTTTGTATGCACATTTTTCGTATGAATACCCATATATTTCGCACATCATAATCACGTCCTTAAATTTCGGCTTCAACGAATTTATTGCATTCATAATGACTTTTTGACGTTCCGTTTTGATTAAACTCAATTCAGGATCATCTTTTTTATCTTTTATCAAATTCAAAGAATTTTCATCATCTTGAATTAATTCCTCTCTTTTTTTGTAAGCAGATTTCAAATAATCCTTTGAAACGTTTTTTGCGATGGTATTAATCCAACTTTTAAAAGTACCTTTTTCTGTATATTTATCGGAATTTTTCCATACCTTCAAATATACTTCCTGCTCAAGATCTTCATTTTCTTCTTTTGTAATAAGTCGGATAATACTTTTTACATTTGATTTATTTTGTCTAACCAGTTTATTAAAATCCATTATTCCACCATTAAAAGTCCGTAAGAATCAACAGGAAATCCCAAATCATCTGCACTAAGCACAGTACCGTACTTAATCATATCTGAGATATCAGTATTGAAATTGATAAGCCCCATAACTGTACCACTTAATAACATCGCACAAATTGCACAAGCTATCTTCAACTGAGCCGTTAATTTCCTTTTTTTGACATATATCGGTCTTACTTCTTGTAAAAGCTTTGAAACTTTTTCCATTTTTTCATGCTCAACCTGACAATCAGGACAATTTTTTACATGCTCTTGAAATGTTTTTTCATCTGCAAAAATAAATAAGCCTTCATATTTAGTACATTTCTTGTTCATATTTTAACCTCTGTACCTATATAACGAAACTCCTAAAATAAAAGTTCATTTTTCTATCAGATTTAAATAAACTCACTATTGCTTATGGATATTATACCACAATTAATTGTATTAACGAATATTTCATTGTAAAATTTTCAGTAGCAAATTTTTTTTTGTTCAGGTTTTAATCTGGTTTGAGAAATTATGGCTTATCAAGATAAATTAGTAAAAACATTTGAATATATATCAAAAAACTTAACTGCAACGCATACAGTTATGGCAATTGCGACGGTAAAGGGTATTTGTCGTCCGACATTCACAATGATGGATAAAACAGAAAAGCCTGAAACAAAAAAATACACTGCACTTCGTGAAGGAATCACAGAAGCCATTGCCATACCTGTATATTTTGTGTGCGGTGAATTTGCAAGCTGGGGCGCAAAGGTTTTAGAAAAGGCTCAAAACAACCACAACATAAAAAAAGCTAAAAAACTCGCTGAAAAAACAGGTGACATAATTGATATTGAAAAATTCAAACAATCCCCTGAAATGACAGAGAAAATAGCCAAGAACTTGAGATTTTTGGGAGTTTGCGTTGCAGCACTTGTAGTCATCCCCTCAGTCTGCTCAATAGCGATAAAACCTATTGTCGACAGGATTATAAAGCCGAAAAAGCCCCAAACAACTGTCCCTGAAAAGCCATTTGAGACTACATTTAATACAAATACGACATATACGAACATAAAACGACCAATGATGAGTGCTTTTGCAAACTATTCATCAGGAATGAAAGTAGGTGGCGTATGATATCAGCAATAACAAGATCACTTTCATCAAACGCCCTGACAGCAATGGCGACCAACACGAACAGTCAAATGATTTCAGAAACGACCCTGAAAGCTATAGGACGTCCGGGTGCTATTTTGATTGATAATAAAATTTCTGATGATACAAAAAAATACGCGGCAGCAAAAGAATTTTTATATCAAATGACTTGTCTATTAGTATTTGGTTTTCTGATCGTGCCAATTTTCAAGCATGGTACATTTAAACTTGCTAAAAAATTCATTGGGAAAAAATATCCTGAAATTAATCAATTCAAAAGCGCAAGCGAATACTTGGATTACCATAAAATCGCGACAAAAAAAATGCAAAACAGACTTGCTACCTTGAGCAAAGACCACTCAGAAAACAAATTCACACCTGAATTACGTCAGCACTTGAAAACAGAAGAACACCCTGAAACTTACGAATGGATAAAGGGCGCAATTGAGACAGGAAGTTTTGCAGGGTCAATTTTAGGTCTGGCAATACTAGCTCCGCAGCTGAGCCATGCCACAATTCACCCGACCTTGAGAGCACTTGGACTGGAAAAGAAAAAAGAAGAAAAAATCGATACAAAAGCCTAATTACAAGGGAAATGAATTATCTATTTTAAGATGCCCATAAAGGCTAATTCGTTCTTAATATAGCTCTGTAAATGGTTATAAATATTTGAAAAATTTTGTACAAAAATGAGAAGTTTAAGCAACACAGGTGCCAATTAGGCACCTGCGTGTTGGGATTGTTTTTTGCTTGCGCGTAACGCGATTTTATAGTTCTTTTTATTGTCGGATTAGTAAATCCCGACCTACATAAACAGCTGAGCCGAAGGCTCTACTTGCTATCGTAATCAGATTTTATCCATTTATTATCGTTTTTTTATTGTCGGATTAGTAAATCCGACCTACAGTAACAGCTGAGCCGTCAGGCTCTAAAAAAATACCATTATCAGACTTATTGAGTTTATTATCGTTTTTTATCGTCGGATTAGTAAATCCGACCTACAGTAACAGCTGAGCCGTCAGGCTCTAAAAAAATACCATTATCAGACTTATTGAGTTTATTATCGTTTTTTATCGTCGGATTAGTAAATCCGACCTACAGTAAC
>CALUVH010000026.1 GCA_944324175.1 Candidatus Gastranaerophilales bacterium | reverse complement strand
GGAGCTGGATTTGAACCAACGACCTTCGGGTTATGAGCCCGACGAGCTACCAGACTGCTCCATCCCGCGATATTAAAATTTTCATGTCGAGCAAACACGCTTGACAACTATATTATTAAATGCTGAATATAAAAAATCAACCCCTTTTATTTCTGAATTTTTATACTGTAGTTAAAAATGTTCCATTTTTAACTACTACTTTTATAAAACATATGCGTTTGAGTTTAAAAAACTAAAATAAAAAACTTGAAACATTACTAGCCTTTAATTGCACCCCAAGCTTTTATTGTACCACGCTCATATTTAATTAGATAGTACCCACCTTTTTCATCATATTCAATAGAAGCGTCCATGTGCACATATGGCTCATCTGGTGGCATTCCTACTTTTGCCCTTTTTTTATTTGTCTTCTCTCGCTCTTGAGCCTCCTTTTTTAACTCTTTTTGATAATCCGGATCCTGCAAACGTTGCTGCTCTTTTACATCTTCTTCTATTTTGAATACAGGTATTATCGCCCGTGCCTGCTTTGACACAATTAAAATCAAGTAATTCCTATCATCTGAAAGTGCCAAACCATAATAACCAGGTGATATCACATCTCCGTTCCCATCATATATTGGTTCTGGAATTATTATATTCGGGTAATCCGTTTCCTTTAAAGAATAGCGAAATATTGCACTTGAACCGTACGTAAGTCCTGAAGTTTCCTGCGGATGTATTGGATACGGACGACTTTCCTTGTGCATCAACACACCCTCTGTATAAATTCCCTCTAACATTTCACCCTTTCGATAAGATTTTTAATTATTTGCTTCATTGCTTTAAAATCTTTATCTAATGCTTTTTCTCCACCTACAAATATTAATGACATATATTCTTGCGATTTTCCAAGTACATTTTCCTGCAACAAAAGCCTATAACTTTCTCGCATCAAACGTTTCAATCTATTTCTACGTACTGCTCTTTTATGCGTCTTCTTACTTACGACAAAACCTACACGAGTTAAAGTCTCTTCATCACTTTTTTTCTTTCCTACAAACAAAGTTACTCCGCCCTTATGGGTGGAGTTTTTAACTTTATAGGTAGCAACAAATGCTGCTTTTTTCTTTAATCTGTATTGCTTAGGTAACATATACAAGCTCACCTCATCATCTTAAGCTTATTTTCCTATGCAAAACCAGCTATTTGGGCAATTATGCTCTTTTCTTTGCTGTGATTGCCAATTTATGACGACCTTTTGCACGACGTCTATTCAATACTTCCTGACCGCCTGCTGTTGCCATTCTTGCTCTAAAACCGCTTACGCGTTGCCTTTTAATCTTTGTTCCTTCTAGTGTACGTCTCATTTTTTTATTCCTTTTTATTTTTATTTGTCGTATAATTCTTATGCTATATAAAAAAAAATATTTAGTCAACATTTAAGGAAGGTCAGGTTAACTATTATGAACAAAAAAATTGGATTTATCGGTTGCGGCAAAATGGCAAGTGCAATTATTTCAGGGGTTAAAAACTCTTGTTGTAATAAAAACTATGAGCTTATGGGCTCTGAGGTTAACTGTGAAATAGCGGAACTCGCTCAAAGTAGGCTTGGAATAGATGTCATTACCGATAATCGTGCGTTAGTTATGAACAGCGACATAATTTTCATCGCTACAAAGCCAAATTATGTTCAAAGCATCCTGGAAGAAATTAAGGATGAGTTAACCCCTGAAAAACTTCTTGTCTCAATCGCTGCTGGTGTTTCCACTTCAAAAATAGAGGCAATTATACCTTCTCAAAGAGTGGTGCGAGTTATGCCAAACACTCCTGCACTGTTGCAAGCTGGAATGGCTGGTGTTTGTAAAGGAACACATGCTAGCGAAGAAGACATACAATTTGTTATCGAATTGTTATCTAATGTAGGCAAAGCTATTGAAGTAAATGAAAATGAAATGGACCTTGTAACAGCTATTTCAGGATCAGGACCTGCGTTTTTCTATCAAGTAATAGAAGATATGGCACGTGCTGGAGAAAAACTCGGACTTGATTACGAAAAATCATTACTCCTTGCAACCCAAACCGCTCTTGGTTCTGCCAAAATGATTGAAAAACGCGGTGAACTAACTGTCCAAAACCTTATAGACAATGTTGCAACAAAAGGAGGTTGTACGTTTGTCGGTGTATCTGTCATGAAAGAAGAAAATTCTGATAAACTTTTCTATGACGTCATTGAAAAAACCGCTCAAAAAGCACACCAACTCGGCTAATAAATAAAATTTAATTATCTTACCTTTTGAGGTAATCAAGATTCCCTTTGTTTATGACCCAAGTGGTGCAATTATCTCCATTATTTTTACAGGTACTTACCATTTCATCATAATCAATTTGACTACCTATAGGTACAATACCCTTGCTGGTAATAAAAAACTGAAAAAAGTTTTTACCGTTAACATTTTCTTTTGCTTTTGTACCGTCTATGTTAACATAAATATTACCGCATCTATCCTGTATTTTATCAACAACTGAATCACATGATGTAGCATAAGAATGAATTGCTACAGACACACCATCAATTGTCATAACTTTATAGCGGTGTGTACCAGTATTGATATTATCACTCCAATAGCTATCATTTAGAAGTTTTACATTTCCATCAGGAAAGCATCCAGTGCCGCTTTTACATTCTTTCGCCAATTTCATATTTTGAATTATTGGTAATGCTAAATCTCTTGAGGCCGAAAAGCTATTTCCTGAATTACTATTTGTAGTTGCCCAACTAGAGGGATCACCATTTTTACTTTTTGCTAGTAAATAAGCATTTGATAGAATAGAATAAATTTTTTTTACTTTAGTAACTGTAACTTGTTCTTGGTATTTTGAAACAATGGTAGGTAAAGTAATTACAGCCACTATACCAATTATACCTAATGTTATTAAAACTTCTGCCAAAGTAAATGCATTATGATTAATTTTCATGGATTTGCCTACCTCTTTATGAAATACAATTCTATAATTAAAATTATATTAGATACTTTTCATTTGTCAATATATGCAGAATATAAAATTATGGTCGATAAAGACATTTTATACTTAGTTTCAGATAATATTCATTTAGCACGTTTGCAAAAGCAAATTTTCCAAGAAAAGTTGGCTGAAATGATAAATATTTCAACAAAATACTTAAATATGATTGAAAATAGAAAAGCGACCTCTACAATAGTAATTTTTACAAGGATTTGTACTAATTTAAATATTGATTTAAACACAGTTTGGTCTAAATAATTTCATCTGCAAGTGCCAAAAATTCAACTAAATTCTTTATTTTTGGATGCTTAAAGTTGTTATTAGCTACAAAACCTTGATGAAGACCAAGGTTACATGCCGGACACAAGCTAAGCACATAGTCAGCCCCCGTCTGCATTATATTTTTCGCCTTTTCTATTCCAATAGCCCTTGATAATTTATTATTTTTCAAGACAAACTCACCTGCAAAACCGCAGCAAGCATCATAATCTTTCATTTCAACATATTCAACATTTTGACACATATCTAATATTGTCCTTAAAAAATCAGTATTTTTTAAATGACAAGGCTTATGAAATGTTACTTTTACCTTCTTTTTAAATATGAATTTTTTCGGATACTGCGAAATAAAATCTGCAATATTTATAACTTTATTTACGCCATAACCTCTAATTGTGTCTTCACAACTTGCACAATCTGTTAAAATATAATCATAATCATCGACCATTAACTTCAAATTATATTGTTTAGCCTGTTCAAAACGTTCCAAATTTCCACTTGATAAAAAAGGTACGCCACAACATTCAAAATTCTTTTCTATCAGTTCAACATCGTAATTTGTAAGAACTTTTTTCAGTGCTGATTCAACCTTTGGATAGGCTTTATTTACGCACCCCTTAAAGTATAGCAACTTAAGAGGCGAGCAAGTTTGTTTTACAGGCGTAACTTCTGAACAGATTTTATTTTGGACAGATTTTTGCTTATTGAAAAAAGACTTTTTCATATCACTATTCAGAAGTTTTTGCACCCTGCCAAGGACTTTTATTAAATTGTTAAAAACAAATTTTGATTCTAGTAGCCAGATAATCCTGCTTTTTATGTTTTTTTTGCAATATTCATATTTTGCGACCTCAAATATTTCACAAACATCAATACCACTAGGACAATACTCCTTGCATTTTCCGCATTTAAGACATAAATCCAAATATTTATTGATATTTTTGCTTAATTTCAGATCTCCACGCAAAACCCCTTCCAACATAATAAATTTTCCACGGCTTACCGCGCACTCATTACCGGTTTGTTGATATACCGGGCATACTGACTGACATAGTCCGCATTTTGAACATTTATTTATGACCTTTTCATAATCCTTTAAAGTTTTCATAACCTGATTATCGCACTAAGAAAATCTCAAAACAAGTTTTGTGATATAATTTAGAAGGGTAAAAATCTTGATAGGTTACTATGAAAAGAACAAGGATATTTTTGGGATATTTAACATTAATTATTATAGCAATAAGTATGCTGTATCCTTTTTTAGCCATGGTGAATTTATCATTTGTAGATAACGGTTCTATTTTTTTAGAATCCGAAAAATTTTTACACATAAACAATTTAACCCTGCAAAATTACAAAAACGTATTCAAAGAATTGCCAATGAGCAGGTACTTTCTAAACAGTTTAATAGTAGCTACAATATCCACACTCGGACAAGTAATGTTCGCAGCACTTGCAGGATATGCCTTTGCAAGGTTAAATTTTCGTTTCCGTAATACTATTTTCCTTGTAATACTTATTACAATGCTCATTCCACCGCAAGTAAACATCATCCCGCTATTTTTTCTTATGCGTGAAATGAACCTAATAGACACCTATCAAGCACTAATACTACCTTCATTATTTGGGGGGCTTGGGGTCTTTCTAATGCGCCAATACTTTCTAGGGTTTCCAAAAGATCTTGAAGAAAGCGCTAGAATTGACGGGTGTAACCTATTTCAAACATTCTTCAAAATTGCATTACCTCTTGCGCTTCCGACTGTTGCAACATTAGCAATTTTTACATTTGTAACAACTTGGAATAGTTTTATGTGGCCTTTAATTGTTACCAATAGCGAAAGTATGCGAACTTTACCTGTAGGATTAGCTATTTATAAGGGTAGTTTCAGAGAAATAACACTGTGGGGAGAATTACTCGCTTGTTCTGTAATTTGTACAATACCGGTCATCGGAGTATTTTTACTGGGGAAAAAATATTTTATTAGCGACATTCTTCAAGGTGGTATTAAAGAATAAAATCCCATTATTTTCTAATTTAACTTATATCGTATAACCGAATTGCTTCCCTGTGAAGATATAAAAAGCATATTGCCATCAATATGTAATCCATAAGGCTTTTGAATATTTCCGATAAGCACCATTACCCCACCTGTCGGGTTAACTTTCAACACATTATTGTTGTTGTAATTTGCGACGTAAATATTTCCTACACTATCACTCACCATACCAATCGGTCCGTTAAGACGTGAATCTTTTAAAAAGATTACTCGCTGACCTGTAGGTGTAATTTTATATATGGAATTATCTGAAAAACCAGCCACATACAAATTACCGTTTTGATCAGTAGTAATGCCAGTCGGACTCAGTATATTATCATACACAGAACTATTATCATAGAATTTATTTTCTTGTTGTATCTTTTGAGTTGCTGCCCCCTGCTTAATTGTCTGCATATCTGTTTTTAATAATGCTGCAACTTCCTGCCCCTTTCGATACATAGGACTAGATGGGGGAATTAAGGAAAGATAATTACGAGCATTCTCCTTATCTCCCAGTTTCTCACTCAACTTGGCAGCTTTATACAAAGCCTCATAATCATCAGGTTTTCTAACTATAATTTGCTTAAACACAGTCAATGCAGCATCATCCTGTTTTAAAAATTCAAGAATAGATCCCAGATTATAGTAAGCATCAATGTAGTTAGGGTCAAGCTCAATAGCCTTCCTGAAAGAAGACATCGCAAGCTCATACTTACCTACTTTGTAAAAATCAACTCCTAAATTATATTCTAACTTTGCCTCAGTAATCGGCTGTGCAGGCTCACTCGTCGTAGGGACAGCTTGCACAGTACCGATACATAAAGCTAATATACAAGTTAATGTAAGTATTTTTTTCATAAACTAATTTATTTCACTTAATTGTTCAATTAATTTTGCGTTTTTGTGAGCAAACTCACTTCCTCTAGCTTCTATTGCCAATTTCAAAATATTTGCCAAATTAATTGGTGTAAGCTCTTTGTAATTGTCAGGCAACCTCAAACTCCAGTTTTCATCACCGGCAGTTCCTGGCCTATTATACACGTCATACACGTTGAAATAGTCCGTAAAGAAAATCTGAATATTCTCAGCTTCACTTGCAAAAATCTCAACGAGCTTTGTCTGTGCCAAAAATTCAGCATCGTTAGTAAGACGAACAATGATATCATCTTTATTTTCAGCTTCTTTAAACAAGTCATCTACAAGGTTTTTAGCATGTAGATATCCGATATGCGTGTGAATCATAGAATCTGCCCACATTTTAATCGGTTCATTATCATGCGTACCAACCATAGCCCAGCATTTTTTGCAAATATTACAACAACGATAAGGATCTGCAGGCTTTTCAGGTTCAACAAACTGCGTAAGTTTCATTCCTTGAAGCCCAAATTCCTTCATTACAGCTGCTACAGGATTTGTTAAAGTACCCAAATCCTCGCATACGATTGAATTTTTATCAAGTCCTTCTTCTTTTGCTGCGGCAATGACAATCTTTTCAATAATCCTTCCATACTGTTTAATTTGAGCTTTTGTCAAAGATTTAACGCGTTTTTCTTTGTCTGCTGTCAATTCCATATCAAGATCTTCAAGCTCTGCAATAGCATACTTCGAAAGCTCAGGATGTTCAGGAGAGGAATATAACCTTCCAGCACCCTGTTCAATTTTAGGTTTTTTACCAGCTTTATATACCCACGGATCAATAAGACCTACAATGTGGTCAATACGAACACCACCGGGGTTTTCTTTGAACATCTTTTTGAAAAGCTCTTTCATTAACTTTCCACCATCATCCAAAGATCCATCAGCATTGAATAATCTATCAGGATCCATTACAGGGAATCCCCAAGCTTGACCATCTTTAGAAAAGTAGTCAGGCGGACAACCCAACATCCAACCATCTAAAAATAATGATTGATAAGCCCAAGTATCTCTATCTGAAAATGCTACTTGTCTATCTGCTATCATTTTTACTTTATGTTTAAGCGCAAATTTTCTTGTTTCTTCATTTTGCTTACTTACTACAAACTGAATAAACTTATAATAGTCTATCGTATCAGAATATTTTGCCTCCAATTCAGTTATTCTGTTTCCATAAGCCAACTGCTCCTCTATTGACTTAGGGTTAAACAAGTTTTTGTCCATCTCAGAATTCCAAACCGGCCAATAATCATTACCATGTTCAAACGTCAACGCTTCGTATAAAGCATCTTTATCTAACCAACCAGAATTCTCACGTTTGTACACATCAAATTCTTTTTGTAATTTTTTGGAAGCCTTTTCTTTAAAGTTACAAAATGCTTCTCTCAAAGCCTCATCTTGCTTTTTATATATATACGAATAAGCCGTCTTATTCGTATACTTGTTAGGATTACCCTCTACAATTTCTTTGTATGTTTTTTCAGATAAGATATTATTCCACTCTTTTGTAGTCAACTCCTTGAGATTGATAAACAAAGGATTGTTAGAAAAAATAGTACCTGTATAAGGAGAAGAATCACATCCTTTTGTCTTTCCAGCAGGTCCAAGCTGAATAGCATCAAACAAACCGGATGCATACTCTATAAAATCTTTTCCAGCATCCGTATTTATGCTGCCAAACCCTGTATTTTGCCCAGACAATGACGGAAAACTTCCACTATGCATAATTATAGCGAATTCCTTTTTTCCAAGAGTTTTTAACGCTTTCCTAATAGTCTTTTTTGCCTTTTCTCCAAAGCCAGTTACTGATTGTTTTTCTAATGTACAAACCATAAATACCCCTTTTTTAAACTAATATCTCTTCTCATTCTATTCTATTTTACATGCTGATTTTTTTATTTCAAGATTAGAGATTATTAAGAAAGATTAAGAAACTAATCCTTTATGTTAACAAAAATTAACCCGAAAGTATTAATTCTATAGAGTACCAAAAATACTATAAATAGTGGTTTTCCCTGATAAAAGCCTTATATGACTACACTTTTTGTATGATACAAGGGTTGACAAGATTTGAAAAATAATTTACAATAATAAGTACAAAGAGAAATTTTATTTTTGTACCTTACAATGATGACTCTGCGTTTTGGTTTGGTTATTTGGTATACATTCGAGAGAATTAGTCATTTTGGGTATAAAGTAAAGAAAGTACATGTAAAAATGTAAGAAAGAAAGGTAAAAAAATTATGACAAAACGTTTTGGTTTCACTTTGGCAGAAGTATTGATTACTTTGACAATTATTGGTATCGTAGCTGCAATGACTATGCCAACATTGATTAACAACACAAATGGTGCTCAATTTAAAACAGCTTACAAAAAAGCATTATCTGTATTGTCACAAGCAGTTGTTATGAACATAGCATTAGATGATTATGATTTGGCTGGTACATCAGCTAACGCTTCAGCTGACGACAGCATTTCTTCTTTGTATAAAATGTTTAAAGACAGAACAAACGGTGAAGTATTATCAGATGATGAATTAAGCAACTACAAGGTAATTATTCAAAATGATGGTACTGAACCTACAGGAACAGCTACTGCAGTTCCAAACACAAACTATACATTCCGTTTCCAAGACGGTATTGCATTTAGTTTTGAAAACGGTGCTGCTGGTTGTACAGAAGCTAATCCTTGTTTTGGTTGGATTGACGCTAACGGAACAAAAGGACCTAACAAAACTGTTGCTTGTACACAAAATGAAGATCACGAATGTACATCAAAAGTTACAATCAACGATATCTTCCCTATCAAATTCTATGATCAAACAGTTGCACCAGCTTCAGCTCCAGCAAGAGCTGTATTATACGGTTCAGAAAACCAAGAAGCAGCAACTGGTGACTAATACAAAATTAGTATATAGCAACACCCGAAAGTGTTATAAAAAGGCTGAGAATAAATTCTCAGCCTTTTTTAATCTTAAAAAAATTACGCAATTATGATATGGCACCATGACTTGCATCAGTAACATTGTTAGCATATTTAGCGAGATAACCTGATTTATACTTAGATACAAATGTTTTTAAGCTTTCCTTACGAGTAATTAATTCTTCATCTGAAACATTAAGTTCTATCGTACGATTAGGGATATCTATTTTAATAACATCACCATCTTTAACAAGCGCAATAACACCTCCATTAGCAGCTTCAGGACAAATATGACCTATACAAACTCCCCGTGTAGCTCCTGAAAATCTACCATCAGTAATCAAAGCACAGCTCTTGCCTAAACCTTTACCCACAAGCAATGAAGTAGGTGCAAGCATTTCTCTCATACCAGGTCCCCCTTTAGGGCCTTCATAACGAATTACAATTACATCACCCTTATGAATTTCATCGTTTTCAAGTGCATGCATTGCATCTTCTTCACAATCAAAAGTTCTGGCTTTTCCTTCAAATACATAGCAATCCTCATCAACACCTGATATTTTTATAACGCAACCATCTTTTGCGAGATTACCATATAAAACTCCTAAACCAGCCTGTGAGTATGTGGAGTTTGTATATTCAGGAATAACATCAGTATCAGCCCAAGCTTTTTCAGCTATTTCACTAACTCTTACTCCTGACACAGTATTACAGTCATATAATTCATTTTTCAAAGACTTCATAACTGCTGGTATACCTCCAGCATTATTAAAATCAGTCATTGTCAATTTGGATGAAGGATTAATTTTAACTATTTGATGAATTTTTCTACTTAACATATCAAAGTCATCAATAGAAATATCAATATCACCAGCATTGGCAATAGCAAGAATATGCAAGAATGTATTTGTAGACCCACCTAAAGCAAGAGATGTAATAATTGCATTTGTAAGACTTTCTTTTGTCATTATCTCAGAAGGCTTAATATCATTTTTCACTAATTCTACAATTTGTAACCCGCTTTCAAACGCTATACGTCTTTTTTTAGATGACACAGCGGCAGTCGAAGCACAATATGGCAAACTCATCCCCATAACTTCTGTAAGACAAGCCATTGTATTAGCAGTGTACATTCCCTGACAAGCACCTGATGTAGGACAAGATTCTTCTTCCAAACATTTCAGACAGCTTTCTGAAATTTCACCATTTCTGAAACGTCCAACAGCTTCGAAAGAACCTGAAATCATAGTAAGTTTATCTTCACTTTGCCAGTGTCCTTCAAGCATAGGACCAGCTGTCACGATTATTGCAGGAATATCTAGTCTTAATGCACCAATAAGCATTCCAGGCGTAATCTTATCACAATTTGAAAGCAGCACAATACCGTCAAGCTGATGAGCAGAAGCAACACTTTCAACACAGTCTGCTATTAAATCACGAGAAGGGAGAGAATATCTCATTCCACTATGCCCCATAGCTATTCCATCACAAATTGCAGGGACGCCGAATACAAACGCCTGACCTCCAGCTGAATGTATCCCCTTTTCGATTTGTCTTTCCAAATCTCGCATACCTATATGCCCGGGCACAAGGTCCGAAAAAGAACTTGCAATACCAATAAACGGTGCATCCATATTTCTTTTACTTACCCCAGTCGCCATCAATAAAGCTCTATGAGGGGTCCTTGCTATTCCTTTTTTAATATTATCACTTTTCATATCTTTTCTGTCCTATTTGACGTAATTCCAATTTTCATCCCATTCTATCTCGTAATTTAAGTCAATATCATGATAATTATATGGATTATCAATCCAAGCAGGATTGAAAATATTCAAATCTGCAAGCCTTTTAACTATATCGGATAAAAGTGAAGTGCTTCCGGCTAAAGTACCTGCTTTTGAAGTTGCACGGATGCCATCATAGTAAATTTTTTCACCTGCAAACATCATCTCCTTTAAATGACTCTTTGCAATAGGAAGAGAATCACTTACTAAAATTATTTTATCTTGTGGTTTAGTTTTGAATACAAGCTTCAGAGCCTCATCACAAACATGCACCCCATCTGCAATAACTTCAATGTAAATATCGTCATCAATCAATGCAGAAAGAGTTGTTGAGCTTTCTCTATGCATGATACCTGACATAGCATTAAATAGATGAGTAGCACCACTACATTTTGTCAAATCACCTCCAACGCAATGCCCTGCTTGTATTTTCACTTTTTTTTCTGTCAAATATTCAAGCAATCCTTCATCCAGCTCTGGTGCTAATGTCACGATCTTTATAAATTCATCTTCAATTAATTTATAATTTTCCACTTCTAATGGCATAAAATAATTCGGATTATGTATCCCTTTTTTTTGAGGATTTAAAAAAATTCCCTCAAGATGAATACCAAAAATTTTGGCCATATCAGCAGTTTGTAAAGTTGCTGCTTTTTTAATCTTTGCAATAGCAGCCTTTGTATTTTCTACAGAATCAGTCACTATAGTAGGGAAAATACCGCCAATACCATATTCTTTTATTTTTTTCGAAAGAAAAAGAATATCATCTGTTGAAGCTGTATTAAAATCGACACCAAATGCACCATGGAAATGCTGTTCAATTAATGGTTTTGTCCTCATTTCAACACCTCTGGAATTTACATATAGCCATAAATTATATCACACTGCCTTCAAAAACTTTTCTTGCTTGCTCTCTGTCATCAAAATGAATAGTTTTATCCTTTAAAATTTGATAATCCTCATGACCTTTACCTGCAATGACAACAACATCGTTATTATTCGCAATAGTTTTTAAAAGCTCGATTGCCTTACCTCTGTCAGGCTCCACCACAACATTTTGTGTATCAACAGATTTTAGCCCTGCAATTATGTCAGTGATAATCTGTTGCGGATCCTCAGAACGCGGATTATCGCTTGTGATAACTATTATATCGGCAATTTTTTCAGCTATAGCCCCCATTTTAGGACGTTTAGTCGCATCTCGATCGCCACCACAACCGAATAAACAAATCAATCTACCATCTTTTGGTGTAATTTCTCGTGCTGAATTCAACACATTTTCAAGTCCATCAGGAGTATGTGCATAATCAACTATCACAAGCGGTTTTTTGATAACAACCTCAAACCTGCCTGCAACTCCCTTTACATTTTGTAAAGCTCTCAATGATGTTTCAATATCAATTTCCAAGGCTATCGCACAAGTAACTGCAGCAAGTACATTATACACACTAAACATTCCATTCATATGAAGACTCACAGGATATTCTCCTTGTTTAGTCATCAATGTAAACTCTGCTCCATTCATTGAAAAATCGATATTTTTAGCCATTACATCAGCATTATTTTTTACACCATATGTGTATGTTTTAACATTTTCAGGAACGATTTCCAAAAATCTTGAGCCATAAACATCATCAGCATTAATGACAGCAAAATCATTTTCCTTAAGCCCTTCAAATAACAAAGCTTTCGCTTTGAAATAATTATCCATGGTTATATGGTAATCTAAATGATCTTGAGTTAAATTGGTAAGCACGGCACCATTGAAACGACAACCACCTACTCTATTTTGGTCTAATGCATGCGAGCTCACTTCCATCACTACATTGTCAATTTTTTCAACATCCTTAATCATTCTTAAAGTTGCTTGTAATTCAGGAGCTTGAGGAGTCGTATGCTTTGCATCTCTATACTCTCCATTAGAAGATAATTTATATCCTAATGTACCAATTAATGCACATTTTTGATTATTTTCTTCAAATATTTTTTGAATTAAATGCGTGACAGTTGTTTTACCATTTGTCCCAGTAATACCAATTAAATTAATTCCTTCAGAAGGACTTGAATAAAATCTGTCCGCAATATCCGCAATTTTATGACGTGTTGAACTTACGACCACCTGCGGTACTTTAAAATCTAATTTTCTTTCGACTAGTAAAGCAACAGCACCATTTTTTATAGCACTTTCAGCATATTCATGCCCGTCCGTATGCTCTCCCACCAAACATACAAAAATATCACCTTTTTTTGTTGTCTTTGAATTATATGAAATACCTGTGATATCTATATTTTTAAAATTTACTAAATCTTTATAATCCAAGTGTTCAATAAGCTCATCAAGTTTCATTTTTAATTTATCTCCTTATTCTTATAATTAACTTTTTTTAACAGCTGCTTTTTTATCTGGCTTCAAATTCATAATCCTTGCAACTTGAGTTGCAACTTCATGGAACACAGGACCAGCGACTGTATTCCCCCATATCGCACCTACCTTTGCACTATCAACCATAACATAAATCACTACCTGAGGATCTGAAGCAGGTAAATAGCCTATTGTAGATGTGTAGTTATATGGAGTATAGCCTGCAGAATTTTCTTTTGGTTTTTTAGAAGTACCGGTCTTTGCAGCCACGTTATAACTGTCCATTTTTATCGCTGAGTTACCGTTGTTTACACTCGCTGCAAGTAATTTAGTTATTGACTTTGCTGTTTGAGGGCTAACTACTTGAGTGTAATGAATTTTTTGGTCATACTCAGCCTGAGAATATTTAATGACATGAGGAGTAACTCTAACACCATTATTTGCAAGTGCAGACACCGCCGAAGCCATCTGAATTGCCGTAACTGAGGTTCCATAGCCGTACCCCATTGTACTATGTAAACCTTGATCCCAGTATTGCCAACTAGGCAACAAGCCAACAGATTCCCCAGGGAGATCAATCCCGGTTTTTTCTCCAAAACCGAACTTTCTAAGCATGTCATAAAACTCTTTAGGTTGCATCATCAGCGATACTTTCAATGATGCAATATTACTTGAATGTTGGAATAGATATTCAAGGTTAATATTTCCCGGATAAGGATGGACATCATAATCGTAATTTTTTATAACCCACTTACCAATGGTCATTTTACCTGTATCAAGAATAGTTGAATTTTCATTAATTTTTCCAAGTTCCATAGCACTAGCAACCGTAACGGTTTTGAAAGTCGAGCCAGGAGGGAACACATCGGTAAGTGCCCAATTCTTTATTTGAGCCATTGTAGCCTTTTTGTAATTGTTCGGATCATAAGTAGGGTACACGGCAAACGCAAGTATTTCACCGTTTTTAGGATTCATTACAATCACGGTACCGCGTTCTGCCTCTTTTTCTTTAACCATTTTTTCAATTTCTTTTTCACATACGTGCTGTATTGCTGCATCTATAGTCAAAGTTACATTTTCACCTTTAGGATTTGTCGTTGTAGCGACAGGATCTGTTGTAAAATCATAAATAATTTTACCATCCCGCGTTTTTTGAAATTTAACTGTATTTACAACATGTTCAAGCTTATCTTTTGCGGTATATTCAACACCATTAGCAATATCAGCATCAAAATTGTAATACCCAAGTATGTGAGCAGCCAAACTTCCTTGAGGATATTCACGAGTATTTTTCTTCCCTAAACTTACTTCGCGCAAATGAAGTTTTGCAACTTCTTTTGCTGTAGCTCTGTCTAAATCCTTTTTCAATGTGATTACAGGCCCCGGTTTTTTGAGTTTTTGAAGAAGTTTATCTTTTGGCATTTTTAAAATAGGTGCAAGCATCTTCGCAAGTTCTTCCTCTGTATGATCATAATCCGCCGGATGAGCATACACATCTGAATACACCTTGTCTGTCGCAAGCTTTATTCCGTTTCTATCAAAAATGTCACCTCGCATTGAAAAAATTCTGCCAACACGCTGACTTCTGGCTTTTGCACGATAATGTTTCACATCTATTATCTGGATAAAAAACAAATAAATAATTAGTAATGCAGCAAAAACTATAAAAAAGAAATTAAGCATCCCAAGCAAACTGTCAAACGTTCTTACTCTTTTCTCTTTTTCTGTCTCAGGCGCTCTGTTTCTTATTCTTCTACTCAAAACTAATTCCCCTAACCTATCTTGTTGTCTAATAACTATTTTAGCACAATGGAATTGAAAAATTTATTTTATTAAATTTATTTAAGTTTTTTATCGTATAATTTCACTATGAGAAAAGTTTTTTTATTAGTTTTTATTTTAATATTGGGAATGAGTTGTGAGGCTTTTGAAGTAGTATATCCAAAATCTCAGCAAGCAACAATAAATTCGGCAAGCACTTTTTTTATTGGGAACTCCTGTTATAACTTAACAATTAATGGTCAAAAAGTACCCCGAAATTCTAAAGGGGCATTTGCTTATGTTGTACCACTAAATATAGGGGAAAATATTTTTGAAATTGAGGGTCCTATTAAAAAACAGATCTATAAAATCACAAGACCAACTCCAAAATCATACGCAACAACTGCCCATAAACAAATTGATTTTAGTGAATATAAAACAGTTATTACAAAACAGGACAATGTAGCACTGAGATCCACCCCTATTGATGCCGGGATTAACAGACTTACGCATCTGCCTTTAGGGGTATCACTTACAGTAAGTGGTGAGAAAAACGGATTCTACAAGGTAATACTTGATGCCCAACAAAATGCTTGGATTGCGAAAGATGATGTTATTAATACCAACGAAAATTCGCAAGCGAAAATTATAAATATAGAGTATCTTGATACAGACGAATTTTATACTTGTATTATCCATTTAAATAAAAAAGTGCCTTTCATAATGAGTGAAGGTAGTACGATGACTCTAAAGTTATACAACGTAGAAGGTGAATCGCCTTACACGATAAATTTCCCTTACACACAAAACTTTGATTGTAAAAAATTATACGGATATAGCGGAGAGTATCTGGGAAATGATTTTATATGGAAAGTCAGAAAGCCACCACAAATCGACTCAAAACAACCCTTAAAAGGAATTACCATAGCAGTTGATGCTGGTCATGGAGGAAAAGAATGTGGAGCAATTAGCTGCTTTGGAGACAAAGAAAAAGACATCAATCTGGAAATTGCTAGACACCTCCAGCAAGAGCTTAAAAAACTTGGTGCTAAGGTCTATATGACAAGGACACATGATACATATGTTGGACTAAAAGATCGCGTTAATAAAGCTAACGAAAATAATGCAGTAATTCTTGTAAGTATCCACGGAAACGCGTTGCCTGACAATTTAGATCCAAACAAAAACAGCGGTACAAGCATCTTTTATTATTACGAGCAAGCTCGACCTTTAGCTGAATGTATTTTGAATGAAATGACTTCTCAGCTAAACTTGAATAACGATAAAGTACGTCAAGCAAGCCTAGCACTTGTAAGAAATACAAATGCACTGAGTATTCTCATTGAAGTCGGATATCTCATAAATCCTGACGACAGCTCCATAATTAGAGAAAGCGATTTTCAAAAAGCGACAGCTAAAGCTATTTCTGACGGACTTGAAAAATTTTTCAAAAATTAAATTAACAGCCAGCTTTTTATTAAAAAACTCTATTGACTCACTCACACCCTAAACAATTTTTTGGGGAGCAATAACATTGTTAGGAATATTTGCCAACAAGAATTATTGGTAGATTATTTTCTCGTGCGAATTCAAGGAACCAGTCAGGACATTCATCTAGTGAGTCTACTTTGGCAACAAGCCCTTTTATTTTTGAATTAAGAGCTACAATTTCATTATGTGAGCCGTGAGCTTTCACTTTTTTCTGTTCAATGAGTTGATCACGTGAGTAAGTAAATGCTGCGATAATATCTTCTTTTTTGAATGTTTTACCGTTTATTTGTATATCTTTAATCTGAGTTTCCGGATATTTTTTACTTGCTATTTCTTTTGCGATTTGAGCATATTCAGCATTAGACAATTCCAAATCTTTATTAGCCATATATTCGAAAAATTTGTCTTTTACGAAATTCCTATGGCTGCTATTTTCAAACATTTCCTCAACGAAATGATTGAAACCTTTTTTAGTACCAGAATCGGTATTTGCATAATACGCGTGAGATACATTTGCATTATCAACATCAACAACTAAGCCAAATTGCATATTAGAATATGTCGACTTATCTGCCATGCTAATCATTGAGATTGATTGAGCAGAATTATTCATCGGATTTTTAGCAAGTGTTTTAAAAATTTCCAAATTGATTTTGGACGTTACCATATGCACTGCAAGTCGAAGCTTATCGAGAGTTATATTATCAAAACCATATTTGAATAAATTTGTATTTTTGTCCATTTTTGATAAATTTAGCACTTCAAATTCTTCTTCTTTGCCATTAAGCAGATGTTTTTCTGTTGGAAAGCTTCTTTGCTCGAGTATTCGACCATCAGATGTTATTCTTTGCGGAATTTTTTTAAATTTAGAAGGAGTAATTACAACTTGTTTTTCTGCCAACATTTGGACATATTTCTCTATGTCGTTCATTTTTTTATCAAATTCCACATTCGCTTGCTCAACTGTTTGCGTATGCATTACGTCAGCAAAGAAATTGTCATTTACATTATTAGCATCAGCCTTTGCCATAATCCTGTATATCAAGAAGTCTTCGGGTCTACGACACAGCGTTGCTATTTGCTGATTAGATAACTTGCCTAAATTATAAGCCTTAAACCAGTGATGATTTTCAACGACAGCAATAATTCTGTCCTTTACTTCATCAGCCAAATTAAATTTATCCAGAATAGAATATACATATTCTGCTGATTTTGCGGCATGCCCAGTATCTGAACCGCTTTGCAGGTAGCGTTTTCCTATATCATGTAAAAGTGTGGAAAATTTTAGTACGATTTTATCTGTATCATTTAGTTTTTTGTACAGTGGGTCATTCATTGAATCCTGCAAAACTTTTAAGATATGTACATCTAGTGAGTATTTTTGTAGGTCGTGCTGAGGTTTACCGAAAAACGCTGCAAATTCAGGAATACCATTCACTATGGAGTTAAGAAAAGCTTTTACTTCCTGAGATAATCTTACGTTATCTGCAATTTTATTTTGTATTGTAAATTTCTCAATCTCGGCTTTCAATTCATCTGCAAGTTGTTGTTCTTCCGGAGATAATTTAACATCTTCAGTACCTTTAGTATTTAATAACCCTTCAAAACCTGTTTTAGTTCTTTCGTAACCAAGCAATTCTGCTACATTTTTACTATTCTTAAATTCTGCAACCGTCATTTGTTTTGCCTGATTTATCATATGGAGAATATCCGTGAAATCATTTTCATTCAAAGTTTCTAAATTTTTAGCAAAAAGTGTCATGTATTCTTTTCGTTTTAAAAGAGTATTACTCAACGATATGTCACTGATTGGAGAATTCATAATTATTTTTTGTATTAAATCAGGCGACATTTCAGTTACATGTTTTAATGAATTTAACAAATCTTGTTTAGTCATGGAAATAAATTTATAATTTTGTTCAATAAGTGAAGACAATTCATCAACAATATTTCCAAAATCTTTCAACTCTCCACGAGCGCGATAGCGAAGAGAACCTCCGACATCTACTTTCACAACACCGCTATCTCTGTATTGTGTATTATCATTTTTCGGAGCATCCCAGTTTGCAAGCCACGCATCTACTGCAAAACCATCATATTTTTGAGATTGAGACTTTGGCTCATTACTTAAATTCGGAACATATTCCCCTGCCATACCAATAATATTATTGTTTTCATCATAAATATATTTCATATTTGGGGAATCTATTCCTGCAGCACGATACAATTGTGAAGAAATGACCTCTTCAATACTTTGACCTAACTTACTTTGATCCGGATATTTTATGTAATATAACTTATCACCAATTTGAGTATAATAAGCTTTATTAGAGCCACCCTGTGTTCCTAAAAATCTTGTACCCATAACTTTTTTACCATCTATAATGATCTCAACTTCTTCTGTTGGGTGTTTGGATTTTAGTTCTTGAATTTTTTGGGCAGTTAACTGCGTATCCTTTTCAGATAATTCCAATTCGGGAATTTTTATATAATCATCATAAAAATCTGTACTTTGTGAATGCCTTTCGATTATGGCATCCATATTTCGAATAAACTCTTCTCTTGAATATTCAAGAGGAATACCTTCTTTTCCAAATTGTGCAAAATCCGCACTTTGAATTACATCATCACTGTTATCTGTATTTTTTATATGATTTAAAAATCCTATAATATTTTCTTTTGGAGTTTCTATTATTGGGTATTTTCTATCTATTTCAAGCATTAAGGTATTAATCTTGGAATCAATATCAACACCCTGATTTCTCAAAATCATTTTATCTTCTGTGGTAAGCTTACCTAATGTGACTAATGTATTGATTTTATCAGCAAGCTTTACAGCAATAGTGTTATTCGAGATTAAATCTACAATTTTAGGTATATCTCCACCATTATCTTTTAATCTTTTTAAAACATCAATGACATCCTCATTAAATATAGATACAGCTTTTGCGTTTTCACAAATATCTTTTATCGTATTTGTATCAAGATCTGCATCAATAAAATTGTTAATTTTTTGTATTAAAATCTCAGGTGAAATAGTCTGGTTATTTGAAAATATTTCTACCATTCCCTTTATTTGTGAATCATCTACTTTATCATTTTTTATTAAACCGTCAATAAAAGAATTTATAGATCTGATGCTATTCTCATCTTTAACTTGGTTTAAACTTGTTAAAATTTCGCTTGCTTTATAAGAGTCCATATTGTTATCTATTACCAAAGTCCTTATAGTTTCGACTTTTGCATCATTATATGAATTATCCGAAATAGCATCAAATAAAGACTGCACCTCCGCTACTTTGTATTTTTTAGTATTCATTATATCTGTAATAGTGTTTTTAATAACATCTGATAAGACTCTATCAGAAATTATAAGCAAATCTGACACATCTTCATTTCTCACATTCGGATTATCAAGTAATTGTTTAGCGAAATCAATTCTTGTGTCATTAACTCCATTTTTTGCCCATTTTGCAGGCGATATTTTGTATAAAAGACTTCGTATAATGTTGCCGTCAAGATCCCCTCTATTAATAAGGTATCTGGCAAAATTCTTTTGAAGCTCACGACTTGTTATATCGCGATTTAAAGTACATATTACATCGGTAATATCATTCACATTTAACTTGGGATCTTTAATAAGTTCTTGTACGAAATCCCACTCTTCATGGTAATTTTCAGGTTTAAAATTTTCTATGCAATCAGTTTTTAGATGTTGTAAATTGTAGACAAGCGAATTAATATTTTTTGGATTAAAATCAGGGTTGCTAATAATATCATCCATACACTTTTTCATCTCAGAAGATGTATTACTTAAAACATCATATAAGCTGCCCGCGGAAATATTTTCAAATACTTTATGTTTTTTTAAATTATCAATTTCTGCATTTATTTTATCTAGATCAATCGTCTTTTCTGAAGTTAATAAATTAAATGCATATTCATCCAATTTAGTCTTCACATCTTGTGAAACTTCTCTCCATAGTTCAATATTGCGTGGATTTAATTCTTTATCTCTATAGTTTTGATTTAAGTACTTAATAATAGTTTTTGCCCCAATACTTTTGAGATCTTCATCGGAAAGTTTTCCAAGTTTATCAACAAGCATTCCATAGCTGGAATCCTTATATAACTTGCTATAATCCACATAAAAACTTATATTTATATCATCTTTAATAAAATCTCTCAATCGTTTAGGAGTTTTTGCAATAATTTCTTTTATAATATCTACTCGATTTTGTAAATTTGCATTAAAAGATTGAGCCAAAGATTTAAAAGGTATAGCACTTAGCTCATCTTCACTAAGCTCCTTAAAAAAGTTCATTTGTTCTGCGTCATATAAATTCCAACAGAACTTCTGCGCACTTTCTTTGTCAACTTTTTCATTTTTAACATAATTCACAAATTTATCCAGAATCTTTTTATCTATCCGGCTTAATAAATCAATGTTTCGATTAGACACCAAATTTACCGCAAGAGCATCATCTATTTGAGTCAATGTCATTAATATATCTTTACTAATTTTTGCTGTACCATTGTAAATCCTTTCAAGTACAGATTGAGGTAAATTTTGACTATATTCATTAATTATTTCAATTCTGCTTTTTAATTCCTCAGGTGCGACTTTGTATTGAAAATTAAGATTATCAGCAGCATTCCAATAACTATTTCCAATAATAGAATCTTTTGATTTCAAATAATCAACAAACTCATTCGGTAATTCTTGATGTAATTTTGCACATTGTATCATATTGTCAATATTGTTTTCACTAAATAATCTATTGAAATCAAATATCGGTGTGCTAGAGTATGAATTCAATCCTATTTTTTTCAAAAATTCAGGCTCTGCAAGGGTAACGAATTCTCGAATTTTATCAGAATTTTGAATATCAGTTTCTTTCAAAAAACTTATGAGTAAGGTTTCATTAAGCATATCTCCATAATTTACCAATTGCGGTAATTTTCCGGCTATTTCAATTCTGTTTATCAATTCATTTTTCTCATTTTCAGACAATTCATGATAAGAATTATTGATTTTATAAAGCAACGACATAATTTCATCACTATCTTTAGGGAATGTATTAACCAATGTAGTAGCGACATCAAGCATAGCCTTATCGCGCGTATACCTGCTCAGGTATGGAACTTGTCTATAATTAAAGTTATCCTTTAATTTAGATTTTAAAATATCACACAAGTCTGTATACTGAGAATCACAGTCAGTTATTAAATGAGAAATCAGATTACTACAAGGGACTTTATTTTTAATCAATTCTTTTGCCAATTCCATATTCTTTTTAAGCTGGGCAAATTCTTCATCATTTAGTTTAGGGTAATGCCTTGAATACTCATCGCATTTGACATCATATTTATAATCATTTTGTTCATCCACAAAGCGGTTAAAATCATCTGCTAGTTTTATCGCCTCAAAATATTTATCATCATGACTTTTGAATAGAATATCATAATCATACTTGATAATATCTTGTTTAAGATCTTTTTCTAAATTTTTATAAAAATCCAAGTTGCGCCTAAAATCATCCACAGAAATCTGTGACATATTCTCGATAAAATACTCACTTCTTAAATTTCGAAGTTGATCAACAACTTTGATATTTTGAGAATCAGAAGTTAAATCAGTCATAAATTTATCAAAAGTAGCAATATTAGATTTAAAAGTTTTAAAATCTTTTATTTCTTTAAACGGGAAATAGCCCTCAAAAAGCTTTGAAATTTTGCCATTCCAATCAGAATCAGTCGCATGAGCAAGATCACTGATTATCTCGGAAAAATCTCTTACACTTAACTCAGGGTTTTGCACAAGTGTATTTTTTATTTGATCAGTTTCAAATTTATCAAGCTTTTTACCGGAACGAATTTTTTCAATTTGTTCAATTAATTCATCGAAATTATCGGCTAATTTCAAATCTCCATCGGGATAGGATTTAAAAGTTGTACTTTTAGCAAGAGGATTACCGCTTTCTGTCTTAGTATAGGTACCATCTGAAAGAAAATTACCATTCTCATCAAATTCACCGTTTTCTAAGCGTGTTTGCTTAATCTCAGGATTAGTAAGATCTTCAATATCAGGTGTTTTTTGAAGTCTTTTAGCGAATGGAGCAACTTCTTCGGTAATTCCATCATTATTTTGTTCAACCTCAGCGTCATTCTCTTCCATTTTTTTAACTCTGATTTTACCCTCAGAGATATCATCCATAGTTTTAAGAATATTTTGAGCCTGCTCGCGTGTAACGCC
>CALUVH010000025.1 GCA_944324175.1 Candidatus Gastranaerophilales bacterium | reverse complement strand
TTTTTATTAATCTGACCATTAATTCCTTTTATTAAATAATTCTACCTTTTAAGTTGATTTATTGCTCTTTATACACATCAACACAAGTTCACTAACTTGTGTCTTTTTTATCATCCGCGTGAAACGCTTTTGCTGAGCCTTTAGAAGTTGCCCCCCCCCCCGTGAAAACCTGTGTCACAAGGCTTTTCAGACATTAACTCCATGCCTGCATATTCTTCCAACCTGATTGTATTTCTAAACGTAATACTCATATTTCGATTATATCGTATTTTTTGAAGCGCCGCAAGGGGGCAATGAAAATTTCATTCATCCACAGGAGAAAAAGCCAAGTTTCTCAACACTGCAAGGCTTCGCATTTCGTAACAAATTATAATTTTTTTTGATATTTTCAAAAGTTGACAATTTGAGGTTAAATGGTTATAATAGCTTTATGACAAAAATTATCAACGTAATCAAAGGAACAAAAGACATTTTACCTCAAGACATCGCGCAGTGGCACAATCTTGAACAGAAGGCTTTGGAAATTTTTACGAGATACGGATATAAAGAAATTCGTACACCTATTTTTGAAGCTACCGAGCTTTTTGCGCGCGGTGTAGGGGATACCACAGATATCGTCAATAAAGAGATGTACACTTTTGAAAAAAGTGAGCGTTCACTTACACTTCGTCCTGAAAATACCGCAGGGGTAGTACGCTCATTCATTGAAAACGGTATGGCAAGGCTTTCCGCACCGGTAAAATTGTGGTATAAAGGTCCGATGTTTAGATACGAAAGACCTCAGGCTGGACGTCAAAGACAATTCCATCAGGTGGGAGTTGAAATGTTCGGTATAAAACAGGCTACTGCTGATGCTGAGGTGATTTTGCTTGCGGTAAACTACCTGAAATCCCTCGGACTTAATGATTTAGAAGTCGAGATTAACTCTCTCGGATGCCCTACTTGCCGTGAAGAATATAAAAAAAGAATTAAAGAGGTACTAAGACCTGAATTTGATAACTTATGCGAAGACTGTCAAAACAGGTATGAAAAAAATCCTTTAAGATTACTCGATTGTAAGGTCGAATCCTGTCAGACAATTTTTGCAAAACCTGAAATTCAAAGCGTAATCCAATCTGATTTCATCTGCGAAGAATGCGCTCAACATTTTGATGAATTGAAAAAATATCTCGACAAAATGGGAGTACGCTACATTGAAAACAAGTTACTTGTAAGAGGACTTGACTACTACAATAGAACAGTTTTCGAAATAAAATCAAATAACTTAGGTTCCCAAAACGCTGTATGCGGTGGCGGTCGCTATGACAGTCTTGTCAGAAACCTCGGTGGAGATGATATCCCTGCTGTCGGTTGGGCGATGGGTATGGAAAGATTGAACGCACTTTTGCCAAAAATTCAAGATGATAGACTTGATGCATACATCGTTTCAAATTCCTCTTCTGATGCCTTTGCACTTGCTGAGGAACTTAGAGCACAAGGATTCAATGTGGAATTTGATTTAAGCAATAAAAAATTTACTAAGCAACTTGAAAAAGCTTCTAAAGTCGCAAAGTACGCACTTATTCTAGGTGAAGATGAAATAACTAAAGGTCAAGTGTCTGTCAAAAATCTTGATACATCAGTACAAGAAACTATCGACAGAAAAGATTTAAGGAGTAAATTGGAGAATGACAAAAACAGTTGATGAAGTCATAATGATCCTTGCAAAAAGTTTTAGAAAACGATTTGAAGACTTCAAAGGAATATACCTGTTTGGTACTTTTCTTGACGGAAAACCTCATGATGGTGAGGATATTGAACTCGTTGCACTGTTCGATATTGAAGATCAATCAAAACGTGAAGAAATTTGGCCTATCATAGGTAAAATTGAAACTGACCTTGATGTGTGTATTGATTTGTATCCGTATACTGAACAGCAGTTCAAACAAGACAAAGAACTCTATGAAGAAGTTATGGAAACCGGCATATTTTACAATATCACAGGATTAAAAGAAACAAAATAATTTTGATAAATCACCTAAAAATAGTTAAGTTTATTATAAAAGTCAACTCAAATATTACATTGAGTCAAGGAGAATAAAATGGATAACAAAATTACAATTCGTTCAGACAGAAAAGATGATTACAAATTCAACTACAAAGGTGAAGAAGTTGTGTTGGGTGCAGGTAAAATCATCAGTATTGCTACAGGCTTGAATGATCTTGTTCTTCCTACTTGCGCTATGAAAATCATCAATAACTTAATCGTCATAAAAGATGATGTGAAATAATTTGCATTTTTCATACAACGATAATGAACGAATCTCACAGTAGGATTTGAGTACCCATGATAATCCTATGACTGTCTTCTGCATTTTCATAATCGCAAAATACATAGTTCAAAATCAATCGAAGTGCTTGCCCCTTTATAAAATAATTAAAACCAACCGTATACTCGCGTCGATTGTCATTTGCAAACTCTCTATTAGGATCAAATTGATCGTATCTTGCAAGAATTTGCAGTTTTGGAGTGATTTTATATGCAAGTGTGGTATAAAACCCTGAAGCCTTATTCGTACTAATATCTACGCCATTATACCCATCTGCAATTGAATATTCTGCATTTGCAAAGAAATTCTTGTGCTTATACCCTACATAAGCTCCAGCAACCGTATAATCCGTATGTTTTCGTCCGGAATTTATACCACCGCCTATAACAAGATTCCCATATTTTTCTTGAACTTTTGAAAGCGGCTTGACGTTCACCCAGCCTGTAAATTCCGCTCCAGGGAAAAAATCTTGGAAAAATCTATCAGAACTATTCACAGCCAAACTATAATCCACATAAGGGTAATCCCCAACAACACGAATTCCCAAAGCTCTTGTATTCCCAAAAGTACGTCCGATCTGCGAACGCATCGCAAAAGGTAATGTGTAAGAAGATGCACCACCATCTACACCTACCTGATTTCTTGAATTCCCTACTATAATCTTGTGATGCGGAATCCTTGTATTCATTATATATACGTCTGTAAAAAGATTCTGTAAATAACTTCTGTCATTTGTCGGTTTTAAATTTAATTGAAGTTTAAAATCTGTGTTTTTGTCCTTCAAATCACCAATCACTCCAACTTCCATTATGTTGAAATCATAGCTTGTATCGTAGTCAGCTCCCGTAAACAGACTTCCAATATTACCATTATATGCACCATAAAACTGAAGTCGGTCAATCCCTGCTTTATCAACTTTGAAGTTTAATTCATCTTTTAACAAAAATGTCGGTATAGAAGTCCTTTCAACCTTCATTTTATAAATCTTTCCCCAAAGCGATTCTTCTTCTATCTTAAATGGATGCTCTGTGCTTTTATCCGTATCAAGAAGGTTATCAAATATTGAAAATTCGACCTCGGTATTGTCTATAGCTTCATGGATATATTTTTTAGGTTGTTCTTCTTTTACTTTTTCACTTTTTTCAATTATATTATTTTTTTCAATTTTACTTTCAACTTTTTCAGATAAATCGAGTAAAACTTCCTCCTCCCCAAAAGCTTGTGAAAACGGGGCTAGCAACATAAATAAAATTGTTAGAAAAAAAGTTCTGTTCATAAATATTAATCATAACATAAAAATTCTTGCAAAACATGATTTTTTTATAGTATATTAATAATTATGACAAGCGTAACAAAAAATGATAAATCAATAAAAATAAAAGCCCCTATTGTAGATGCCCTAAAAAAAGCTTATGAAAACCCTACTTATCAGTTTCATATCCCAGGACATACAAAAGGGAATGGTACACTGCCTGAGTTTAGAAAACTTATCGGTGCGAGGGCTTTGACTGTTGATACAACCGATGAGTTTGATAATCTCGGTACATTACACCCTGCAACAGGTCCCATAAAAGAGGCTCAGGAACTTGCAGCGAAAGCTTTTGGTGCTAAAAAAACTTTCTTTTTGATAAACGGCTCTACCGCTGGGAATTTAGCTCTTGCTATGAGTTTGACTAAAAAAGGTCAAAAAATAATTACTAACAGAAACTGTCATCGTTCAGTTTTAACAGGGATGATTATTTCAGGAGCGGAACCACTTTGGCTGATTCCTAACCGCTTTGTGGAATGGGGTATCTGGGGTAATGTCACTCCTGAAAGCGTTGAACAAATGCTTAAATCCCATGATGATGTTGGTATGGTTTGGATTACAAACCCTACCTATGAAGGAGTTGTTTCTGATATAAAATCAATTGCCATTATTTGTAAAAAATATAATGTACCTTTGATAGTCGATGAAGCTCATGCTTGTTTATGGAATTTCAATAGCCATTTACCAACTTCTGCACTTCAACTTGGAGCAGATGCTGTAGTACATTCCCTGCATAAAACAGGCGGTAGCATGAGTCAAAGTTCAATGCTTCATATCGCGGAAAATTCTACAATAGACGTCGATGCGGTTGAAAAAACATTAAAATTGCTCCATACAACAAGCCCTTCGTTAATGTTACTCGGTAGTTTGGATGCTGCAAGAGCTAACCTCGAAAGCCCGCGTGGAAAAAAACAACTTGAAAGAGCCGTTGCCAATGCTAAATTTTTGCGTCGCGAAATTGATAAAATGGAGCATATTCACCATTTAAAACCTGATTTCGGCTATAAAACAGATATCACAAAAGTATTTATTCGTGCTGATGGTCTATCTGGCAAAAGATTAGAATCAATTCTCGAAATAGATTTCAATATTGAGGTAGAAAGTGCATCAGATGCAGGACTTTTAATTCTTTCAAATATTGGAAACACGAGAGCTGATATACAATATTTGGTAAGATGCCTTCAAAAAATAGACAAATCTAATTACTCTGATATTTGTCACCTTGAGAATAAAAAGCATATGCCTATGCTGACCCCGATAATTAAAATGAGTCTTAGAGAAGCTTTTTATAGCAGAAAAGAAACAATTCCAAAGTCCCAAGCTATCGGAAGAATTTCAGCAGAAGTGATTGCTGAATGTCCACCGGGTATTGCCGTACTTTTACCTGGTGAATTAATTACTAAAGAACATTTACCTTACCTTGTTGACTACGATTTTATTGAGGTCATTAAATAATTTTTTAAAAAAGTTGTTTTTTTAATCATATTCAATATTAAAAGACCCCTAAAAAACTTTAGAGGTCTCTTTTCTTGAGTATTTCAAAAATTAATCAAAAACGTAATCAATAATAGCAGCTTCTCTAGCACGCTTGATCGCTTTTGCTATCATTCTTTGGTGTTTTGCACAATTACCGGTAATACGACGTGGAATAATTTTTCCAGCTTCAGTTAAGTATCTTCTTAACTTAGCACCGTCTTTGTAGTCAATATATTCGACTTTATCACCGCAAAGCGCACAACTTTTACGTTTTTTCTTGTCATAATCTTGTCTTGCCATTTTGTAATGTATACCTTTCTAGTTTATACGACCTTAATTTTTGTACTTACAATACTTATCATATTTAATTAATTTTGTCAATTAAAACGGTATTTCATCCTCATTAATCAATTCATTTGAAAAATCATCAGATTCAAATTTGACAATATCTTCTGAGGAGTAACTTTCAGATGAAGGCGCCATTGCACCGGCTCCTAATTTTTCGATAGTGTTTGCCTCAATTTCATAAATCCTTCTTTCAGCACCATCATCTGTTTTGACTGTTGCTGTTTGAAGTCTTCCTTCTACCAAAACCCTATCACCTTTGTTAAGAGATGAAACTATTTCATCAAGATTATTTCTTTTCGAAACAACTCTTAGCAATAATTCTTCTCTTTCACCTATATTAAGTACAAAAGCAGATACCGCAACATTGTTTTGAGTAAAACGTTTTTCCGGAGTCCTGTACACTGTACCTGTTACAACTGATTTTGCTATTGACATCTTTTCAATTCAGATTTAACAACATAAAAACTTATCAAGAAAATATTTTAACAAGCCCTTTTGTAAAATCTGCCTTTCATTTCTTTCTATTGACTTTTTACAGACTACACACTTGCCTTTGCAGATGCTTCCATAAACATTGTTCTTAAAATATTGTCACTCAATCTTAGTTGTCTCTTGAATTCAGCAACATTTTCAGCAGGTAATGATATCACTACTGAAGTAAAATAACCGTCTCTGAAATTTTGAATTTCATAAGCCAGCTTTTTTCTACCTATTTTATCAGTAGAAATAACTTTACCATTTAATTCTGTAATAGCAGCAGTCATTCTTTCAATCGCTTTATCTACTTCTTCTGCATCTAAATTTGGCTTGAATATTGCCAACAACTCATAATTTTTCATTTTATTTTCTCCTTTTCAATTAAATTTTATTCTATAACGTAAGTAAATTCTACCATGAGTAATGTTCATTTTACAATATATACTCTGCAAAAAAACTGTATTCAGCAGGACCAATAAGGAAAATATTTTTATTAGTATCAGTCCTAGAAGCTTGCCATTCAACGAACACAGCCCCTCCCAAAAGATTTACTTTAACCCTTTTTTCTGTTAAGTTATTTAAAATACAACCGACGACACTTGCACAAGCACCGGTTCCACATGCCAAAGTGATACCGCATCCTCTTTCATACACTCTCATATCTATTTCATTTGAAGATTTCACATTGACAAACTCTGTGTTGGTTTTCTCAGGGAAATACTCGTGTTTTTCAATTAAAGGACCGTAATTTTCAGCCAGATACATCGGATCTTCGTTTGTGATTATTACACAATGAGGATTTCCCATTGACACAGGTATTATTTCGAATTCTTTATCAAGCACTTTTACTTTGCGCTCGCCTTTGAATGGAATTTTACTATCTTCTAAAATTGGTACCCCCATATCAACTTTGACCATACCATCATCTAATAATTGCGGTCTTATAACACCAGCTAGCGTTTCCACACTGAATTGTTTTTTGTCAACAAGTCCTTTGTCATATACATATTTAGAAAAACATCTCATTCCATTACCACACATCTGTGCTGTAGAACCGTCAGAATTGTAAAAATACCAACCAATATCAGTATTTTTTGTTGTTGTATTTGGAATTATCATACCATCAGCACCAATTCCAAAATTTCTATCACATATCTTTTTTGCAAGTGCACTCATTTCCATGCCAGACTTTTCATATTCACTGTAATCAATGATTACGAAATCATTTCCACAACCTTGCATTTTTGTAATATTAATCTTTGTCATAATTACCTCTTATTTAATCTTTTATTAGAATTTTTTCAATTTTGCATAAGCCGCATCCATAGCTTTTTTCCCTTGCTTACCAAAATCAATAGTGTACATTGTACTTTCACCAATTTGAGTAACTTCTTCTACATGTCCCACGCCAAGTTTATCGTGAAATACTCTATCACCAACGCTATAGACAAATTCTGCTGCTTTTTGCTCAAGCATTTCTCTTTCACGTTTTTGCTCTTGGATCATCTGTTCTCGCTCTTTTTGACGTTTCTCCTCCAGCATACGTTTAATCGCATTATCTTTGAAAAATTCTTTAACTTTTTCCTCATCGCGTTTTTTGTTAGCCTCAGATTTCACAAGCACCGTCCTCGAAGGAGTTCTCATAGGCTTTGCATAAGTCGATGACGAGTATCCAGAATAATTCTCTTCTTTTTTATATCCACCTGATGCCAAACCCTTTGTTGGAGCAACAAAGCCTTTACCAAAACCGTTTGATGGTTTTATATAGCCATAACTGTCACTTTGCGCAGATGAATATGAGTAATTTGAACTACCAGTCTTTGCTTTTGATACGGCATTTCTAAATGTTGAAGAATCATTTCTGCTACCTTCAAATGAAATCATATTCAGCAATTGTCTTGGAATTTCGCCTAAAAATCTACTCGGATTATAATACTTGTACTCTCCCCACATTTGACGACGTTTTGCTGAAGTTAAATAAAGCTTTTCCTCAGCTCGTGTAACTCCGACGTACATCAAACGTCTTTCCTCTTCCATTTCGGATGGCACATTAAATGTCCTTTGATGAGGAAATACACCTTCATCACAACCAACTAAAAATACCACAGGAAATTCCAAACCTTTTGCTGAGTGTAAAGTCATTAGAGTAACATTGTTGCTTATATCATCCATACCGTCAATATCTGACACCAGTGCAACTTGTTGCAAAAACTCACCCAAAACATTATCTTCCTCTTCTGGTTCAAACTCACCAGCCACATTCACTAGCTCTTGTAAGTTTTCGATATCAGCCTCACTTTCAGGAGTATTTTGCATCTGTAACTCTGCTAAGTACCCTGTTTTTTCAATAACCAAAGTCACAAATTCTTGTAAGTTATAAGATTTACTTGCATCTTTAAATTTTAAAATTAATTCGGCAAAATCCTTTAACTTAGAACAGGTACGAGGAGATATATCCTCAGCTTCATCAATTCTTTTAACAGCTTCAAAAAGACTGATGTCATTTTTATCTGCAAAATCCTGTAAATTTTTGACTGTTGTATCACCTATCGCACGTTTAGGAACATTCACAATGCGTCTGAAGCTTTGGGAATCATCGGGATTATATATCAATTTTAAATATGCGATAATATCTTTAATCTCTTTTCTATCGTAAAATTTTAAACCACCATAAATCCGATATGGAATACCTGCTGCCATGCAAGCTTCTTCCAACGCTCTGGATTGAGAATTTGTGCGGTATAAAATCGCAAATCGATTATAATTTCCTCCACTATCTTGCTTAATTTTGCTTGCTACAAAATTAGCTTCATCAGCTTCGTCCTGCGCCTCAAAGTAATCTATTAATTCCCCATCACCTTTTTGGGAATATAAAAACTTTTCTACGCGCTCAGTATTATTTTCAATAATAGCGTTTGCAACATTCAAAATATTTGCCGTAGAACGATAGTTCTGTTCTAATTTAATAAGCTTTGTATTTTTAAAATCATTTTGAAAATTCATGATAATAGTATAATCAGCACCACGCCAGCTATAAATTGACTGATCAACATCTCCCACAACACACAATGACCGCTCTGATGGAATTTCTTGAAACTTGTTCGTATAAAGCATATTCACGAGCTTGTACTGGGCAAGGTTTGTATCTTGGTACTCATCAACAAGAATGTGCTGAAATCTCTCATAATAGTAGCTTCGTACCTGTTCATTTTGCTCTAAAAGTTTTACTGTCAACAAAAGCATATCATCAAAATCAATTGCATTATTGTTATTCAGTGTATTTTCATATTCTTCAAAAATTGCAGCTATCTTTTGAGATTTAAAATCTCGTGCAAAAGTTGCAAATGTATATGCATCCTGCATTTTATTTTTTGCATTGGAAATAATTGATTTTACCAGCTTTGGTTGGTATAACTTGTCATCTAGATTTAACTTTTTAATAGCTTGTTTTATCACAGCATTTGTATCTGCATCATCGTAAATAGTAAAGTTTTTGTCTAACTTTTTCCCTGACTGAAAACTGTACTGTTCAATATTTTCTCTCAAAATTCTTCCACAAATTCCATGAAAGGTCCCTACCCACATATATTTTACAACTTGTTCACCCAAAATATTTCCAAGACGTTCTTTCATTTCACGAGCAGCTTTATTCGTAAAGGTAACCGCCAAAATATTCTTAGGTCTTACACCATTTTGTATAAGATATGCAATACGAGAAGTTAGCACCTTAGTTTTGCCACTACCTGCTCCTGCAAGAATCAACAACGGACCTGCAATAGTCTGAACAGCTTCGCACTGCTCTTTGTTAAGATTATCTAATAAATTTTCCATTTCCCTATTCCCAAAATTATTTTTTTGTGATATAATCAGCATAATCGAAAAATATAATTATTGCAATTAGAAAGTAGGAAAAATGGCGGAAACTGAAATGAACATTAAAATGAATTCTGAAGATGACAAAAAAGTTAACCAACAATCAATAATGGTCCCAATGGATGACATGGATAAAGTATCATCGGATTCCCCAAATACAGTAGACGAGTTAGCTATGGAGCTTGCAACCATTCAACAGTCTGCAAAAAGAATTGCAATAATAGGCAGTCGTAACCTTCCTATCACACATCAACAAATGATAGAAACATTGACCACAGCCCTTGTAACACAAGGAAATACAATTATAACATCAGGCGGATCATCTGGTACAAATGCAGCTGCGATTCGCGGTGCTATGAAGGCTAATCCTGATAAATTAAAGGTTATTTTGCCCCAAACTATTGGTCAACAGCCAAGTGATGTTCAAAATCAGCTGATTGGTGTTCCAAACATAGTTGAACATTCAGACAGAGCAATGATGACACTGGCTGATGCATCTAGAGTTTGCAACAGAGAAATTATTGACGACTGCAACCAGTTAATCTGTTTCCTATCTCATACAAGTAAAACCCTTCATAATGCAGTCCAATATGCAGAAGAAGGACATAAAGTTATTACGGTTTTCTACTTAGACTAGAAAGTTATTGCAAAATATTATAGAAAGTGCGATAATTTTTATATGTCTGAAGATCTATTAAAAAAGTTAATCGGTAAAAACAAAAAAGACTACAAGCAGGCTGCCAGTCTTATTATTGATAATGCAGATTTTGATACGTTTAAACAACTTGTTGAAAAAGATGATTTTTTGTTTGATTTTGTAAAACAAAACATTAGCGAACGACTTGCAAAAGCAGTAAATCGCTGTAATTTTGAAAATCTTTTCAAGTTAATGAAATTATATTCACCAACATACGAGGATTTTATAATATCCTCACTAGTCAAGTTTGCCAATGAAGATATAACAGATAAAATGCTCGATTTACTTGAAAACGGTAGTCTTGATGAAAAGACTTATGCAGCAAAGTACTTTTCAAAAATTCAAGATCCACTGGCTCTTGATACTTTGAGGCAGAACGCTTTTTCTGATAATGACTTTTTAAAGCTAAATTGTGCACAAGCTCTTGGAATGTTTAAGGATAAAATAACCTTTAATGAAGCCCTTAACAAATTAGATAGTTCTGATGAATTTGAAAAGCTCAATGCTGTTAAGTTTTTGTCATCATATGGTGACGCATCTGTCGTGCAAAACATCATTAACACAATGAAAATGTCATCGATGAGTGAAAACATAGCAAGCGAAATTCTATATTTACAGAATATTTTTGAGCTATTGAACAACAATTATGCAGATGCACTACTTGTATTAAACAATATAATAAATGGTCTGGGAGAAATTGTTCCGCTCACCTGCGTTTTTGATTTTGAATTATTTGAGGTATTTGAGCGACTTATTTATAAATCAGAAGACAGCAAAGCAGCAGTAGTACTTTTGAATGCGTATGAAAAGTTTAATATTTTAACCGAAAATGATGAATATATTTTTGATGAAGACAAAGATACCAAAAATGAGATCTATGATATCAAAAAGCTTTTATCCCAAATAAATACAAAAGAATTAGGCAAGCTGATATATGAAGAACTGGATGAAAACAGTCCATTTGTCTATACAGCATTAGATTTTGCAACAGATCTACATGCAATACGCGAGCTTTTGAAGTCAAACAACCAAACCATAATTCTGAAAACCGCAGAAATCCTTAAAAAACTCGGCAATTTAGATGAGAATACAAAAACAGTAGCACTTTTAAAAGTTACAGATACCAACATAAAATCCATTATCCGAGCATTATAACATTAACTAATAACAAAACTTCTCAATAGCCTTGACAAAACCGTCGTTATCAACGGTATCTGTCACATAGTCTGCATAAGTCTTTAATTCATCCGTTGCGTTACCCATGGCAACCTTCACCCCACCAGCCTTCAAAAGCTCTATATCGTTATTTTGATCGCCTATCGCAAGCACTTCATCCTTACCAATTTGCCACAGCTTGCATAAATATTCTACAGCGGTCGATTTTTTAGCGTCAGGATGAGAAATTTCACAAAAATAAGGCGTCGAAGTCACAATATACAACTCAGGATATTCAACTTTTAATGCCTCTACCCAACCTGAAACTTTTTCAGGGTCGCTATAATCTATCGCTAAAATTTTATTGATATTTTCTAACTTCAAATCATTAAAACTACACACTTTATAATCAATATACCTAGCCTTAGTATAACGCCTAATCGTTTCATTATCTTGCTCTACATACAAAACATCATCCAGATATAAATTCAAATGAATATCATTATCTCGCGCCCATTTTATAATCTTTAGGGCATACTCGGAAGATAAATATTTTTTATAATACACTTTCCCATTTTCACAACTATCTTTAACCATTCCACCTTGATAAGAAACTATCGGAGTGTCAATTTCAAGCTCTTTTGCAAGACAAGTCGCAGCACAATGCATTCTACCTGTCACTAAAACAACCTTTATACCTCTTTTGCATAAATCCTTTACACAATTTTTTACGGCCTGACTAAAGCCAAACTCACCATTTAAAATCGTCCCATCGACATCAGTTACAACCATTTTTATCATAACTCAGCCTCTGCTCTATATATTGCACAAATTGTCTTTGCATCATTAATCTGACCGTTATAAATCATTTCCTTAACTTCAGAAAGGTTAAATTCATACGCCTGAATAATTTCACCCTCATCAGGATGCTCCCCGACAAACTCTAAATCTGTCGCAAGATAAAGGTATAGCTTTTCATCACAAAAACCAGGTGACGTGTTAATATATCCTAAAGATTTCCAATTTTGTGCTCTATAGCCCGTTTCTTCTTCTAACTCTCTTTTACAAGCCAAATTGGGATCTTCACCTTTCTCTAATTTACCAGCCGGTAACTCAAATACAACTTGATTTATCGGATATCTAAACTGCTTTACAAGCAATATTTTTGCATCTTTCTTTGAATTAATCTCCTTAATCGCAACCATAACAACACCACCTGAATGTTTTACGACCTCACGATAAGAATGTCTGCCTGTAGCTATCTCTACTTCATCACGCAATACATCTATTACTTTTCCATTATAAATACACTCTGATGTTAATGTTTTTTCTTGAAATTCCATAAAAACTCCTAATTATCAAGCGTCTTAATAACTTTACAAGGATTGCCAACAGCGACAGAATTAGCAGGGATTGATTTTGTAACAACGCTACCTGCACCTATCACACAATTATCACCTATTGTAACATTAGGCAAAACTATTACTCCACCACCAAGCCAACAATTCTTACCAATTGTTATAGGTTCCGCCCACTCGATAAATTCAATCCTTCTTTTAGCATCTATCGGATGACAAGGCGTGTATAACTGCACATTCGGACCTAAAAACGTATTATCCCCGATTTTAACCTTTGCACAATCCAGTATTGTACAGTTAAAATTCATATAAACATTTTTCCCAAGCTCTATATTACAACCATAATCACAATAAAAAGGTGCCTCAATGTAAAGATTTTCAGGTTCACTCTGAAACAAATCCCTTAAAACATCTTTGTCAGCTGTACGATTATATTCTCGTACAAGACTATGAGCCTTGTCGCGTATCGCTTGCAAGTCCTTATCCCAAGGTTGATATACCTCACAATCAATCATTTTTTGGTACTCTGTCTTCATAAAATCATCTTAACATGAAGTTGACAAATTTTCAACTTTTCAGTATAAAATATATTGTAAGTATACAAATGATACTAATATTGTATTAAGGGGAGAAAATGGAATTTAATGAACTACCTAAGTGTCCAGTAGAAACAACTTTAAAATTAATTGGTGATAAGTGGAAAGCCTTAATAATAAGGGATTTACTGACTGGAACAAAAAGATTTAACGAACTTAAAAAATCAGTCGAAGGAATATCACAAAAAGTACTTACAACAAATTTACGTTCACTTGAAAACGATGGACTTGTAACAAGAAAAGTATTTGCGCAAGTTCCTCCTAAAGTAGAATATACATTAACAGATGTAGGATACAGTCTTATGCCTGTTTTGAACGCCATGGCAAGCTGGGGAACAGACTACAAAGAATTCAGAAAACTCATCAATAAATTAAACAAGTAATCATTATATAGTGACTATATTGTAACTTAACCTAGACATAAACTACCCCACTGTCTTATGTATCATTTTTTTTTACATAGTTATAATTTCCTCGAAATATTAAAAAAATTAGATTATCGAGGAGAATTGTATGAATGCATTAGTTCTAGCTGAAAACTTACCATTAAAACTTGCCAGCTCAAAGACAGAAATATCTATAGCGCCAATAGAGATAGAAAAACTGCCTGAACCTGAAGTCAGAAAAGAGGTTATTTATAGAAAAAATAAACTTACTATTGATAAAGAAATTGAATACGATGCTAAAACCGGAGATAAGTTAAGAGTTTTACATCACGACTATTTTAATAATGAAAAAATAAGAGCAATAGATGAATTTGTACCAAGTACAGGAAAAAAATACCGCACTATCAACTACATTTTATACAAATCCATTGATGAATATGACATAGATACAGGCAAACGTATTCGTACTATTAACTATGATATCAGAAATGAAAATAGAGTAACATCAATACAAGAATATGACTTTGAAACAGAAAGAATAAAAAAAGTAACATTATACCGCCGCGACGGTCAAACTATTAGCACAATCAAAGAAATTAACCCCAAAACTGAAGCTGTCATTCGTTGGATAAGCTTCAGAGAAAGTCAAACTATAAGTTCTGTATCAGAATACAGCTCAAAAAATGGCAAACCCAGCAAGACAACATATTTTTACCGAGATGGCAAAACAATCAGAGAAATTCATGACTACAACCCTGCTAATGGTGAATGGAAACAATTTACCAGATTTGATAAAAATGACAAAATTGTAGAATCCAAAGTTGCCCCAAAATATCAAACTGAACTAGAAAAAGAAAATATCGCACAATTGATAGATAGCCTTTACAATAAAAATTTGCGTTTTGAAGAATAATATGATAAAATAAAATGAACCGCAAATAGAAAAATTTAACTAATATGTCATTATATAATGAAAGGTTATTTATTATGAACCCAAAATCATATGTTTTAAGTGTACAGTTAAGGGCAAAATCTGGTGACAAATTTGCAAATTTACAGAAAATTGAAGAATTAATATCTCCGTATAAAAACAAACCTTTGGATTTATTATTATTACCTGAATTTTTTAGTACTGGAATTTGCCACAATGCTATGGTAAACGAACCTGAAAACGAATTTGGGGGAGAAACTATTCAAAAAATCTGTGATATTGCCAAAGTTTACAACACAAATATTATCGCCGGCTCTGTGATAGAAAAATCTAATGACAAATTATATAACACAAGTTTTGCAATCAATAGAGAAGGTCGTATAGTTGATAAATACCGAAAAATCCATCTATTCAACTATTTTGGAGGCACTGAAGGCGAGAGAATTACCCCTGGAAATAAGCCTGTTGTTATAAAATTTGACTTTGCTCAAGTAGGAATAAATATCTGCTTTGACATACGCTATCCAATGCATTCCAGAAAATTAATTCAAATGGGGGCTGAAATCATAGTTTGTCCCACTGCTTGGGCTTTTTTAAGCTCCCTACCTGATAAGGAAAAACAAGTGACAAAAAAACTATGGCAATCTTTAAATGTTGCAAGAGCCGCTGAAAATCTCGTATACTTTATTTCTGCTGACCTATGCGGGAAAATAGATTCTTTTTTATCTGCTTCAGGAAATTCAATGATAGTATCCCCTTTTGGTGAAATATTAGAAAATGCCCAAGAGGAAGAAAAAGCAATCTATCAAACAATTGATCTCGAAATTGTGAGAGAATTAAAAAAGTCATACCCTGTTGTAGAAATTGAATAGATTTGCTATAATAAACTTATGGAAAATAGTGATAAAAAAGATTTCATATCAACAATAAGCCACGAATTAAGAACTCCTCTTACTTCAATAAGAGGATTTTCTCAAACGATGCTTTCATCTTGGGATAAACTAGATGATGAAAGCAAAAAACGTTTTATAAAGATCATAGAGGAACAATCCAACAGATTAATAAATCTGGTAGAAAACATGCTTTCAGTTACCAAACTTCAATCGGCAAAAGATGATATTATTTTAAAAGAAGTCGTTATAAAACCTATACTTGAAACCGTAATTTCCATCATAAAAAACCAGTACCCACAAAAAAACTTTGAATTAAAAATAAATGATAAAACACCGAAAATTCTTGTTGATCAGGATAAATTTCATCAAATAATGACAAATTTAGTTGAAAATGCAGCTAAATATTCTGATGAAAATTCAACTATCAAAATTGAAACAAACTTTTGTGAAAATTGTGAATTTGTCGCCATAAAAGTTACTAATACAGGTATAGGAATAGATGAAAAGGACTATGAGAAAATATTCACTAAATTTTCACGTATTGACAATCCTTTAACGCGAAAAGTTCAAGGTAGCGGCTTAGGACTTTTTATCACAAAAAATCTCGTTGAAAAAATGGACGGAAAAATTTCTGTCTCTTCAAAAAATAATATTACGACATTTGAGGTACAATTGCCTTCGGCAAATATAGAAAAACAAGCGAGGGCAAAATGCAAACGGTAACATTAATCATAGATAAAAGACGTGAATTATCGACAAAGTACAAAAAATTACTCGAGAACAAAACTAATGTTGTACTTGTGTCTAAAAGTCTTATTTCAGCAATAAAAACAATACAAGAACTTGAACCTGACCTGATAATAATTTCAGATAGCAATGAAGGTGAATTATCTGACTATTGCAAACAAATTCGAGCCCTCACATACAACATGCGTCCAATAATTGTAGCAACATCAAAATCCGCAGAATTCAACGACAAAATAAAGGTACTCGAAAGTGGCGCAGATGACTTCATCAGTGAACCCGTTAATTCTGAAGAATTTACAATGCGTATGAAAGCCCACCTTAGACGTGAATATGAAACCAATATGGATAATAAAAGACTTATTCCAGGTGAAAATTATTCTATTCGCGCTTTAAAAAGAATTATCAAACAAAAATTCCCTTGGGCATCTTTATTGATTAGTGTCGAAAACTTTAAAAACTACAAAGAAACATACACAGAATTGGCATCTGATAAGCTTTTGCAGACTTACAGTGCCATTATTCAATCATCATTAAGCGAAAATGACTATTTCGGCTGTCTTTCAGAAAATGAATTTTTGGTTATTACAGATTCTTTAAAAGCTGAAAAAATTGCTAATTTTCTGGTATTCGCCTTTGATTCCGTTGCCTCTAAGTTCTATTCACCACAGGACAACAAAAGAGGTTATATGCTTATGCAAGGAGACGAAATTGCAGGACAGCGATCAAATTTCGTTCACACAACAATTGGCATTATTACTAATGAATTTACACGATATAGAGATACAACTCAACTTTTAACTGCCCTACGTCAAATTAATAGACTCGCTGATCTTCCATCAAAATCTAACTTTTTAATTGAACGGCCTAGAATTGCAGCTGAGAATGCAATTGATACTAAAGAATATAACAATAAAATATTGATTTATGAAAAAGATAAAGCACTTTCTTTACTACTTACAACCATCCTTAATTTACAAGGCTATGATACAAACGTTATCAAAAATCGCACTGATTTATACGTAAATTACTCAAATCCCGCAGTAATAATAATCGATGCCGGTACTATTGAAAAACTTGAAGGACTTGAGCTTTGCAAAAATATAAAACAATCTGAAGAATTCAATAAATCAAAATTAATCGTCACCTCAATAATTCACGATAAAGAACTGATTTTAAGCTCAGGTGCAGACCTATACCTCCCCAAACCTTACGAAATTTCAAGTTTGATTAAATGGGTAGATGCATTAATAAAAGAACTTAATAACTAATCAAGTAATTGTTCTAAAATTTTAGCATTACTTTCAGCCTTTTGAGGATTTATAATATTTGACCTTCTTATGTAAGATCTCAAAGCTTCTCTAATAAGCTCGCTACGAGTTCTTTGTTCACTTACAGCAACGCCATCGATCTTACTTAAAAATTCATCAGACATAGAAACCAAAATTTTAGCCATACTACCTACTCCTTTTTAAAAATAATATATCATACAAATCAGCTATAGACAAGTAGGAATTATAAGAAATACTATAAAATGTAATAGAAAATAAGGAGTTGCAAATGGAAGAAAACAAAAATTACGAAAATCAAGGTCACAACACAGAACATCAAAATTGCTGGCTATGTAAACACCCGATATTCAAGCACATGTTAATAGGTTTTTTAGTTTTTCTGGGTGCATATCTGGCTTTTTATACCGTAACTGACTGGCATTTTAAAAAGATGTTGGATCCGGCGTTTCAAATGCGCAATGTAGAAAGAAAGTTAATACAAAGTCAACATCAAATGGAAAAAATGTATAGACAAAATTTTGACAAAGAATATCAACTTGGGCAAAAAACAGCAGGATATATTCGTCTGGAAAAAAGAAACGACGCATACGAAGTTATAGTTAATTTAAGACCATTTGACAATAATGACAAAAATGTTGAATTTTCTACAAATGACAATACACTTACTGTAACAGCAGCAGGCGAAAAATCATCTCAACATAACGAGAAAATCATTAAAATAATGCAACGATATGACTTCGATGACAGTGTTGATTTAGAAGCAATTACTACAATGAGAAAAGGTGATAATTACATAATCACTATACCAATCATCAAATAACAAATATTAAAAGGCTCTGAAAATCTTATCAGAGCCTTTTTTGTGCTATACTAAACTTATGAAAAAAATTTTAATTGTTGACGATTCACAAAAATGGATTGATTACCATACCATAGCAATACAAGAGTTATCAAAAGATTTTAAAATTGAAACAGCTAACTCTGCTCAAAATGCTTTTTCAAAGATTACAGCTAACATTGATAACCCTTTTGATATAATTCTTACAGATATGCAAATGGAAATTGATTTTTTACCATTTTATGCAGGAGAATGGCTAATCAAAGAAATTCAAATGCTTAAGCAGTATAAAAACACTCAAATATTTATTATTTCTGCAACAAATAACATTAAACAAATAGCTGAAAAGTATAACGTCAAATACATTCCTAAATACATGTGTAAAACTGTTGATGCATACTCAATAATAAATCAAATTTAAAAGTAATTTATTTGCAATTTATGATTATCAAACTTTAATTTTTGTAAATTTTTTATCACGAAAAAGATTTTTCTGTTATATAATTCTATAATTCTGGAATAATAGAATTATTAACAAATTAAGATTGAGGAGAACAAAAATGGAAGTAAAAGAAGCATGTACAATTTTCACAGCACTGGCGCAAGAAACAAGATTACAGGTATACAAAATTCTCGTAGAAAATAGTTTAAACGGAATATGTCCGTGTGAAATAGCAGAAAAACTTGAAATACCAAGAAATACACTATCTTTTCATCTATCATTACTTACGCAAGCTGGATTATGTAGCAAAATTAAAAAAGGTAAAATGCTTTTTTATAAACCAAATTGTCAAAAAATTAAAGAAACAATGACTTTTTTACATAAAGACTGTGTCGCTTGCCATAACAAGATTGGAGGCTTTGAATGTTAGATTTTTTAGCTACTTTTGGAAATTATGTAACAGCCAAAATTGGGATTGACATAACAAGCCAACTTGGCAAAAGTGTAAGTTTTTTCATAGAAGACACGATTAAAATTTTCGCGCTAATCTACATAATGCTATTCATAGTTTCACTTTTTAGAGCACAATTATCACCAGAAAAAATAAAGCAATATTTAAGTGGAAAATCTTCGTGGTATGGGTATATGCTAGCCGTAATACTTGGAACAATAACACCATTTTGCACCTGTTCTTCTATACCTATGTTTATAGGCTTCACAGCAGCAGGAATACCTTTTGGAATGACAATGGCATTTTTAATTGCCTCACCATTAATAAGTGAAATTGCAGCTGCACTGCTTTTAATAACACCACAAGCAGGTCCAATAGCTGCAATATTATATGTCATAATCGGAAGTTTAATAGCAATAATAGGTGGTTATTTATGCGATCATTTTGGTCTTGAAAAATATAAACATAAACCCAAAGAACACATTAATGAGCATCATCATGGAAGCAGCATTAAGGATGAAATCACATCATTGTTTAATTATGCACACTCTTATGCCACAGAAACAGTTAAAGAAATTGCACCTTGGGTATTCATAGGATTAATTGTAGGAGCAATAATGCATGGCTACATTCCTGAAGAATTATTCTCAAAATTTTTAGGGGCTGAAAATCCTTTTGCAGTACTAATTGCATCAATAGCAGGAATACCGATATATGCAAATCACGATAGTGTTCTTCCAATAGTACAAGTCTTATTACAAAAAGGAGTCCCAATAGGTACCACCCTTGTAATGTTAATGAGTATAACTGGAATTTCGCTACCGGAAATAATTATTTTGCATAAAGTACTGGATTGGAAAATACTTAAATTATTCATTATATACCTACTTTTGTCATTCATAAGTGTCGGATATATCTTAAATATGTTACTTGTTTGACATTTGAACTTGAACGTCATACCATGGAGGAATAAAACTAAAGAGGGTAAGTAATGACAACAGCAACAATATTGAACAAATCAGAACTTTTAAGACTTTATAATCTTGACTTAGAAGAACTACTAAAAATTTCATCACAGTACATGAGTAAAAATGTTGAATTTTGCTCACTAGTAAATGCAAGAAACGGGAAATGCTCCCAAAACTGCAAATACTGCGCGCAAAGTTCTCATTACTGTACAAATATTGAATCCTATCCATTGTTAAGTGTTGATGAAGTAAAAAAAGTTGCATTAGAATCAAAAGGACATCATGCTAGTCGCTTTGCAATAGTAACATCTGGGAAAACTCCTGATGAAAGTGATTTTGACACAATGCTCCAGATGATAAAAGAAGTAAATAAAATTGATGGCCTGAAAAGTTGTGCCTCTATTGGGATATTAAACGAAGAGCAAGCTCAAAAATTAGCTCAAGTGGGATTGAAAAGATTTCACCATAACATAAATACAAGCCGTTCATACTATCCTGAGGTCTGTACTACACACACATTTGAAGACAGAATTAATACCTGCAAATTAGTCAAAAAATACGGTATGGAGTTATGTTGTGGAGTAATACTAGGGATGGGCGAAAGTATAGAACAAAGAATTGAAATGGCTTTAAACTTGGCGGAAATAGAACCTGATTCCATCCCAATCAACATACTTATGCCAATACCTGAGACACCTTTTGCTAATTATATTGACAAAATTGATGAAGAGAATATATTACGTACACTTGCTATATTTAAAATAGCTAACCCTAAATCCATACTACGTTTTTGCGGAGGCAGAATGCGCCTTTCAAAAGAAAACCAAGAAAAAGCTATTAAAAGCTGTGTAGAGGGAATTATGACAGGAAACTACCTAACTACAACAGGCAGTGCACCTGAGGAAGATTTTAAAATGATTAAAAAATTGGATAAAAGGTTAGTTTTTTAATATTTGTAAACTATTGCCTTTTTTCAGATTAGTTGTATAATTAAGCTACGGAATTATAGAATTAATCTGGAGAGAATTAATGAGAAAGAGCATCAGATTTGCTATGGCAATAGCCGGATGTTTGTCGGTTTTGATAACATCATCGGCGTTAGCTGACGAGAGAGTACAACTTATAGAAGATACTTCAATAAGTGGTCTGTCAAATATAACAACAACGGATCAAGGTAACGGTGGAGCTGTTGTAAACAATGGTTTTAATTTAACAGTAACAAGTGGTGATTTTATAAATAATTCACTTACTAGTAGCATAGAAGCTGTTTCAGGCGGTGCTATATATCAAAATGGCGGAACATTAAATATTGCCGATGGTATTACTTTTGATAATAACACTGTCTCAGCTGTAAACGTATTGAATGGAAGTAGTGGAGTAATAGATTCACCTTCAGGCGGTGCTATATTTATAACTAATACAACAGGCAACAATGTTATAGGTGATGTTACATTCTCGAATAACATTGCATCAGCAATAAAAAGTGCAACTAATAGTACTGAATCCAGTGGTGGAGCGATATATGCTCAAAATAACAGCAGTATTAAAATAGGTGATGCCTCTTTCTCAAATAACCAATCTAACACTAAGGGTGGTGCTATATACAACGGTGATAGTAACATCTCAATGGGACAAGTTTCATTCGAACATAACACAACGCATGGAGATGGCGGCGCTATATATTCGATAAACTCAAATACAGGTGTAGATACTGTAACATCGACTGCTGCAAATTCTTCATTTACCAATAATGAAGCGACAAACAATGGTGGTGCCATATATAATCAAGATGGACAAATAAGTATAGGTAACAGTAGCACTTTTACAAAAAATACAGCAAAAAATGATGGTGGAGCGATATACAATGTATCCGTAAATGATACCGCAACAACTACAATTGGCGGTGAAACCAATTTTTCAGGTAATACAGCTACAGGAAACGGTGGTGCCATATACAATGGCGGTTCTGTGGAGCTTAACACAACGAATGGAAACATTACATTCAGCGGAAACAGTGCCCAAGCAGGAAAAGATTTGTATTTGGCTGAAAATTCAACTGTAAATATAACCGGTACAAACACTGTTTCAATACAATCAGGAGAAGGAGCTATTGCAGGTTCCGGAGCAATTAACAATGTATCCGGAGGAACTTTTGAACTTGTAAATAGCGACATTTCACAAAGTTATACCGGTTTGTATACTCAACAAAACGGAACATTGTCTTTAGACAATTCCACAATGTCCAACAATTTCAACATCGGTAGCGGTAATTTAGTTTTGAAAAACGGTTCAAAATTATTTTTAAGCGAAAACGGTAAAATTGCTTCAGGTACCATTACTTTAGAAGAGAGCCTAGGAAGAGCATTGGGTGATTCAAATGTCTTAACTCTTAAAAATGGTGGTCAAATTGCAAGCGTTGTAGATCTTGTATTGAATGCCAATAACCAAGTAGTAATCGAAACTGGTTCTGAAGCCACTTTAGGTGGCTCTGGCGATCTTTGGGCTGGTACAGTTACTTTACAAGGCGGTACCTTGAACTATGAAGGCTTAGCAACAAACGGACAACTAGTTGCAGAATCTGGAAAATTGAACATAAATAACGGCTCATTAAGTCTATCAGGTACAGATGCTCAATCTTCATCAATAATAAGCGAAGCCGTCAATGTAGACATTGCATTCGGTTCAACTCTGGCAATTGGGGCAAATGGTACTGCAACAATTGACAGTGGCGACAATTGGGCTGGTACAGTTTCTATGACTGACGGTGTACTAAATTATAATGGTACAACTAATGGATTATTAAATGCTACCGGCGGGGATTTAAACATACTTCAAAATGGTGTTTTAACTCTTCAAGGTAGTGGGCAAATCGCAGATGCGGTCAATGTAGACATTGCATCCGGTTCAACTCTGGCAATTGGGGCAAATGGTACTGCAACAATTGACAGTGGCGACAATTGGGCTGGTACAGTTTCTA
>CALUVH010000024.1 GCA_944324175.1 Candidatus Gastranaerophilales bacterium | reverse complement strand
ATATTGAAAAAAATTTTTTCTTCTTGTTTTTTTTTCTTTTGTTGACAAAACGCCTCTTGAGCAACCTTTTACCCCCCCCCCCCCCCCCCCCCCGTGGAAACCACGTGGTACAAAGGTTTTGAGCCGTTCATTAAATACGACTCCCTTATATATTCTTTATTTGTCTGCTTGTTCAAGTTCATATTCTGATTATATCGTATTTTTTGATGCTCCGCAAGGGGGAGGCAAAATTTCATCCATTTGCATGAGAAAAAGCCTCGTTTCTCAACAAAGTAATGCTTCGCATTTTGTTACAATATAAGAAATCAATCAGCATTATCAACATGAGAAGTAATACCGATTGAAGCATTTTTATCAATTTCTATTGTATGACGGATTATTGTATGCGCCATCAGTAGCATAAACGGGTTAATTTCGTTTGTATTTGTCATATTGATTTTAGCTTGTGGTTTTTCGCTGTCGACTTTTTTTTCTGCAACGGTCTCAAATGATACAGTAGAATGCATTGAGTAGTGTTTTTCTTCGCCTTCAATACGTGCAAGCAGTTCATCTTTAGGAAAGTTTTTTGAGCATTCTATATTTACAAATACAGAATTACTGCTTTCTAAAATTAGCACTGCTGTGACAATCCCGAAATTTATCGTGCTAATTGTAATTGTCAAAATACTGTCATCTGCGTCTGAATTTTCAGCAGTTTCAATATCCAAATCAAAGCCCACCCCTTCTTGTAGCGGAAGCCAAGGAAGGTATAGCAATAGAAGGGTCTTAAGAGTCTGGGCGTTGTCGCCTTGGGAGGCTAGCGCAACGCTCGCATTGATAAGTTTTGCTGTCTCTTTCATTTGAGTAAGATCAGACACGCCTTGTTTTGCTGCGCCTGCCATAGCCATAATTAACTTCGTCACGGCATCTTTACCGTTTGCTTGAATTAGCGCGGATATGTCTGCAAGATTTATCATGCCTGTAGACAATATCGGTAAATTTTTAAGCGAACCAGAAAGTTGATTTAAAAGAGCTTTGTTAGCTTGTAATGTAGCCGAATCTGCAAAATTTAGTCCTTGAAGTTGTGCTAATATCTGCGCTTGGGTCTGCGATAAAAAATTTCTATGCGCCGCAAGCTGCTGATTGAAACGCTGCTGAAATTGTGCTTGAGAAATATTTTGCTGGAGTATAAAAATAAGCTCGTTGATATTTCGCGGTAATTTCATCAAATCTTTTACATACACCGAGCGATCAGCACCGCCAAGATTCGCCATCTGCGCCTCGCTCGCTGCTCGAGATGTCGACGATGCCATCTGAGCAGATGTCGCTGCAGCAGGACTATTAAGCTGCATCTGCTGTGTAGGTGCACCTTGCTTTGTCCTTGATATGTTCAAAGCCTGATAATTTACAAACTTTGATATTAAATGACCTAAGTTAAAATCGCTCATATTACAATTATTATAACGATTTTTTGCAAAATGTCCAGTCTTATTTTCTTACAGGCAAATACGATTGAGGATAGTTATAATCTTCCTTAAATCCTAAATGACGATACATTTTCAAAGCTTGGAAGTTATTTGTCTCCGTGCAAGTATTAACCTCTGTTATGGGTCTATTCTCAAAATCCACAAGTTGAATTATCTTTTGCAAAGAATTTTTCAACATGTGTTTTGACAACCCTCTTCCCTGATGCTCTTTTTTTATCCCTACAATCGGAATGTTTACAATCTGACCACCTGTAAGGTTCATAAAACAAAATCCGACGGGGATATCATTACAAAGTAGCACGCTCGTCGCTTCAGGCAAAAATTCTGCATAAATATTTTTAACTATTTTATTCAAAATATCATGCGTTCCCTCAAGAGTCTTAAACCGAGGATCGAAAAGTGCATCTGCACTATCCTCAAAAGCTTCCTGTACAATTTGCACAGCCTCATTAAAATATTGGTCAGACCACTCAACAATTTTATAGCAACTGTTCATTTCACTCAAACGTGATAAATTCAAGATATCACGAGAATTCGTACCGTGCATAAAAAATCTCAACACCGCTATCCCGACAAATCTAAAACCGTATCGAGCAAGCTCACCAATAATAGTCTTTTGAGCACCCAACATCGGATAGCAAACAATTTTTTCATCGCGTATATCTTTTGTCCGCTCTAAAAATTCTTGTACCAAATAACGACTTCTTTCAAGCAAATTTTCCATATTCAAACTGTGAATTATGTTAAGCTCTAAAGCCTCAGAAATAGCAGTTGTATAAACACAAAATGCCACAGCAATCGAGTTTTCATACAAAACCAAACATTGAATAAGCCCCTTTTCATAAGATTCAATAAAGTCATCAAACCCTAAAGGCGCCAGCTCAAACTTATAATCGCTCACAGCACGATTTACAAAATCGTTATATACAGTCTCAAAACTAATGTAATCCTTCGGTTCCAGTTTTTTTACCAGAATATTTTCTTCAGCCATTGTATCTTATATCCTTAAAATTTTCGCACCTAATTAAACATGTGATGCATCTTTTCCTTTTTCGTGTTCATATACCGCTCGTTATACTTATTTATAAATGGCGGTATTTTAACTATATCATGAATTTTTAATCCGTAACCCTTTAAACCGATGATTTTTTTCGGGTTGTTTGTTATAAGGTTAAAATCGTTAAATCCCAGATCAAGTATTATTTGCGCGCCTACACCGTAATCCCTCAAATCTGGTTGAAAACCAAGTGATACATTTGCTTCAACAGTATCTTGTCCGCATTCTTGTAAGTGATAAGCTTTTATTTTGTTAACAAGCCCGATTCCTCTGCCTTCATGACCGCGCAAGTATATTAATGCACCTTTTCCATGAGCTTCAATCATCTCAAGTGCGCTATGCAGCTGCGCGTTACAGTCACATTTTAAACTATGAAAAATATCACCTGTAAGACATTCACTATGTACTCGAATTAAAGGTGTCTTATCAGAATGATCGTCTTTTACAAGCGCAACATGCTCTTGTCCTGTCAAGGTATTGCGATAGCCGTAAATCATAAAATCACCAAATTGAGTTGGTAAATGAGCTTCAGCCTCACGTGTCACAATTCTTTCTGAGCGAAGTCGATATGCAATCAAGTCTGATACGGTGATAAACTTAATATTATGTTTTTGTGCAAATTTGAACAGCTCTTCTCGATGAGCCATATGACCATCTTCACCCATAATTTCACACATAGGTCCTGCCGGGGTATGACCAGCTAATCTTGCCAGATCAACTACCGCTTCAGTATGTCCTGTCCTTTGCAAAACCCCACCACGGCGTGCCACGCAAGGGAAAAGATGCCCTGGGCGACGCAAATCAGAAGGTATAGAATCCGGTGCAAGTGCTACCTCAATAGTTTTTGCACGATCAAAAGCTGAAATTCCTGTTGTAACGCCATACTTTTCTGCTGCGTCTATGCTGACTGTAAAAGCAGTTTTCATACTCTCTGTATTCTGCTCAACCATTTGCGGCAGCTCAAGCTTGTCGGCAATCTCCTGAGAAATAGCAAGACAAATCAATCCCTTACATTCATTTGCCATAAAATGAATGACCTCAGGTGTTACCATTTGCCCTGAACAAATCAAATCACCCTCATTTTCTCGATCTTCATCATCTGCGACAATCACAGGCTTCCCAGCCTTAAAATCTTCTATTGCTTCTTCTATTGTGTTAAACTTAAAATCCATTACATAAATCCGTTCTTTTCTAAAAAGTCTTGCGTAATCCTACCTACATTATTATTCGAAGATAAGAATTTTTCAACATACCTGCCTAATATATCAGTTTCAACATTCACCAATTGACTACTTTGTAAATCCCTTAAATTAGTGTTTACATAAGTATGAGGGATCACTGCAACTTTAAATATATTATCTTTTACTTCCGCAACAGTAAGACTAACACCGTTCAATGCTATTGAACCCTTATGCACCACGTATCGACCTAAATCTTTTGAGATTTCAAAATACAGTTCATAAAAACCGCCTTGCGATACTTTTTTAAGAAAAATTCCCCTGCCATCAACATGCCCTTGTACAATATGACCACCCATTCGCGATTTTGGAGTAAGCGCACGCTCAAGATTTACATAAGTGCCAGACCTATAAGTTTTAAAAATTGATACCTCAAGAGTCTCACGACTCACATCTACCGTAAATGAGTTTGAATTAAAATCCACAACAGTTTGGCAGCATCCGTCTACCGCAATACTGTCCCCAAGTTTCATATCGTCAAGCACACAACTACATTCTACTACCAATCTCGCGCCTGAACTTAAATAAGAAAACTCTTTTATTTGACCTATTTCTTCTATTATCCCTGTAAACATAAGTTGATTGTATCACAAAAATTAATATAAATAATCTATAATTTCACTACCAACTTCTAACATTTTTCGAAATATTAAATTATTTAAAACTGTATAATTTTTTAACGAAACAATTTCATAAATTACTAAGATTTTTTCAAATTAACCTTTAACAAAAATCCCAAAGGTATCATTAAAAAAGCTACCAAAGCAAACAATGCAAAAACATCTGAATATGCAAAAATCTTAGATTGTACAATTAATTGCTTGTAATATACGGCTCCTGCTTTATGCATAGCAATAACTTCCGGTAAGCTAACCATAAACTTATGAGTCATTATTGACAACCTATGATAATATACCGGATTTGTCAAAGATAAGTTTTGCACAAGATAAGTTTGGTGAACCTGTGACAATCTTGCAACCATTGTTGAGGACAAAGAAATGCTCAACACTGTTGCGACGCATTTTGCCAAACTATGCAAACCTGCACCATTTGATAACTCAGTTTTAGGTAATGTACCCAACACTAAACCTGAAATCGGAATAAAGGTTAATATAACTCCAACACCTAATAAAATATTTGGTAAAATAATAAACCCAAAAGATGTCATCAGTGTTAAATTAGTGTAATAGTATGTCGATACACCGATAAATACAAACCCCACAGCTATTAACACCCTGTTATCAATGGTAGCAACTAACTTATCAATTATGCACAACATTATTAGGCAAGAAATTACACGAGGAGCCAAAGACAAACCTCCTAAGTATGCAGTATAACCCATTATGCTCTGCAAATATTTTGGCAAAAGAACTATTGTTACATAAATAATCATGTTAACAAACGCACCTAAATAAGTACCAATAGCAAAATTTTTGTCCTTCAAAATTCTCAAATTTACCATAGGATTCTTATTTTCAATTTCCCATACAACAAAAAAGACAAATGAAAAAAATGAAATTCCACTCAACCAACATACCCATGATGTGTCAAACCAGTTATACTGTTCCCCTTTATCCAAAACAACTTGCATTGTAAACAACCACACAGCAAGTAAAATAAACCCTATTACATCAACCTTTTTAGGCTTAATTCTATTTGGATTTTCAGGAATAAACATATGGATTAAAAAACACGAAATTATTCCAACTGGAATATTCATTAAATAAATCCACAGCCAACTTGAATTATCGACAATAAACCCTCCGACAGTAGGTCCCATAATAGATGACACCATTACCGCTAAAGCAAATAATGCCATCGCTCGCCCCCTTTATTCAAACGGGAAACTTGATATTAAAATTGCTTGAGAAATAGGCATCAAAGGACCACCACCAATACCTTGAACTACCCTACCTAAAACCATCATATTTAGACTCGGTGCAAAAGCACAAATTATAGATCCTAACGTAAAAATGGCAATAAAAACTTTCAAAAAATTGACTCGTCCCATCAAATTTTCAAACCATGCTGTCAATGGCAAAAGAATAGCATTTGCCACCATATAACTTGTAATGACCCAATTTGCTTCATCCAATGTCGCCCCAAAATATCCTGCAATATGAGGAATAGCAACGTTAGTCTCAGAAGTCGCCAGCATAGCAAAAGCTGTTGGAAACAAAATAGTTACAGCCACCAACCAAACGGGATTTTTCTTCGCCGGATTAATCGTTAATGACTGTGTACTCATAAAATACTACCATTATCCCACAAACTAACACAAAAACAGAGAGGGAGGGATTCGAACCCTCGGTGGAGTTGCCCCCACACAACCTTTCCAAGATTGCACCTTAAGCCACTCGGACACCTCTCCATTGTGATTTGTTTTTATCCTCCTCTTAATCTAGCACAAGCGTGATTATAAATCAAATTTTTTGCATAAACTTTCTAGATTACTTTTTAATTCACAATTTTTATATTATATGATAAAATAAACTTATGGACAAAAAAATTTCAGAAATAAAAAACAGATTAAAGGGTGCTGTCACAATTCCCGCTGACAAATCAATTTCACACAGGGCTGTTATTTTTTCTTCACTTGCAAAAGGGAAATCAATTATAAATAATTTTTCTGACGGACAAGATCCAATGTCTTCCTTGTCTGTATTCAAAGCTTTAGGAGTGGATATTCAATTTATCAACAAACATACTATAGAGGTTAATTCTAAAGGGACCCTGATACAACCATCAAATCCTCTTGATTGTGGCAATTCAGGAACAACAATGAGACTTGTATCAGGAATCCTTGCAGCACAAAATTTTGATTCCTCACTAATTGGTGATGAAAGCCTTTCAAAAAGACCGATGAGAAGGATTATTGAGCCTCTTGAGCTTATGGGGGCAAAAATTTTTTCCAATGACGGTCATGCGCCGCTCAAAATAATCGGATGTAAACTCAATGGAATTGACTACTTTTCAAAACTTGCTTCTGCGCAGGTGAAATCTTGTATCCTTCTTGCAGGAATGTTTGCTGAGGGGCGCACCTCGTTTACTGAACCTTTTATTTCGCGCGATCACACTGAGCGTATGCTTAAGTTCATGGGGGCGAATATCTCTCGCACAGGGAATACTGTAACACTCCAAAAATCAATACTTACGCCGCAAACTATAAACATATGCGGTGACATTTCCTCTGCGGCTTTTTTCATCGCTGCAGGGCTTTTGGTTCCTAATTCTCAAATCGTATTGAAGAATGTAGGACTTAACCCGACACGTACCGGTATTATTGATGTTGTCAAAAGGATGGGGGGAAACATTAAAATTTTAAATATCAAAACAATCTCAGGTGAAGAAGTCGGTGACATTCAAATTTCCGGTTCTGAATTGCATGGGTGCGAAATATCAGGAGAAATAATTCCTCGTCTTATTGATGAAATTCCTATTATTGCTGTAATGGCAGCACTTGCTAAGGGCACAACAACAATAAAAGATGCGCAAGACCTAAGAAACAAAGAATCAGATAGAATTCATGCTATAGCTACCGAATTAAAAAAAATTGGAGCTGACATCGAAGAACTTAATGACGGTTTTATAATAAATGGCAAATCCACATTTAAAGGAGATGCAATACTTGACACCTATAACGATCATAGACTTGCCATGAGTTTATACGTTGCAGGGCTTAGGTGCAAAAAAGAAATTTGCATAAAAGATTTTCATTGGGTTGGAATTTCTTTCCCTGATTTTGAAAAGCTTTTCGAATCTCTAAAATAATAAAATTACATTTATATTAAATTTTTTCATTCTTTATTGATTTTATGTTGGTTAACAAGCTATATACAACTTCATAGCAAACCTTTAATTCCGCATCTGTAGCTCCATAAACCAACTTTAACATTTTATCTCGAAGCGCATTTTCTTCAGATTTATGATTTATTCCAAATTCTGAAATATCAATCCCTAAAACATCCAATATCTTTAAAAAAGTTATCAATGAAGGGGTATAAGTCGCCATCTCAATTCTGGATAATTGTTTGGCACTTACACCTATTTGCTCTGCCAATTCCGCCTGAGTAAGTCCTTTTTTCCTTCGATAAAACCTTATTTTTTTCGCTATAAAATCCTTGTCCTCAAAAATCATAATCCTTGTACTCCAAGTATTTATTAAAAATACTATGCTTGCAGGGAGTTTCAAACATCGTAAATGTACTTGTTTACAAAAATACAATGTTTATGTCCTATTTGAAACTTTTTGTGATACAATTAAACCATGCCTACGTACTATAAATATAAAAAATAGACATATGCATATACTTAAATTAAGGATATTAACCTTTATACTAATTATTTTTGGGGCTGTTAAAGGCTCAAAAATATAGTATTCACGGTCAAAAGAGGAATTATCAATTATGGGAAAAAGACATATCTTTCACTTTATGGACTTGGATTCACACTATGTAATTAAATTATTCGGAATTCAAATAAGTTTGAGGCACAAGTGCAAATTCAAATACCAAAAAGCGACAGCAAACGGGATAAATACAATATGTAGAACCCCTAAAATAATAGTTTCCTTAACCAGTTATCCCAAAAGAATTAAGACCGTCCACCTCACCATTAATACACTATTATCGCAAACCCTAAAACCCGACAAAATAATACTTTGGCTGAGCGAAGAAGAGTTCCATAACAAAAATAAGGACTTGCCAGAAGATTTGCTGCAACTCGAAGCACTGGGACTTACAATAAAATGGTGTGAAAACCTTAAATCATATAAAAAATTAGTACCTGCTTTAACAGAATATCCTAACGACATAATAATTACAGTTGATGATGATTTATACTTCGAAAATGACACATTAGAGAGTTTGTATAACTCTTACCTCCAACATCCAGAAGACATACACGTGCATCGAGTCATGCGAGTCAAAACAGGTAAAAAAGATGAATTAATTCCTATACCTAGCAGAAAACACTTTTATTTAACATATGAGAACCCAAGTTTTCTCAATCAATTAATGGGTGGATCAGGATGTCTTTTTCCACCCAATTGCCTGCATAAAGACGTATTAAATATTACAAAAATAAAATCACTTATCCCTACCCACGATGATGTATATTTTTGGGTTATGGCAGTATTAAACAGGACTAAAATCCGTGTTGTAAAAGGATTTAATGCACATTTACACTACATCGACGACACTAAAAGTTCTGGATTATGCAAAATTAACAAAAAAAACAGCGCTGGAATACCAATTTCCGAAGCGTATAAAATAATGCAACAAGCTTATCCTGAATTAACAGGTATATTAAAGGAGTCATAAAATGTTGAAAAAATTCTTGAGCGAAATATCAATAAAAAAATGTAAAAACAATTATAAAATAATTACAAAACAACTAAAAAAAGATGCAAAATTTAGAACAATACGTGTAATTTTTCTTGTGACTGAAATCCAAAAATGGGGGTATCAATCACTATATGAAGAGTTTGAAAAAAGCAGTTATTTTGAACCTCTCATACTGGTTTTTCCAATGATCACAGTACACAAAGGTAAAGAATTTTATCATGATGATTTAAAAAAGACCTATGATTTTTTCAAATCAAGAAATATGAACGTAAAATACAGTTATCAACAAAACAATCATAAATACTTACCTTTAGAAATTTTTTCACCAGATATAGTTTTTTATGAGCAACCTTATGTACTTCCTAAAATATATAAGCAAGAATATGTATCTAAATTTGCACTAACCTGCTATATTCACTATGGCATCGCCGGCAATATTCATAATATGGGAAAAAACAAAAAATTTTTTGAATCATTTTGGAGATTTTTTGTATCAGACGACATTACCTCAAAAGAATATTCAAAAAAATTCACCAATGCAAAATTTGTAGTAAGTGGTCACCCAAAACTTGACACCTTTCAAAACTACGATTTTATAAAAAGAAATCATAATTATGTAATTTATGCTCCGCATTTTTCTATCGGAAATACATTTTTAAAATTTGCTACATTTGATTGGAGTGGGAGGTTTATGCTTGAATTTGCGCAAAAACATCCAGAAATTCAATGGGTTTTTAAGCCTCATCCAAATCTTAAATCTCACTTTATAAATTCAAAATATATGACTGAAACTGAAATTAATGAATATTTTAATGAATGGGAAAAAGTCGGCCTTGTCTTTGATAGTGGGGATTATTTTAATTTGTTTAAAAATTCAAAAATGCTAATCACAGATTGTGGATCTTTTTTAGTTGAATATGCGCTAACTCAACAACCTGTACTACATTTAATCAATGCTAAAAGTGTAGAGCAAGGAGAATTAAGGAAAAAAATCAGTTCCAACTATTACAAAATATATTCACAGTCCTCATTAAAAAGCCATTTGGAAGAAATACTAATTAACAATAATGATTTTTTAAAATCAAAAAGAGTGGAAGAACTCAAAAAAATATTCCCGAACGAATTTAATAGCGCAAAAAATATAATTACTCACCTAAAAAAGAATTTGGAGGTCTTATGATTATCGGTTACACAGCAGGAGCATTTGATTTATTCCATATAGGACATTTAAATCTTTTGAAAAATTCAAAAGCTCGCTGTGATAAATTAATTGTTGGAGTGAGCAGCGATGAACTCATATACAACACCAAAGGTAAAAAACCTGTCATACATCTAAAAGAAAGAATAAAAATAGTAGAAGCCATCAAATATGTCGATGAAATTCATGTCCAAAAAGATTTGGATAAAATAAAAGCTTGGGAAAAATATCACTATGACATACTTTTCATCGGAGATGATTGGAAAGGGAATAAAAGATGGGATAACTATGAAAAAATCCTAAAAACAAAAGGGGTACCTATAATCTACCTTCCATACACCAAAACGACAAGTTCAACTCTACTTACAAAAACTCTAAAGGTATTATCAGATGTTCAAAAATAATAAAATTATTCTCATAGATGAAAAAGGCAATTCAAAAAGTACATTTTTTGTAAAAGGTCTGAAATTTGTATTCCAAGGTAAGAATTCAACAGTAAAAATACACAAACCAATACCGAGATTCAAAAAATGTAAGATTATTTGTGGCGATGATGTAAAAATAGAAATTGGCAGCTCTAAATACGGTATAAAACGTTTGATAATTTTGGCTACTGCCAAAGGTGTAGAATGCAGTATTGGAAAAAATTTTTTAGCTACGAATTTTTGTAACATACTCCTACACAGAGAAAAGAACTTAAAAGTCAAAATAGGTGATAATTGCATGTTTGGTACCAATATTACACTCAGATGTTCAGATGCGCATACAATATTTCATCAAGAGAGCAGAAAAATTGAAAACAAAGGAAAAGACATAGAAATAGGTAATCATTGCTGGTTAGCAACTGATGTTACTGTATTAAAAGGGGTAAAAATATCTGATAATAACATAATAGGTACCAGAAGTCTTGTGACAAAAAGTTGCCTTACGGAATACACTCTTAGTGCAGGTATTCCTGCAAAAACTATAAAATATAATGTTTGTTGGGCTAAAAACTCACCTGATGATTTTCAATAACAAAAAAAAAGAGTTTTTGAAACTCTTTTTTAAAATTTGGGCCCGGTGGGACTCGAACCCACGACCAATTGATTAAGAGTCAACTGCTCTACCAACTGAGCTACAAGCCCATTTCTTTTATCTACCCTTGTAATTTAGCACCTAATCATTTAAAAATCAAGTATTTTTTAATACTTTAACAAAAATACTTTCAAATAATCAAAATCTCTAAAAATCTTCACAAAAAATCCTTAATAATTTGCAACCCAGAATTTTTCATGCCAGAATACAAATAACGTATTAATTTGGAGAAGTAAGAGATGAAAGCGATGATAATGGCAGCAGGGGTAGGCTCAAGATTGGAACCACTTACGCTATCTATACCTAAGCCTCTTGTAACAGTAGCTAACCGACCGGTAATGGATATTCTTTTAGAAAACCTTTCAACCATTGGAGTAAAAAATGTCATTGCCAATACTTATTATCTCGCAAATCAAATAATAAAAAGATATGAAAATAAGCCTTATGGGATAGACTTTAACTATATTAAAGAAGATACACTATCAGGAACAGCAGGCGGACTCAAAAAATGTCAATTTTTCTTTGATAAAAGTGATGATTTTATAGTACTTTCAGCAGACGGGCTTTCAAACGCAGATATTCTTGCCGGACTTGAAATTCACAAAAAATCAGGAGCAATAGCAACTATTGGAGTAAAACAAGTCAAAATGGAAGAAGTACAGCATTTTGGCGTAATTGTTACCGACAAAAACGGTTATATAAAAGAGTTTCAAGAAAAGCCGTCAGTTGAAGAAGCAAAAAGTAATTTGATTAATACCGGTATTTATATATTCAATTATAAGATTTTTGATTTTATTCCTGAAAACACATTTTATGATTTTGCTAAAAACGTATTTCCAAAACTTCTTAAAATAAAACAAATCAATACATTTGAAATAAAAGAATACTGGAGTGATATTGGAACTCTTGATCAATATAAACAATCTACGCAAGACTTATTTGCAGGTAAATGCACATTCAAACATTCGCCTATTTTGTTTAAGGATAATGGTGCCTATATTACAGATACAGAAATTATCACTGCCAAAATCGCAGGAAATTGTACATTTGGCAAAAATTTCGAATGTGGGAAAAATGTTGAAATCGAAAATAGCATAATTTGGGACAATGTCAAAATAGCAGATAATGTTAAAATTAAAGACAGCATCGTATGTTCAAACTGCTACATAGGAACGGACTTAATTTCACAAATTGTTGGTGCTGATCAACATATTGAACACCAAAAAATGGTTGTCTAAGCATTCCATAAGCAGCGAGCAGTAGATTTACAGTTATTGGGCATTGCAGAAAATCCGTTTTTTAAATAAAAATCTATTGCACTACCGGTAGAAAACACTTTTATTGGTTTTTCGAAGAATTTTTCTTCAAGAAAATTCAGAATAGATTTGCCTATATGCTTAAATTGTGATTCCATATTCCCATAATTATGCTCAGGCTCTACCTGTAAATATACAAGCTCATTCAATTCTTTATTTTCCACAAATTCAGCAACACCGACAATATCATCTTTATTAATTTTATCAAAATTATCGCGTTGTAAAGTGATAGCAAACACATGCATTTGAGAACCATCGTCACCACCTAACCGCAACCGTGAAACATCTTCATAAATATCCTGAACATAATTGTATTTATCCCACGATAAGGAAATTGCCCTCAATGCTCGAACATCTCCAATGTTATTCGTATCTATTTCCACAACTGACACAGGATAGGCAACAAACTTTTCACGCCCAACTTTTTTTAATATTTTAACTGGTTTAATAAAGTTTGCTTGAAAACTTACATTTGAACTTCGCATACATTCCCTTTTTTATAGGGAAAACAAATAAAAATATTTTTTGCTACTAAATCACAAAATAAATTAATGCAAACATAAAACACAAAGAAATAGCACTAATACCAAACCACATATGCATCAAAGGATGTTGATAATCCCAAATTTCTTTTATAGTTGTAGCAGCATTCTCAATTGTTTGCATAGCGTGTCATCTCCATAAAACTATTTTCTTGATATTTATATTGTCTACATTTATCAAAAATCGACATCACCTATTTGGTTGATTATTTATCACCTTTCAGGTAATATACAGTTATGCGAGAAGTAGAATTATTATTACCTGCGGGTAACTTGGAAAAACTTGAATATGCTATAAAATACGGTGCAAACGCCGTGTATTTGGGTGTTGTAGATTTTAGTCTGCGAGCAATGCGTAAAGGTGAATTGATTACATTAGAAAACTTGAGTCATGCAATACAACTTGCGCATTCCATGAATGCAAAAGCCTATGTAACCCTTAATATATTTGCATTTAACAATGATATTAAGTTATTAGAAAGTTGCATTGAAAGATTTAAAGATGCGGCACCGGATGCGATTATCCTAAGCGATTTTGGGATTTTAAATCTTGTCAAAAAATACATGCCACAAACCCCTATTCACATAAGCACTCAAACAAACACTTTAAACTATGAAAGTGTAAAGTTTTGGAGGGATTTAGGTGCATCAAGGGTGATTTTGGCAAGAGAACTTCCAATAAAAGATATTGCGGAAATCAGGAAACAAGTACCTGATATAGAGCTTGAAAGCTTTGTACACGGCGCACAATGTGTATCATTTTCAGGCCGATGTCTTTTAAGCGACTATTTTTCAAAAGGAGAAAGGAAAGCTAACCATGGCAACTGTTCTCAACCATGTCGCTGGAGTTATAAACTTGTCGAAAGTACGCGCCCTGACGAGTATTATGAGATAAACCAAGATGAACGAGGCTCACATATATTGAGTCCAAAGGATTTGTGTCTGGTAGAATATTTACCGCAGCTTATTGAGGCCGGTGTAGATTCTTTAAAAATTGAAGGACGCACAAAAAGTCTATATTATGTTTCAGCAGTTGCTAAAGCTTATCGTGGTGCTATTGATGAAATTTACGCAGGCAAAACCGATGACTTGCATAAGTATTTCATTGAATTGCAAAAAGTCGGTAATCGCGGTTATACACAAGGCTTTGCACTTGGTGATAATAACGGTGACAGCTACAGCTATGATATTTCAAAAGGACTTGCAGGGGCTGATTTTCTTTGCGAATTTAAAAATATAAAAACCGATGATGACTATTACCTTGTTAAAATCAAAAATAAAATGTTACTGAACGATGAAATAGAAATAATAACTCCAAATGAGCAATTCCAAACAAAGGTAGTTTCTATTAAAACAGATAAGGGCGAAGAAGTGGAAATTGCTAATACAAATGACGATATTTACATAAAATTTTCACAACAACCGAATGATTACCACTATGCACTTGCCCGTACGATAGGAGTAAAACAGCATGTTTCTTAGACCTGATTACAACGTCGAGAATATCTACGCCATAGATTTAGAAGAATTACAAAAGCTCGGTATCAAAGCGATGTTATTTGATTTAGATAGTACGATTATGGCATCAAAATCAGGTACCTACACGCTCAAGACACTTGATTGGCTCGATAGAGTAAGACAAAATTTCTTTATAGGGGTTATTTCAAATAATAAAAATGCCGATTACATAAAAAAAGTGAGTGCAATATCAGACTTTCCGCTACTATTTGACGCACACAAACCATCTTGTGAAAAGGCGCTGGAATTTATGAAAAAACACGGACTTACCCCTGAACACACAGTACTTGTAGGAGATAGACCACTGACAGATATTTGGTGCGGTAAAAAACTTGGCTGTAAGACAATTTTAGTGGACTCAATCACCGCAAAAACAGAAAATCTACCGACGCGCTTTGTAAGGAAACTCGAGCGCTGTTGTATAAAAAAATAATATTTTTAGGGGTTGTAACTTTTTCAACAATACGTTATAATAATAATGTTAGGTCTGCACGAGGTATATTTTATATGTTGAAAAGGTATTGGCGATCAATTGCAGTAGCTTTTGGAGTTATGCTGGTTATTTGGAGTTTTTTCGGTGTAAAAAATTACTTGATTAGCCGAGAAAAAATAGAATCCACAAACATATGTCAAAACGAAGAGTTAATAGGTAAGCTAATCACCAGAAATATTAACCCGTTTAGTAAATTCAAATTTATGAAAAAGCGCTGCAAAGATTGTCGCGTGCTGCTCGCGACAAACAAACCCGAAGCTGAAATAAATCAGACAGAATCATTTTGCAGCATTTTAGATGATGCAACAATTTCAACGACATCGGTCATTGAAACTTACGTAAAAGATTTATATGACAGACCCTCAGCAGGCAAAGAATTGAAAACAACAGCCATTTTAATGACCCCTTACGGATACTGTCCGCAATATTATAAAAACATGATTATTTTAGTAGAAATAAAAGGTAAATACGGACTATAAATAAAGCCAATCAAAAACACAACAGGTGCCAATTAGGCACCTGCGTGTTGGAATTGTTTTTTGCTCGCGCATAACGCAATTTTATAGTTCTTTTTATTGTCGGATTAGTAAATCCGACCTACATAAACAGCTGAGCCGTCAGGCTCTAAAAATTCCATTATTGGAGCTACCGCTTTTATTTCTGTTTTTTAGCTGAGCTGTAAGGCTCTATTATTCAAAATCCAAGTCTATAATCTTTTGAATATCTTCATTTGTCCCCCAGTTTATATCATACAGGTTTTGTTCTACAAACTTGTGAAATGAAGAATACTTCCAATCTTTAACATTTTTGACAAGATTATGCTTTACGGGGTTGTAGTGAACATAATCAATGTGTCTATTTAGGTCTTCCTCATCCCTTAAAGTATGTTCCCAGTAACGATTTTGCCATATTCTACTGTAGGTCGGATTTACTAATCCGACTTTTTTAGTAACCGAATATTTGAATGATTTCACAATTTTGGGATATTCTCTTATTTCTTTAGGTCTTATAATACAATGCAAATGATCATTTTGAACTGAGTATGCTATCAATTCAAATGAGTATATCCGTGAAACATCTAGATAAGATTGAGCTATATTTTCAATGTTATTAATTAAAATAGGGATCCTATTATTTGTGACCATTGTTATAAAAATGCATCCGTTTTTTACAAATAATCTTTTATAATTCATAATCTCATTATAACATAATTATCTTCGGATTTGATTTTCGCTATGAGAAAAAACAATATATAGTTTTTTTATTGTCGGATTGGTAAATCCGACCTACATTAACTCGCGTAAAATTGCGTTATTTGGGGCGATATTTGTGTTTTAGGTGAAAAACATCGTTTTTTACATTTTGACCATGCTCATGAGGGTGCTATTACCCGCAAATGAGACGTTTTAACGATCAATTGCTAAAACACCTAGCGTGGGTGAGAGAGCTGCTCACGCTGTAGCCGCTCCAGGAACTGTGGGAAGAGTCGAAGCTGCGTGTGTATGCGCCGTAGCTACCGTCGGGCTCACTCGACCAATACCACCTGCCGTTAGTGGACCAATTGAGTTCAGTCGCTCTGTCTGAATCTGGGGTTATGCTGTCTCGATATTCCTTCCATTGGATTGGACTTTCTTCCAGTTTGTATATATATGTTGCTACGTCTGCTAATTCTTGCATCGTTGGTAATCTCATTTCATTATCTGCACATGCTTTCTTTGCAACTGCCCAATAGTTTGTTGCACAATATGTATTTTCGCTATCTGAGCGTTCATCGTACTCGTGGTAAGGACTTTCTTCACAGGTGTTTATTGCTGTTGTTGGCCACATATCGCTTGCGGATATACATTTGTCTTGGAATTTCATATCACAAGTGGAGATTGTTGCATTCTTTAATTGGATATCATCGCCTACTCTATTCGGACCTTTCTTACCGTTTACATCTATCAACATACTCATGCAGCCTACCTGACCGCTTTGACCTTCTTGGCTAAATGGGTCGACACTGTTACAATTCGGATTGTATGCCATAACCACCGTTGTACCGTCCGCTATCACAAATCCCATTGTATTTGTATTCCACTCTTTTTGTCCTAGTTTGCTTGCGGTTGTTAAGCTGCTTACTTCTACTTCTGTTTCTTTATCGCCTGTTTGGACAAATTTTGTTGCGTAGCAGTTTTCTAGTTTATCGTTTTCACAAGTTTTGATTACTTTTACATATTTCTTAAAATAGTTCATGTAATCTTCTGTACTGTTTGCTACTCCTGTCATTACGCCGTCAATATTCATTTGACGGGTAGCTTCCACAAGTTTTTTGTCCCATAGGTCTTTTGCTGTTTTCCAAGCTTTGTTGTTATGGTTCTCTATCATGCTTGGTATCGTCAGGGCTGCCACAACTCCGATTATACTCAACGTGATTAACACCTCAGCGAGAGTGAATGCGGTTCGACCAAAACCAAGGTTTAAAAGTGGTCTTCGACCACCTTCTGCCAGTGGGAATGCGGTTCTTGTTAAGTAATTCTTTTTTTCTGCTTTTATCATTTTGGACTCCTTTATTTTTATTATTCTAGCTATTAATTCCTTTTATTAAATAATTCCACCTTTTAAGTTGATTTATTGCTCTTTATACACTTCAACACAAGTTCACTAACTTGTGTCTTTTTCTTCATCTGCGTAAAACGCTTTTGCTGAGCCTTTAGAAGTTGCCCCCCCCCCCCGTGAAGACCTGTGTCACAAGGCTTTTCAGGTATTAACTCCATGCCTGCATATTCTTCCAACCTGATTGTATTTCTAAACGTAATACTCATATTTCGATTATAACGTATTTTTTGAAGCTCCGCAAGGGGGGAATAAAAATTTCATTCATTTACATGAGAAAAAGCCAAGTTTCTCAACACAGCAAGGCTTTAATTTTCGTTACAAGAAATCCCATTAAAAATGTAAAATTTTTGTAATATATTGTTAAAGACATTAAAGTTTTATGATGCCATCGACGTTAATACAAATACAGTTTAGAGAATAAGGAATAAAAGTATGGCGGAACCTATTTCAAGCTTCGGACAATTTGAACCAAAAGGTAGACCTCAATATGATCCAAGTGCAAATAAAGTAGATGAAGAGTTGAAAAGCAGTGCAATTTTTAGTCCTCAGCATAATATTTTGAAAGCAAATATTGACGAAATTTCAATATTCCCAAGAAAAAATCACTAACGACTTTAATTTCTCCTTCTTATAATTTAAGACCTGAAAAAATTTTCAGGTCTTTTTTAATGATAAAATTATTTACCTGTAGAACCGAAACCGCCAGCACCTCTAGCTGTTTGAGATAACTCGGTAATAACCTCAATTTTTGCTTGTTCAACTTTTGCAATTATCATTTGCGCAATACGCTCATCAGGCTGAATGGTGTATGCTTCATTTGACAAATTTACAACAGGCACGCACACCTCACCGCGATAGTCTTCATCTATCGTACCAACACAGTTAATTAGTGTGATACCGTGTTTTATGGATAATCCTGAGCGCGGTCTTATCTGCGCTTCATACCCATGCTCTAACTCAATTTTCAAACCTGTAGGTATAAGTGCACGCTCAAGCGGTTTCAAAACTTTAGGCTCATCTATCGCTGCGCATAAGTCCATGCCTGCCGCACCTTCTGTCTGATACTCAGGCACAAAGCGGTTATGCGGAAGCCTTTCAATTTTCAATATTGTCATAAAATCTCCTTATATTTTATATAATCATAAAATATAATTCCTTAATTGTAAATTTATTAAGATAAAAATTTCTAATCGTTTTTAAATAGATTAACGATTTTAGCTATCAAAGAAGGTGACTGATTATTTTTAGTTTTTGATTGCCAATTCGCAATTTCCTCAGCAATAGCAAAAGGTTTTCCCATTTCACCATAAATATTTTCAAGAGGTCTTCCTCCCTGTCTTAAAATTGTTTTTATTCCATATCCATGGAATAAATTCTTTTTTCTTATAACAATCATTCCCTCTGTAGCGTTGGGATTGATTATACTATTTAAGACCTGCCACCTTTGAGCGTTTATACTTACCGATACTTTTTGTCCATTCACAAATATATCAGATGTTTTATTTTTAGATTGTCTTTTTATAAACTCCTGTCCTGCTTTAGGGTTTTTTTCAAAAACCTTATCAAAAAATTTTTTGCCTGATTTATTAAACCTTACCGCCATTCCAAAAGACGGATTATTATATTGCATTGGGGTAATTTTGTCCATGTTCTCCTCTTTTTAATTTCATAAAATATATTTGACACTACTACATCCTAAAAAGTTATTTTTAGGATGTAGTTTATAAAAATATTATTATTTATTTCAAATCAGTTTCGATTTTCGCTAAAACTTCATCAAGTTTTGAAGCATCTTTCACACCACCTTGAGCGAAGTTAGGTCTACCGCCACCGTTTGCTCCTGTAGCTCTTGCTATTTCTCCGACGATTTTACCGGCATTTATACCTTTTTTTACAAAGCTATCTGATACTTTGACTGCAACAGTCTTAGAAGATGCAAGTATGATGATGCTTTCACCAAGCTTTTGGGAAGCAAATTCAATACCTGTTTTAATAGCATTGTTATCAATGTCTTCTACTTTTGTGATGAATAATTTACCGCCTTCGATATCTTGAGCTTTGGATAGGAAAGAGGCAAATTTTGCACGAGCATTCTCTTCTTTGACTTGTGTTAATTCTTTTTGCAATTCTTTATTTTCTTCTTGAATTTTTTCAACACGCTCTACAACTTCATCAAAATGAGTTTTGAACATCAAAGAAAGTTTGTCCAGCTCTTTAACTTTTGCATTCATATAGTCAAAAGCTGCTTTTGATACAGCAAGCTCAATACGTCTTGTACCTGCAGCTATAGCACCTTCTGAAACTATTTTAACAAGTCTTAAATCACGTGTATTTCTTGCATGGGTACCTGCACAAAATTCTTTTGATATACAAGTTTCATTACCGATAGATACAACCCTTACGACATCGTCATATTTTTCACCGAATAGCGCAGTTGCACCAGTAAGCCTTGCTTGTTCAATGTCCATAACATCTGTTTGAATATTTAGACCTTCAGCAACCCAGTTATTAAGGATAACTTCCACTTTGTTCAGTTCATCAGAAGTCATAGCTCTTGAGAATGTAAAGTCAAAACGCATTCTATCAGGCTCAACCTGAGAACCTGCTTGATGCACTTCTTCACCTAATACCTTAATCAAAGCCGCTTGAAGCAAGTGAGCAGAAGAGTGGTGAAGTCTTATTTCTTCACGACGTGGAACATCTATTTTAGCTTTTACACTCTCACCAATTGTCACCTCACCATTAATAACTTCCGAGCGGTGAACGAATAAATTATTTACTTTAAATGTAGTCAGCACCTCTGCTTTAAGGTTTTCATTTTCTATGACACCGCTATCACCGACCTGTCCGCCACATTCTGCATAAAATGGTGTCTTATCAAGCACGATATCAACATATCCTTCGCCTTCAATAGTTGCTAAAATTTTGGCATCACATTCATTTTTTTCATAACCGACGAATTCAGTTGAACCGACCTCATCTTCAAGTTTTGCATACTTCATATCGCCTGTAACACTAATTTTAGCCGTAGCAGCTTTCGCACGATCTTTTTGCTCTTGCATTGCTACTTTATAACCGACCTCATCAACACTCAGACCGTTTTCTTGTGCAATTTCTTTTGTTAATTCAAGTGGAAATCCAAATGTATCATACAATTTGAATGCACTTTCACCGTCAATGTCTTTTTTTTCTGCTATAAATTCATCAAGCATTTTATAACCTCTATCGAGTGTCTTGGCAAAACGCTCTTCTTCTTTTTTGATTGTATCAACGATTTTTTGTTTGTTTTTTATCAAATCAGGGTAAGCTTCGCCATAATGCTCTACAACAACATCAACAAGTTTGTATAAAAATGGCAACTCCATTCCGAGAATTTTGCCATGACGCAGCGCGCGGCGTAAAATCATTCTTAATACATAGCTTCTGCCTTCATTTCCCGGAATTACTCCGTCTGAAATGAGGAACGATACACATCTTGCATGATCTGTGATTATTCTTAAAGAAACGTCTGTTTTCTCTGATTTTTTGTATGGAACACCGCTCATTTCTGAAACTTTGTCTAATATAGGTCTTAAAAGATCAGTCTCAAAAGTTGATGCAACCCCCTGACATACCATGGTAATTCTTTCCAATCCCATACCTGTATCAACGTTTTTACTCTCCAGTGGTGACTGGTTACCTTCTTCATCTTGATATAATTCAGTAAATACGAGGTTCCAAATTTCAACCCACCTATCGCACTCACAAGTATCAATACCACAACCACGCGGATCATTACATTTGTATTGCTCTCCCAAATCATAATGAATTTCAGAGCAAGGTCCGCAAGAACCAGAAGCCCCTGGAGGTCCCCAGAAATTGTCTTTTTTGCCTTTTCTTTTAATACGCTCAGCAGGCACACCTACGTTGCGCCAAATTTCATAAGCTTCATCATCAGTTTCAAAAATTGTAATCCATAATCTGTCTTTATCTAACTTTAATACCTCAGTTACAAATTCCCAAGCCCAAGGTATGATTTCTTTTTTGTAGTAATCTCCAAAAGAGAAATTACCGAGCATTTCAAAGAAAGTATGATGACGCGGAGTACGTCCAACATTTTCGATATCGCTATCTTTACCGCCAGCACGCGCGCATTTTTGACAAGAAGTTGCACGAGCCGGATCGTAAGGTGATTTAACAATACCTAAGAAAATAGGTAAAAACTGCAACATTCCGGCAGTAGTCAGTAAAACTGTAGGATTGTCAGGCACAAGGCTTGAACTTTCTACAACTGTGTGCTGGTGCTTATTTTTAAAATAATCTAAATATAATTTTCTAATTTCATTTCCGGTTAGCATAATCTTTTTTCCCTCTTTCTAAAATCTTTATGGGAAAATTATAACGTAAAAATAATTTATTTAACATAAAAAATACAAAACAATAAATCATTTACAAAACTTGACTTAGGGAGAGTTTTCATTGACAGATACATTTGAAGTTTTATAATTGGTGCAAAGGTATAGGGAGTATTGTAAAAGAGGTAATGTAAATGGTAGAGCAAAGAAACATAATATGTATGAAATGGGGTACAAAATTTGGACCTGAATATGTTAACCGATTATACAAAATGGTTGAAAAAAATTTAACATTGCCTCATAGATTTGTGTGCTTTACAGATAATGGAGAAGGGCTAGACCCAAAAATTGAGGTAAGATCAATACCTGAGTTTCCAATAGATCCAAGTATACCTGACAGAGGCTGGAAGAAATTAACCGTATTCTCTGAAAAATTATCTGACTTGGAAGGTCAAGCAATATTTTTAGATTTAGATATTGTTATTCGCAGTAATATTGATTGTCTTTTTGAAGAAGAAGGTGATTTTTTAATCGTAAAAGATTGGGATTTTCCAAAGGATATTATAGGGAATTCATCAGTATTTCGCTTTGAGGTAGGAAAACATCAGGATGTACTCGATAACTTCTTTAAAATTGGTAAAGATGTGAGAAATTTTTACAAAAACGAACAGGCATATCTTTCTTATGAGATGCATAGAAAAGGAATTTTAAAATATTGGAATAAAGAATGGTGCGTAAGCTTTAAGCGTCAGTGTCTACAAAAATTCCCAATGAACTACTTTAAAATGCCAAATGATCCGGAAAAAGCAAAAATAATAGTTTTCCATGGACGTCCAACACCAATGCAAGCTTATGAAGGATTTTGGGGAAAAATGGGATTAAGATACGTAAAACCGACAAAGTGGTTAGCAAAATATTGGTAAACCTGTGAGCAGTTAAAATTTCAAAAATTTAGAGAAATAGTCTTGCGCGAAAAAATTTTTGTGCTAGCATAGATATACGAGGGATGTATACAGATACCCCACACTAACCGAACATCTGGAAAGTCCCTCCGGATCCTAAAAAAGAATAATAGGCCCTGGTAGCTCAGCTGGATAGAGCAACCGCCTTCTAAGCGGTAGGTCATGCGTTCGAATCGCATCCAGGGTAAATAAGACAGGATAGGAAAACCTATCCTGTCTTATTTTTTTTTGCGATAGTGATGAGATAAGCCTATTTGTGTTCGACGGATTTTTTGCAGAGAGCGAAGGTCTTTTACAAAAGAAATTTTATTCTTGCAGGTAAAAACCGAAGTCTCGTTTAACGAAAAAAATCCAAGACCAACCGCATCCAGAATATATATTAAGCGGGTTAAACCCACTTGTTCAATATGAAAACTTAAATCATTATTAAAACATATTTAATGAAGTAGTTATAATTCTAGACAAAACAGCTGACGTTACACCAATTCCAACCTTTTGCAATATTGCTCCAATTTTTTCAAGTTTCGTTTCTTCGGGTTCTGCAGTTTTTAATATTGTTGCAATTTCACGCATGTCTTTTGGAGGTAAGCCATCTCTTATAATATCTTCAATATTTAATGTTTGTGTTTGACTTTGATTCTGCGTCTGAGTTTGTGAAAAATTAGGATTGTTATTAATAACTATCGGATTATTATTAGAATCCGTTTTTTTATTAGAAATTGCACGCACAGATAAACATTTAATAAATCCTCTTAAACAGTTTTGAAATTCTTGAACATGCTCTAAATTATAAGCATCAGCTAACCATGCAATATGAATAAATTGTTCATATTGTGAACTTTTTTTGGGAAAAAATTCAGCGATAATGGGTAAAGTTTCACTTCGCCATGAAGAAAGATCTTTCGGTTCTATACTATCTAACTGTTTTAACTGCTCTTCTAATATTTTTACATCTGCCATGTTTATACCTCCATTATTATTTAAACATAAATTCTAAAACAATACATACAAATAAACAAAAAATTAATTTTTGAATTTGCATTGAAATTTTTACATCATACTAAAAGGTTTTTAAATTTGTATATACAAAAATCCTTATAACAAGACCGAAATCAACGCAAAAGTCGCGGAACTTTATGCTGATGAATTTGTTAAAAGTAAAAAAGGAATATTTGAATATATACTCGGCGATTGTCAAGATAGCAAATTACTTGAAATTCGTATCTTTGAAGAACGGGACAAAAAGACAGTGTATGCACGTCAAACTCAAGAGGCAAAAGAAAAAGGTATTTCTAACTGCCCTTTATGCGCTTTAGGAAATGACAATAATAAAACTAGAATATGGCAATTCAAAGAAATGGATGCAGAGCATGTAACTGCTTGGTCAAAAAGTGGTGCTACCGATATATCAAATTGCCAGATACTGTGTAAAACTCATAATCAAGCCAAAGGAAACAAGTAATATAATATTATGTGTTAAAAAAGCGCTCTAAGGCGCTTTTTAACTACCATTTCCAATGCTCATTCCACCATTTATGGAAATTTGGTCCCTTTTTATGGTGATGCTTTTTATGCTTTGGTTTTGGTTTATGTTTATGCTTATGTTTCGGTTTTGGCTTGTGTTTGTGATGATGCCTATGTTCAACATGATGTCCGCTGGAACTACTTACCGTCACTTTCGTATTGTTACGTCTTAGTCCAAACCATGTAAAATCACCATGTGCATCTGCCGGTACGAAAAACGATAATACCGACACACATATTAACAAACCTAATAACTTCTTTAACATACAACCTCCAACTTTGATAGTTGTCTATTATCTTATTTTCTTAACAATTTGTCAAGCAAAAAAGATTCTTATAAAGTATTTGTTAATTTATGTAAATAATTGTAATAAACCTTATCTATTATTAAAGAAAATTGTTATTTTGCCGATAAAAACCCATATACAATTAATAGGTGTGTGAAGGATGGGTGAATACAATATCCAACAGCAAAAGATAATAAGCCAGTATCGTCAGGCGAATAATCTAGGTTTCGTCATCACAGATGAGGAAGTCGTATCCATCATGCAAAA
>CALUVH010000023.1 GCA_944324175.1 Candidatus Gastranaerophilales bacterium | reverse complement strand
GCGGCGGACGTTCCCTCAATGGGAACCCTCTCGTAAAATGATACTCAATCATTTTACTCGGCAGAGTGCCACTACGACAAGTACGATTATATCAAATTTTCAAAGTTTTATTGTTTAGTCTTCGCGGCGGACGTTCCCTCAATGGGAACCCTCTCGTAAAATGATACTCAATCATTTTACTCGGCAGAGTGCCACTACGACAAGTACGATTATATCAAATTTTCAAAGTTTTATTGTTTAGTCTTCGCGGCGGACGTTCCCTCAAGGGGAACCCTCTCATAAAATGATACTCAATCATTTTACTCGGCAGAGTGCCACTACGATATAAAACATATATTCAGTTTTCAACAGGACACTAAGTCCCACTTGCTTCGGATGAGCTTCGCTCTCCTCAGATAGGCAAAACCAGCTCGTAGATATTTTAGCACAACCTGTTAATTTTGTAAATCTATTATTTGACTTTTTATTTCGATTCTTTTACAGTCTTTTATATGAATAAAAAACAACTTATAAAACTTTGTCTGCAATTCCCTGATTCAATTGAATCCTATCCTTTTAAGGATGACAAGGATGTCTATGCAGTTATGCGCCATTCAACCAATAATAAATGGTTTGGCTTGATTTTTTATCTTAATAATGAGCTTTGCATAAATTTAAAATGTGATCCTTTTGAAGCAGCTATTTTAAGGGATGATTACCCGTTCATTACTCCTGCTTGGCATATGAATAAGGCACATTGGATTACTATAAAAGTCAATGAAGCCGAAAAAGATTTACTAAAATCGTTAATTGAAAATAGTTATAATCTGACTATAGGTTAATTAGAGTCTTGTTGCTTTTTATTGTTATTCTGTTCGTTTTGAGGTTTTGTAAAAGCACCTACCCCAAGCCCTACAATAAAGCATGTTATACCTACTATTGCTAGTGCACTTATTAAATTACTTTTTACATCTTCCATTTGGTAGCCACGTTTTTTGAATGTTTCATCAAAATCTCGTTGAGAATATCTTGGTAATTCACTCAAACTTTGCGGGGTTAATTCTGTTATCTCGCCACTTTTATCTTCAATAAACAGTTTGCCGTCACTCTCATTACGAGTAATTCTGTATCTGTCAAATTCTTCTCCTGTTTTAGGGGATGTTATTGTGAGGATAAAACTTTTGTAATTTTTGGGGTTGAATTCCATCTTGTAATCAAACGTATCTGCCTCATTAATTAAAAGATTTTTAACTCTCATTTTACCGTTGTATTCATTAGGTTTTAATTGATTTTCAAAATTAAGTTCGGTTGTTATTATCCTGTCATTTAATTTCATTTTGGTTGCGTAGGTGCTATCATTCACTTTCCTAATGCGAAAACTTCTATTGCTTCGGTTTTCTTCATTCAGTTGATTTAGTAATTGAAAGTGATTATTTATGCTATCTTGTGAGGATATATCTTTTATTATGCTGTCATTTCTTTCAAAGTTTGTTCTATTTGTTTGAGTCAATATTTCTGATTTAAGGTATTTTTCTTTTTCATACTGGAGTTCATGTTTGTTGCTGTTAATATTACAACCGGTTGTTATTGTTGCCATTGCAAGCGCTGTTGCAAGCATTTTGGGACAATATGCGTAGTTGTTGTTTTTACTGTCTGGATATTTTTTGGGGGTAGCTTTTTTTATCGGGTTAGCACAAAAACTTGTACTATATTGGGGGGAGCTTAACTTTTGTATTCTCATTGTTGTTTTCTCTCTTTTTCTGTCTCTTTATTGTAAAAACTGTCAAAATAAAATTTGCCAGTTAATTATTTGAATTTACTTATTTATATGCAATAATTTAGATATGTTAGATAATATTATCATAAAAGGTGCTAAAGAACATAATTTGAAAAATGTTTCTTTAGAAATACCAAAAAATGAATTAATCGTTTTTACAGGTGTCTCAGGATCAGGAAAAAGCTCACTTGCCTTTGACACAATATTTGCTGAAGGGCAAAGACGTTATGTAGAGAGCCTTTCGACTTATGCAAGACAATTTTTGGGACAGTTGGATAAGCCTGATGTTGAATATATTGACGGACTTTCTCCTGCTATTTCCATTGATCAAAAATCGACAAGTAATAATCCGCGTTCAACTGTTGGAACGGTGACGGAAATTTATGATTATCTAAGGCTTTTATACGCGAGAGTGGGTACTCCTTATTGCCCCGAGTGTGGTGAAGAAATTCGACCTCAAACTATTGATGAAATCGTTTCGAGTATACTCAAATTGGGGGAAGGAACTAAAATTCAGATACTTGCTCCAATCATTCGCGGTAAAAAAGGAGAGTTCCAATCGACTTTTGAAGAACTCCGTCAAGAAGGATTTGTGAGAGTTAAGGTTGATGATGAGATTTATAACCTTGATGATGATGAAATTGAGATAAGTAAAACAAAAAAACATAACATTCAGGTTGTTGTAGATAGAATTGTAGTTAAAGAAACTGCCAGATCTCGTATCGCAGATAGTGCTCAAATCGCTTTGCAAAAAGCTGATGGGGTTATGCTTGTTGATGTTATCGGTGATAAAGAAATTCTTTTTAGTGAAAAGTTGGCATGCCCAAAATGTAACTTGAGTTTTGAAGAATTAGCACCAAGAATTTTCTCATTCAACGCCCCCTATGGCGCTTGTGAAAGATGTTCAGGACTCGGTGCTGATTTCGTTATTGACCCCAATCTTGTTGTGCCTGACAAGACTAAGCCTTTATCTAAAGGCGCAATATATCCTTGGTCTAAGACTACTACTTCATACTATGATGATGTGTTGAAATCCGTTTGTAGTCATTACAAGATTGATATTGATAAACCTTTTCAAGAATTAAGCGAAAAACAACAAAAAATTATATTATACGGTGATAATGATCTTGTTAAATTTCGAGTTATGAGATTTGGTACTCACCATTATGAGACAAAATATCATAGGTATGAAGGAGTTATTCCGTTTTTAGAAAAAAGATATAATGAATCTAATGGTGAGTATTGGCGTGAAGAAATTGAAAAGTACATGATTACTAAACCATGCCCTGCATGTGGGGGGGCAAGGTTAAAACCGTTCCCGCTTGCTGTTAAAATTAACGGTAAAAATATCTATGAATTTACGCTGTTGCCGATTAATGAAGCTTTGGAATTTATATCAGATTTATATTTGGTATTGAGTGAATATAAACTTAAAATTGCAAAGCAAATTTTAGATGAGATTCGTGCAAGGCTTAAATTTTTAAATGATGTGGGACTGAGTTACCTAAATCTCGCTCGTCGTGCGGGTACTCTTTCAGGAGGTGAAGCTCAGCGCATCAGATTAGCAACTCAAATAGGTAGCGGACTGTCGGGAGTTCTATATGTACTTGATGAGCCTTCAATCGGGTTACATCAAAGAGATAATGATCGTTTGATTAAAACTCTTATTAAATTAAGAAATTTAGGCAATACTTTAATCGTGGTAGAACACGATGAGGATACGATTAGAAATGCTGATTATATAGTCGATATAGGTCCGAAAGCTGGGATTAATGGTGGAGAAATTATTGCTCAAGGACAAATTGATGATATCATTAGGGCTAAAAAATCTATAACAGGCAAATACTTGAGTGGTGAAAAATATATTCCTATACCGGAAAAAACTCGCGAAGGTAATGGTAAATTTTTGCATGTTAAAAATGCTCACATAAATAATCTTAAAAATATAGATGTAGATATTCCTTTGGGCAAAATTGTTGTACTGACTGGTGTATCTGGTTCTGGTAAGTCCTCTCTTATGCAAGACTTGATTTTCGAATATGCCATACATAAACTCAGAGGCAATAAGCCGAAACCGCAAGGGATTGATGAAATTACAGGATTTGAGAATATTGATAAAATTATTGATATAGACCAATCTCCAATCGGTCGTACTCCGCGTTCCAACCCAGCGACATACACTGATGTATTTACTCATATTCGTGAGTTATATGCTAAGACAAATGAAGCAAAAATGAGGGGATATAAACCCGGTAGATTTAGTTTTAATGTCAAAGGTGGGCGATGTGAGGCTTGTAAAGGTGATGGACTTTTGAAAATTGAAATGAATTTCCTATCAGATATATATGTAAAATGTGATGTATGTAAGGGAAAAAGGTACAATCGTGAAACTCTTGAGGTTAAATATAAGGGAAAAACCATTGCTGATGTACTTGATATGAGTGTTAAAGAGGCACTTGAGTTCTTCGAGAATATACCTACTATAAAAAATAAGTTACAAACATTGAATGATGTAGGGCTTGATTACATAAAACTAGGTCAAAGTGCTACTACCTTATCTGGTGGTGAGGCTCAAAGAATTAAGCTTGCTGCTGAATTAAATAAGCGCGCTACCGGTAAAACTCTTTATTTGCTTGATGAGCCTTCTGTAGGATTACATTGGTATGATTTAGATAAATTAATTAAGATTATACAAAAACTCGCTGATCAAGGTAATACGATATTGATTATTGAACATAATCTTGATTTAATAAAGGTGGCTGATTATGTAATTGATTTAGGTCCTGAGGGTGGTGCTGGAGGTGGAAAAGTCGTTGCCACAGGTACACCAAGACAGGTAGCTAAAGTCAAAGAGTCTTATACTGGACAATATTTAAAGTATATATTTGAAAATAGTATTAATTAGGAGAATTTTTATGAAAAAAATGTTTATGGTTTTTACTTTGCTTCTGGGGTTAATTTCTCCTGCAATGGCAAAGAATGTGAAAGTTGAAGCAATGTCAGACTTTTCGACTGCTAATCCTCCCAAAACTTGGACTTTAAAAGTTGTAGAGCCAGTTACCACAGATGATGACTATACTATTGAAGTGGGTAGTTTGATTGAGGGAAATATCGAAGATGTTGTATCTCCGAAAAGATTAAAACGAGATGCATCTTTTGTTTTTGTCCCTACAAAGTTTACGGATATTAAAACAGGTAAAGTTTATTCAATTACAAAGTCAATTTCGGGTAAGTATAGCTTTTTAAGTGATGTTAGTGTTGGGTCGGTTGCTAAGCAAGGTGCTGTATTTGTTGGAAACAAAGTTTTAGACGGATTTTTTGGTCCTGGTATTGCGATAGTTGAGGGGGCTGTAAAAAACGAAGAAGGTAATCGTGCAAAATCTGCTGCTGTGTCGTTGTACGAAAGTACTCCATTGTCATACGCGAACAAGGGTGAAGATATTAATATCCCTCAAGGGACTATTTTTGTCATGAGTTTTAAAAATGCTAAAGAGAAAAAAAATCAGGAACCAAATTATTCTTATACACTTCAAGAAAATGAAAAATCTGATAAATCTGATAAATAAAACTCTTGATGTGCTTCAATTTATAGCAGAGAAAAGGGCAGATTTTATAATCTGCCCTATGGGTCTTAATTTATCGTTATTATTAATTAACCTTTAATTTGGTTCATAACTTCATCTGCAAAATTTTCTTGACGCTTTTCAAGTCCTTCACCAAGAACAAATCTTGTGAATTTTTCAACAGTTAGTTTACCTTCAATTAATTGACCTACTGTAATATCAGGATTTTTGATGAATGGTTGTTCTAAAAGAACGCGACCTGCCATAAGTTTATTTACACGACCTTCCACAATTTTAGCTCTTATTGCTTCAGGCTTTTTCAACAAGTCTTCTTTTCCCATTTCAATTTCTGTTTCATGGTCAATCACTGATTGAGGAATTTCACTTCTTGAAATGAATTCAGGAGCTGATGATGCGATGTGTAAGCATATATCATTCATTAATTCTGCATCTTTTTTATCGGTTTGGATTAACACGCCAATTTTACCATTGTGAATGTATGATGCTGTATTTCCTTCATAGCGAATGAATCTTCTGAAAGTTATTTTTTCACCAATAGAAGCAATTTTTTCTTTAATCAAATCAGCAATAACTTTTCCGCATTTAGGACAAGTTGAATTCAATAATGCATCAACATCGGTAGGGTTTGATTCTGCTACGAATTCTGCCAAATTGTCGGATAATTCTTTAAATTCTTCGTTTTTGGCAACAAAGTCAGTTTCACAGTTGATTTCAACCATTGCGCCAGCATTTTCCAATATTGCAGAAGCAACAAGACCTTCTGCTGCTATTCTGCCCATTTTTTTGTCTGCTGATGCTATACCTTTTTGACGAAGAACTTCCATCGCTTTTTCCATGTCGCCGTCAGTTTCTACTAATGCTTTTTTAGCATCCATCATACCTGCACCGGTTTTATCGCGAAGTTCTTTTACCATTTGTGCTGTAATGTTCATTAATTTCTCTCCTTTTATGTTAAAAAAGGGAAAGAAACCCATCTTCCCCTTTTGAATAATAATTATTCTGCTTTAACTTCAACTTCTTCAGTTGCAGCTTCTGACTTTGGTTCTTCAGTTGTAGTTTCTTCTGTTGCTACTCCTGCATCTTCAGCTTTGATCGCTTGAAGCTTAGATGTTTTGTTGGCGTTATTTTCTTTTAACTGTTTACCTTCAAGAACTGCGTCAGCTAATTTAGAAGTAATCAACTTGATTGAGCGGATAGCATCGTCATTACCAGGGATAATATAATTGATTCCGTCTGGATCTGCATTTGTATCAGCCAAACAAATTACTGGAATGTTTAATTTATTTGCTTCTTGAATTGCAATCAACTCTTTTTTCTGATCGATGATGAAAATTAAATCAGGCAAACCTCTCATTTCTTTGATACCGCCTAATGTCTTACTCAACTTGCCTAATTCACGATTTAATCTTGCAATTTCTTTTTTAGGAAGTTTTTCTGCATGACCTGAGTTAATAAAATCTTCTAATTCTCTCAATTTATTTACACGACTACGAATTGTGTCAAAGTTTGTAAGCATTCCACCCAACCATCTTCTGTTGATGTAGTACGCTCCTGCTCTTTTAGCTTCTTCAGCTACGACTTCGGCTGCTTGTTTTTTTGTACCTACAAACAGGATGTTTTTATTACGAGCTGCAAATTCTCTTACCACTGCATATGCTTCGTCCAACAATTCAGTAGTTTTGCGTAAATCTAATACATAAATACCGTTTCTTGCTCCGTAAATATACGGTTTCATTTTTGGGTTCCATCTTTGAGTTTGGTGACCAAAGTGAACACCAGCTTCTAAAAGTTCAATCATAGATGCTGTTGGCATCGTTTTTCTCCTTATGTTAATGTGTTGTACTACGGGATATACTGTCCCATTCAAAAACATTTGAACTAGGGCAAAACCTATCGGACTAGTATAACCAATTATATGATAATACAAACATGCTTAAGTGCAAATCAATTATTTACTTATGTAACGTAATGCGTTAAAAAATGTATAAAAAAAACGGGTTTTCTATTAACATAGATTACCCGATATTTCATTTTCTGAAACAAAAAGGATTTACATTAAGTCTTTTTTAGAAAATACAATCTCCCCAAATCTGTATCTTCTCGCTTAGTATTCTATACCTTGTCTTGCCATGACGCCCATGTCAAAGTAATGTTTTATAGGTTTCATTTCTGTTACCAGATGTGCCATTGCTTTTAATTCTGGGTGTGCATAACGACCTGTCAATACAATTTCAAGATTTTCAGGTTTATGTAAAAGTGTTTCTTTCACATCACTCACCTTTATCATATTCATTGCTGTACAGATATTGATTTCATCAAGAATAATCAATTGGTACTCACCGGAATTAATTGCTTTTTTTGCAAATTCCCAACCTCTTTTAGCCTCTTTGAAATCGTCCATACAAACGTTATGAGAGTAGCAAACTCTATCCATTCCGAATTGAACCACTTCTAAGTTTGGTAAGAATTTTGATGAAGTTGCTATTTCTCCATAAGATGTAGCACTGTCACCTTTTGTGAACTGGATAATTAAAACTTTCCACCCGTGTCCCAAAGCTCTTAATGCCAAGCCAAGTGAAGCTGTTGTTTTTCCTTTACCATCCCCTGTGTAAATTTGTATGTAACCGTGTTCTAACACCTCATCTACCTCCAAATAACAACTATTATTTCTATCCATATTTTAAACGATTTTGTATACCTTTTAATCGTTCCGAAGATGGATTAACATATCGAGCAAAGGATTGATAGATTAGTCTCTCATCTAACAAATCCCCAACTCCCAAGATTTGTAAATCCATAATAATCCAAATCAAATAAAAAGAAACGTATTTTGCACACTCCATGCTAATCTTTTTACAATAATTTTATGCTTAATTTTCAAGATTCTTATTTCTCTAAGGTTATAGCCGTAAAATATTTTTCCTGAAAAATTTACATAATTTTTGTTAAGTTAATGTAAAAAACTCTTGCATTTTTTGAGGAATGTTGTGCAGAGCCTATTTTAAGCTTTTGTAAATTGTTAATGTTATTAACGTTTAATATGAATTATTTTATAAAAATATGGGCATAATAAATTTATGTATTCATGCTGTCCAAGAATTATGATAAAACAATGTGAACTTTTGTAACAAATTGGAGGGTGAGTGAAATTGATGATAATAGGAAGTTTTTACATATATAAGAAGTAAAAAAGAGAGCGAGTTATGACTTTACCAGGATTAACAGGTACAACTGCATATTCGATTACTCGAGATAAGGACGGTAAAATTGTAAATAACCGTAATACCTACGAGTTTAGTGCTGCTGCCAGAAAAAACCTGACAGGTGCGACTCGTTCTACAAGTTTTTCTGCTTCGTCATCAGTAAGACCGACTACTGTATACGCAAATGGGGCAAATTCACGACTTGGAAAATTTGGCTATGAAATGGGGCCAGATGGAAGAATACGTTCAAATCAAAATTTTTCAGATTTACGTGCAGGAAACGGATCATCTGGTCAACCTACGATAATTACAATAAATTCAAATTCAGGCACATGTCAATCCACAGGTGTATCAGGTGGAAATAGCATAGGTGATGTTGTCGCGGCAGCAACTAACTTATATTCTGTCCTAAATCAAGTGGGTGCTATAGACGCGATAAAAAATGGTATCAGTGCTAATGGAATCTTTTCTTCAGGAGGAAGCAACTCTTCTTCAGGAACAGACTCATTGTCTGCAATGAAAGATTGTAAGGATTCTACATCTTTACGTGCAGCTATTGATACTGCAAGAGCTGAGAAAACTAAAATTGATACCGATTTAAGTAAGCTACAAGGCGAAATTGGCGGTATGGAAACAGCTGCAAATGACGCAAAAGAAAAACTTGAAGGTGAAAGCGGTCTAAATGCACAGGTTAAAAAACAAGAAGATGTTGTAAAGGATAAAACAACTGCTTTAGATGATGCGAAGACCAAGAAAACAGATGCTGAAGGAACCAAAAAACGTAATGCTGAAACTCTTGAAGTTGCAAAAAATGCTTTGGGTGAAGCTAGCAAAGCATTAGATGCTGCTACAACTAAATTAAGTAATGCAAAAGTAGCACTTGCTAATACTCCTAAAACAACAATTGGACCTGATGGTACAGAGGTACCTAATGAGCCTGCATATAGTAATGCACAAAAGGCTGTTCAAACAGCACAAGAAGAATTGAAACAAGCTGCGGATAACTTAAAACAAAAAGAAAAAGAAAAAGCAACTGCTGTAGATAATTATACGAGAGCTGCTGAAGCATTTACAAATGCAGAAAAAGGCGTTGTTGAAGCTGAAAACAATATAAAAGAAGCAAAAGCTGAATTAGAAAAGCAACAGGCTCAATTGAATGACTTGAAAAAACAACAAAATGAATTGAAAGGTAAAATAGAAACTTTCGAAAATACGAAAAAGCAAATTGAAGATTTAAAAGATAAGAGTAAAGAATACCAAGAAGCTATTGACAAACAAGATAAAAGACTTCAAGAATTAGAAACCCAAGAGGCTAAGGACTTAGCAAAACTAACAAAAGATGTAGACAGTGGAATTGCTAAAGTTTTGAAACGCGAGGGTGAGATCAATGATGATGATGGAATGAGTATTCGAGAAAAAATCAAAGCTAATAAAAATGATAGAGCTAATGAAAAATTAGCAAAGAAACTTATTGAACAAGAAGAATTACAAAAGAAAGTTGATGTGACTAATTTGTATCGTAATTCTCAACCTACTACATTTACAGGTAGTAGCCTTGAGTTCAGAAGCGGTAATTACTCAACCGGAGATAAGGAAGCTTTTTACATGATAGGATCACGTGTTGTTGATAAAGCTACTTATCAAAGAGAATTTGAAAAGGCAAAAAACGCGGCTAGTGCAGCATAGCAGAATACTTAACAATATATTTACATAAGCTTTACTTTTTGGTTTTATTTGGATATAATACTAGTGTATTATTTCTAATTTATTAGAAAGAACGGGTGCTCCCGTTCTTTTTTCACTAAGATAAGGGAAGGTTTGATATGAAACAGGATGTTAACAGGCATGAAATTTTAGAAAAGGTAACGCCTTTAATTGAGAATACTGCCATGCGTTTTGGGTTTATTCCTGTTGAAATAGAGTTTGTAAAGGAAAATCATCGTTGGTTTTTGAGAATTTATCTGTATTCAAAAGAAAAAGATATTACTTTGGATGATTGTGAGAGAGTTACAAGAAGTTTGAGCGATTTTTTGGATGAGCTTATTCCTGTAAAGTATTACTTAGAAGTATCATCACCAGGGTTAGAAAGAAAATTCAAATCAGAAAAAGAATTCATTATTTTTAAAGGCAGAAGAGTTAGCATAAAGTTGAAACAACCTTTAAACGGTGAGGAAGAGAAAATATTTAAAGGTGAAATTCTTGACTATGACTCAAATGAAGGCTTGAGATTATTTAGGTTTGACGATGGGCAAGAATTACAGATAAAAAAAGAAAACATTCAATCCGCAAAGTTATATATAGATTAATAAAGTCCTCGTCAAGAGGAAGAAAGGTGAAAAATGATTAAAATTGGAACGGCGTTATTTGAAGCATGCGAAGAGCTAGAAAGAGAAAGAGGTATTCCAAAAGAGATACTTATCTCATCTTTGTGCGATGCAATGGTTACAGCATACAAAAAAAACATGCGATTAAAAGAAGCTGAAAATATTGAAGCCATATTGGATGAACAAACAGGTGAAATTGGCGTATTTAAAACAAAACTTGTTGTTGATTCAGTTGAAAATGAAGATGATGAAATTTCTCTCGCTCAAGCAAAAGAAATTGTAGAGGATGTCGAAGTGGGCGATGAGGTGAAAATTGAAGTAACTCCAGAACAGTTTGGACGTATTGCAGCACAGGCTGCAAAGCAAGTCATTACTCAAAGAATTCGTGAAGCAGAGAAAAATCTCGTAATGCAAGAATTCTTGGACAAAAAGGGCACTTTGACTACTGGTATTATTCAACGTGTTGAAAACAGAAATGTGATAGTTAATATTGGAAAATGCGATGCTATAATGCCTGCTAAAGAACAAATCCCTGGAGAATATTATAAACCGGGCAATAGAATTAGAGTATTTGTACTAAATGTAAAAGAGACAACTCGTTTGCCTCAAGTGATTGTGTCACACGCTCATGCAGAAATCGTTCGCGAATTGTTTGAATTGGAAGTTCCTGAAATCGAAGATGGAATTGTTGAGATTAAGTCAATTGCACGTGATGCAGGCTACAGAACAAAAATAGCGGTTTGGTCCAATGATCCTGAAGTCGATAGTGTAGGGGCTTGTATTGGACCTCGTGGTGCAAGAATACAGACAATTGTATCAGAATTAAAAAATGAAAAGATTGATATTGTCAGATATTCAGAAGATCCTGTAGAGTATATTGTAAATGCTCTTTCACCGTCACGTGTGGTTTCAGTTGATATTATTGAGTCTGAAGGTAATACGCGTGGTGCAATGGTTGTAGTTCCAGATGATCAACTATCTTTGGCTATCGGACGTGACGGACAAAACGTAAGACTGGCTCACAAGCTTACCGGATGGAAGATAGATATCAAAAGTGTGTCTCAAATGGAAAAAGTTGAAGCTCAAAATATTCAACAATATGAAGAAGATGTTCAAGACGATTACGAAGATGATTTACAACAAGATGAACTTCAACAGGAAATAGAAGAAGAAATGAGTCAACAAGCTTTGGATGAAGAAGATTTTCCTCAAGAACAGGATACTATAGAGGAAAGTTCGGATGATATTCAAGAATAGTTTTAGTTCTTTTACTTTGTTAAAAAAAAAGCGAGATTTATCTCGCTTTTTTTTGTAATTAATATTTCATGTATGGTTGACAAAATAATTTGAGCATATAAGATAATACTATGGCTTAAAATACCAAATTTAGTATTGTAGTTATAAGTAGAGAAAAAAAGGAGATTAATCTCATGGCACGTGAAAAGTATGAACGTACGAAACCGCACGTAAACGTAGGTACAGTAGGCCACGTTGACCACGGTAAAACAACATTGACAGCAGCTATTACAGGCGTTATGGCTGCAGCAGGTGGAGCTCAAGCTAAGAAATTCGATGAAATCGATGCTGCTCCAGAAGAAAGAGCAAGAGGTATAACCATCTCTACTGCTCACGTAGAATATGAAACTGCATCTAGACACTATGCTCACGTTGACTGCCCTGGTCACGCTGACTATGTTAAAAACATGATTACAGGTGCAGCTCAAATGGATGGCGCAATCCTTGTTGTTGCAGCTACTGATGGTGCAATGCCTCAGACTCGTGAACACATTTTGCTTGCTCGTCAAGTTGGTGTTCCTAACCTTGTTGTATTCTTAAACAAATGCGATATGGTAGACGATCCAGAATTGTTAGAATTGGTTGAAATGGAAGTTAGAGAATTGCTTTCTTCTTATGAATTTGACGGCGATAACATCCCATTCATCCACGGTTCAGCTTTGAAAGCTTTAGAAGCAGTTCAAGCTAATCCTGCAATTCAACGTGGCGAAGATAAATGGGTTGATAAAATTTGGGAATTGATGGATGCTATCGATTCTTACTTCCCAACTCCTGAACGTGATTTGGATAAACCTTTCTTGATGCCGGTTGAAGACGTATTTTCAATTACTGGTCGTGGTACTGTTGCTACAGGTCGTGTAGAACGTGGTATCGTTAAAGTTGGTGATGAAGTTGAATTAGTTGGTTTAGGCGAAACTAAGAAAACTACTGTTACCGGTGTTGAAATGTTCAGAAAATCACTTGATCAAGGTCAAGCTGGTGATAATATCGGTGCTTTGTTACGTGGTATCGATAAAACTGAAATTCAACGTGGTCAAGTACTTGCTAAACCTGGTACAATTCATCCGCACACTAAATTTACAGCTAACGTTTATGTATTGACAAAAGAAGAAGGTGGACGTCATACTCCATTCTTCCCTGGATACAGACCACAATTCTACATCAGAACTACTGACGTTACTGGTTCAATCAAATTCGAAGGTCAAATGGTAATGCCTGGTGATAACGTAGTTATGGAAGTTGAACTTATCGCTCCTGTAGCTATCGAAGAAGGTATGAGATTTGCTATTCGTGAAGGCGGTCACACCGTAGGTGCTGGTGTTGTTGATAAAATTATTGAGTAATTTTTAAGTTCAATAATTGATTAAATTTAAAGAGTCCTGAGAATATCAGGGCTCTTTTTAATTTATAACAAAAATTTTTCAATATTTTCTAAAAAGTCATGAATTTGAGTGCGTGAAGCATAGTAATTAGTCATGAAAATGGCATTACTTTGTTCATTATAGTAATCGGTAATATAGTTATATAGATTGTATAATTCTGTTTTTTTAAGTAGATATTTTTGTTTTTGTTCTTGTGATTGACTATGTTTACTAAGATTACCGTCAAAATTAATCATAATTTCACATATTTTTTGTATATCGTTTCTCAGGTCACTTTCATATTGTGATTTTGAATTATGCCAAGGTTCAATTTTTTGCTTACTGTAGTTTGTTTGAGTGTGAGGGGTAATTAGTTCTACTTGGAGGACTTTTTTGTTAGGTGACATTTCTTTATCTAGTAATTTAAACCATACTAATCTGGTTTCAGGTTGAGCTTTTTTTAACCTGTTTGCTGTTGCCGCACGCATTGTGTCTGCTAAGGTCGGTGAATGTCCTACAAACGAAAAGTTTTTGTATTTTGAAGCATTTAGTGTAAGACCAATGAGTTTTTGTAGCGTCCTACAATTCGTTTTTTCGATAAATTCAAGTATTGATTCTGGAATTTCATTTTTTTCTATTTTTGTAGCTTTCAGTAAATTTAAGAAATCAACAGCAAAGATATTGTTCTTTTTATTACCCAGGATTAAGTTAGATTTTATAAGTGCTTCTGCTCCCTTTAGTGATTCGCCTGTGTAGCAGTAATCTGTTAGTATGAGGTTTTTTTTTGAATTTTCAAGATATTCTTTTGTTAAATTTACGGATTTAAGGTATTCTTGGAATGTTTCAAGTCCTTTCGCTGTTGAGATTTGTTGGTAGAGGGTTTCATATGAAAGTGCATTTTGTGTCCTGTTGTAAAATCGTCTCGCGTTGCCCAGTGGTAAATTTATTACATTTTCTTCACCTATTTTGTAACTTAGAGATTTGCATATGCTGGATAAAGATCTACCTATGGGTAGAACAATATAATTTCCCTTGCCAAATCTGTTATCAAATACGGTTTGCATACAGGTCGCTGCATAATCATGAATATCAGCGATAGAGTTATAAAAATAGAAATTATCATTTAAAAGTGTTTTGTATTTGTAGCGTAATCTGTTAATTTCAAGTGTTGTTAGTTTGCGATATTCTTCTAATGAAAAATTCTCAAAATGCCTTATCGGATTTAATCTTAAGGATTTTATTAACAAATCTTTCCCTAAAAATCCTTCAAAAGAAGGTTTAGTGTTCGATATGGAATTATTTATAGTCTGACAATTACTTTTGACAAGGGTACTTGTATAATTATTACCTGCTCTATAAGGATATATCTTTGATGAAATTTTCATAATGTCAGTAAAAACATCTAAAAATAATTTTTGCTAGTTAATGTAGACACTACAAAGGCTTACATAAAGTAAGCCTTAAAATTTCTAAATTTTCCCCAATTTTACCTTTTCCCAAATATCATTCAGCAATTTTTATTTTGTCGCTTGCAATGCTTCATATTTTGATTCAACTTTAGATTTTTTCAAGTATTTAACAAGTGATTTAGCTACCAGTTTTGAACGTTTTTCATTTTCTTTGTCGAGTATTGCGAAGTATTCATCTATTGAAGACATTAAATAATCGTTTTTCATAATTTTCCCCATTTCTTTTTATTCTTTCCCCAGAGTATTTTGTGTTTAGCCAAGTAAATGTTCTAGAATTTCGGCATTTTTTAGTGCTTTTTGTGTGTTGCGAACCTGATTTCTATACATATAAGTTCTTAGAGCTTCTCTGATAAGTTCAGATCTTGTACGATTTTCGTTTCCTGCAACTTCATCAATTTCGTTTAAAAATCTTTCCGGCATTGAAATTAGAACTCTAGCCATTTTTTTCTCCTTTTAATTTCCCTGATAATTTTTCCTCTGTACTTATATAAAGTATTTGTGAGATTAAAAATTGCGTATATTGTATATAAAATTTATAAATCTCTTAACAAAAGTTTATATAATATATTAAAATCTTCTGACATAATAGTTAGAGTCCTTTTTGAGTTGTTTTTTTATCAGAGATAAATCCTCATCACATATGATGTTAGAAAGAATTTTAGCAGTTTTTTCCCTTATTGTATACTCTTCAATATCTTTACTCTTTAGTAAAATTTCTTTTAATATATCAAAATTGACGCAATTTGTAAATATGGATAGAGTTTCAAGGCACCAATATAGTTTAAAGACTTCTTTATTAACTTTGTATTTGCCATCTTGAAAGTCAAATTTTTCAACGATAGAAATTAATTTATTGGTGAGGTCAACTAGTGCAGAGCAGAAATAGTTGCAAAAATCAGGATATATTTTTAGGTTAGAAATTGCAGAAATCGTATTTCTACAAATATTTCCATTGATATCAACAATAGCGTCTAAAAATATATTATAGTTTTGACGTTTAAGAAAAAACTTGTGTAATTCTTGTTTTTGCAAAAATTCATTTAACCTGAATGCTACGACTTCTCTAACTTTGCCATCTTGACCGGTTAGGTTTTTTATTAACGCATCGGCATCATTTTCACAGGTAATGCTATTTAATTTGATGGCGGCAATTTGTTTTTGAAGTGTATTTCCTTCATTAAGCATCCTGATTATTTCTTCATGAGTTAAAATTTTTTGATATAGTTCCAAAGCATAATTAAAATTTTTGTTTAAAGTATCATAAAAAGAATTGTTCAAATTTTGTTCCTCAAACAGCCTGCATAAATAATATAACATAAAGTATAATGTAAAAGTATGGGAAAATCGTTTTAATGAATGATATAAAAGAATATAGTCGATATAAAATATATCATAGGAGGAGATAATGCAGGAAATAATATCATTTTTTCAAGAAATTTTTTTAGGTAAAAACAGTGACAGGATGAAAATTGGTCTTGCTCAATTTAAGTCTGAGGTAGCTGTCGAGAAGCCTAAAAAAGTTGCAGCGAAATCAACTAATGAGGTAAAGTTGTCAGATTTAATGAGGCGTAGCTATTAATTTAGTACTCAATTCCTTTTCTTGCAGCTATTCCTGTGTCCCAATAGTGTTTTACGGGTTCTATTTTTGATACAAGATGAGCAATTTCTATTATTTTAGGGTGAGCGTTTCTGCCTGTGAGTACGATTTCCATGTCTGCAGGTTTGTTTTTTAAGACTTCTATAACTTCATTAACATCTAAAATTTTGAGATCAATTGCAATGTTTGCCTCATCAAGAATGATTAAATTATATTCATCATTAGAAATAGCTTTTTTAGCCAATTCCCAGCCTTTTTTTATTTCAATTTCATCAGAGGCACTTTTATTATTTGAATATACGATTCTATCTAGTCCTGCTTGGACAATAGTAAGATTATTTTTGATACTTTCAGATAAATTCATAAATGAGTTGAGTTCACCATAGTCATCACCGCCTTTGGTAAACATAATTATTAAAACTTTCCAACATCTGCCCAAAGCTCGCATTGCAAGTCCTAAAGATGCTGTTGTTTTTCCTTTTCCGTTTCCTGTATAGACTTGAATGTAGCCATGTTTAGCCCAATTAGGATTTATTAAATTGTTATTATCACATTTATCTATCATAATTTTCTTCTTTATTATATATTAAAAATATGGAAGATAAAACATACTATCGTACAATAGCTAAAACAAGGCGAAAAGAGCTTGATATAAAGGAAACTAGTTCTAAACTATGTGCTATTTTACGTAAATCAAAGGATTATATTGAATCAAAAAACGTGATGATATATTATCCGTTGAAATATGAGGTTAATGTGCTGGAGTTGCTTAATGATAATAAGCAATTTTATTTCCCTAAAGTATATAGTAATGATTTGTTGGTATGTCCGTATTCGAATGAGCTGGTAGTATCTAATTTTGGGGTGAAAGAACCATGTAGTAATCCTGTTTCTGCTGATGTATTAGATCTAGTGATTGTACCGGCGTTAATGGTCGATAATGAAAATTATAGATTGGGATATGGTGGTGGATACTATGACCGATTTTTAGCTAAATATCCAAAGTTAAAATCAGTTACACTTATACCCAAAGAGCTTTGTGTTAGGATTCTTCCTCGTGAAAGGTTTGACATACCAATTGATATGATAATTTCAGGCTAAACTTGAAAAGGACTCGCGTTTCAGCGAGCCCTTGAATTGGTTAGTTTAAGGATAGGGGTTAGGTATATTTAACTTATTTTTGCTGTTAAGCTACATAATTAGGTTTCCAGTTTTCAATTGCTTTGCCTTCGGCTTCTGTAACACTTTGTAGCTCTTGATCCAGCATTTTTAATTGAGATTCAATTTTTGCTTTTTCTTGTTGAATTTGTGTTTCTTGTTGGTTTAATAGCTTTTGTTCAACTTTGTTTATTCTTTCTTTTTGTTGTTGATATAGATTTTTGAAAATCCATTGTTGATACATCGCTTGAGAATTAGGGTCCATTTGCTGCATTTGCATATTTATCATTGGACTCATCATCATGAAGTTTTGTTGGGCACCGGCTAATGCCATTTGATGCGAATAAGCTGAGAACATCATCTGACGATTGAACATTGAAGCAGGTGTGTTCATCATATCAAACATTGATACTGAACCGTCTCCGATATTTGCACTGTACTGTTGCAAATCAGATAACTTTTTTGTCAAGTTCATTAAACGATAGTTCAAATCGTTTTTTTGCCTGATAATGTCTATTTTTCGAAAGCCGAAAATTAATAGAGACATTTCTAACTCCTACCTAATTTTATAACTAACCTTTTTGTAACCTTACATGGATATAAAAACATGCAACTCCAAGGAATTGCATGTTTTTTAGCGGTTTGTTAAGAATTGTTAATTAAATTATTTATTGCTTCTTTCTACGACTTTGTCAATAAGACCGTATTCTAATGCTTCTTGTGCAGAAAGAAAATGATCTCGTTCGCAGTCTTCCTTAACCTTATCGAAAGGTTGTCCTGAATTTTTAGCAATAATATCAATAAGCATATTTTTCATTCTCAGAATTTCTTTAGCTTCTATTTCAATATCAGTAGCCTGACCTTTAGCACCTCCAAGAGGTTGGTGAATCATTATTCTGGAGTTAGGTAAAGCCATTCTTTTACCTTTGGTTCCAGAGCAAAGCAAAAAAGCACCCATTGATGCTGCATCTCCAAGACAGATTGTTGCAACATCAGATTTAATCAAGTTCATTGTGTCATATATTGCCATTCCTGCAGTAATGACTCCTCCGGGACTGTTGATGTATAGCATAATATCTTTTTCGTTATTTTCACTGTCCAGAAGTAAAAGCTGCGCAACAATAGAGTTAGCTACCTCGTCATCAATTTCAGAACCTAAAAATATAATTCTTTCTCTTAACAGTCTGGAAAAGATATCAAATGAGCGTTCACCTCTTGATGATGCTTCTACGACTGTCGGTACGTAACCCATAATTTTCAAATAAGTCTCTTGATCCATTATACTCTCCTAATATGATACGTCTATATAATACAATAAACATAGCATAAATACATATGTAAACAAATGTAAAGAATTCTATGTTTGTTGAAATTGAAATATTTGAAATTTGTTTATATAAGTAAGAGAGATAGAACCGAGAGGGCAGAAAGATGGCAATATCAAATATTCAAGAAACATTGTTGATGTATACAAAACAAAAAGCGATGATAAATGAAAAATTGTCAAATATTATGTTTACTATGACTTCTGCAACAAAACAGAATGCAGAAATGCAAGCAAGATACAATGAACAGTTACAAAATTATTATTATGAATATTATGAAGAAGATCCTGTTACTTACTCAGATTTAGTTGAAATATTAAATCAGGATCATGAGCTGGAGTTAGCTAACTTAGAGTCTTGGGAAGCTGAACTAGAATTAGAAAAGAACAATTATGAAACACGATTGAATGAAATTACAGCATTTGAAAGTTCATGGACCAAGTTATTGCAAACAAATGTTAAGAAAGACTTTTCATACGGAGGGCAACAGCAGTAGACTTAGACAATTTAATATTTATTATGTACAAAAAAAGCAGCATTGGCTGCTTTTTTGTTGTATTATTTAACTATGTTGCAATCAGGTGAAAAATTTGGAGCTTTTATTGTACCGACAGGTATAGGTGCATCAGTTGGCGGTTATGCAGGTGATGGGAGTTTTTGGGCTAGAAAATTTTCGAAAATAGCAAAGTTAATTGTAAATCCTAATGTCGTTAATGCCGGCGTGTTTTCAGGAATAACTGATAATATGTTCTATATTGAGGGGTATTCTTTGGATAGTTTTTTTAAAGGTGAGATTAGGCTTTTACCTTCTCAAAACAATAAGATAGGTATCGTATTTGATAGAGCGATACCTCAGGATGTTTTGAATATTCATGTTAATACTATAAATGCGGTAAAAACGGTTTATGGTATAGATATTGTAGGATATGAAATTACTAAATCAAATGTAGGAGTCGATTTTTATATAGATAATAGCGGAATTTCTACAGGTAAGGTAACAAATCCTGAAACTCTACTTAATGCATCGCGTAAACTTGTTGAAAAAGGTGCTGATGCTGTTGCGTTAGTATGTTTGTTTGAAGATCCGGAAAATGATAATTTAGATTACTCAAAGGGGATTGGTACTGATCCTGTGGGAGGAGTAGAGGCAATTGTTTCGCATTACATATCTCAAAAATTAAGAATCCCTTGTGCTCATTCTCCTGCTTTTGAAGATTATACAATAACCTCAGAACTGGTTGATTCTCGTGCTGCTGCAGAGTATATAACTCCAACTTTTTTACCGTGTGTGCTTTTAGGACTTGCCAAAGCACCACGATTTTCAGTTGTTGAGGGTATTTCAGTTGATAGTCTTGATTTTCTTATTATGCCTTATAATTCAGTTGGAGCGACTCCAATTTTTGAGGCAATGAAAAAAAATATAGAAGTTTGTTTAATTAAAGAAAATAAAACGATATTGGATATAACAAGTGAAAAATTGGGAATATCGGCTAATATAAAAAAGTTTGATACTTATCAGCAGTGTTATGATTATTTAAAAATGTAACAATTATTTAATAATTCTCGTTACTACTTAAAGTTTTTTCCAAAATATTCCGATAGGAACACACATATATATAATAGTGTGTGTATTTACCAATGAAAGGAAGGTAAAAATGGTTGAAGAAGTAGGCAAAATGGGTGCAATTTCAAACCAAAAATTTGATCAAAAAGGGATGAAACTTTCTCAACTTAAGGAAAACAAGCAAGTTTATGAGTTTTTTAAAAAAGCGGGCTTGTCTGATGCAAATTATGTTTATGCATCAGATGTACAAAATGTATTTGCTAAATTTGATGAAAATCAAAATGGAAAGCTTTCGGTCAATGAAGCTCGTGCAATGGGATTAGAGGGAAGTCGAAAAGAAATTAAAAATGCAGTTAAATTATTGAATGAGATTTTAGAAACAGAGTTAAATGAAGCTGATGAAGTATATCCGACCAAAGTGGATGAGAATACAACTCAGTATTTTGACAAAAATGGTACGATAAAATATCAGGCACAAAAACTTGTAGCAGATGATGAAACTATTGAAAAATATACTTTTTATCGAGATGGTGATACTAGTAAAGTTCAGACATACGCAGAAAAATCAGAAGGTTACGGTGTTGTTGTAAAATTTAATGACGCTAATTTACCTGAAAGTGAAACCATAAATATGAATGGCACTGTTCAGACTACAAGTTATGAGTATGATGAAACAAATCAGAACCTTAAAAGCCAAACGGTAGAGTCCAAGGGGACTAAAACTGTTATTGATTTCGATGCAAAAAAACGTCCGATTAATATTGTAGAAACCAATGTCGCTGCGAATATTGAATCTGTTACGCAGAATCAATATGATGATGAAAATGGTACTATGACTCAAATTTTAAAAAACAATCCTGAATTACTAAAAGACGGTATTGTAGAAACTCAAAGTACTTATAATATTGATGAAGAAAGCGGTAAAACAGATGAGCTTATCTATCGTAAAGAAATTGGTGTAGATGGAAAAGTGAAAGAATTTAGTCAAATTGCGCCCGACGAAATTGAGGAAAAACGAGATGGCTATATTATCCGAACTAAATGGCATGAAAATGGTAAAACATCGACTGTGCAAGATGGTAATGAAACTCATGTTATAGAATATGACAAAGAAGGTAATACATTTGTCTATGTAAAAAATGGTGAAAATTTTAGCCAAACAGCCAAAAGATTATTGGGTGAAAATGCAAGTGAAGAGCAAGTAAATGCTTTTAGAGAATTAAATAAGGACTTAATTAAATCATACGGTAAAAATAAAGTAGAGGCATTTAATGTCGGTGAGAAAATTCGAGTACCTATGGAGTTAGAATACAACGAAGCGAATAAAGAAAATTTGACGGTAGACCCGAAAGCTGAGTTGAAAAAATTTAAAAACACTCCAAATAATTCCGCTACAGCAACAGGAGGAGTGAAGCCTGAGGGTACAAAACCTGAAGGTACAAAAGCAGATGGGACAAAACCGACAGAACCTACTAAACCAACTGAGGCGACAAAAGTTGAAACATTAAATGTAAATAAAAAACAACTAGATGAAAGTGGTATACAGTATAAAATAAAAGGCAATAACCTTAGCTATGTTGATAAAAAAGGTCGTACAGTTGTAATGACTTACCAAAATGGTCTTAAAACAAAAGAGACTGCATATCCTCCAAAATCTCAAAATGTTGATGGTAAGCAGTTGACAGCACGCAGATATTATGACAAAGAATATAAAAATGGCGTGTTGGTACGAGAAAGAGAATACTTTGACTCAAATCCTAACAAGTTATCTGTTCAAAAAGACTATGAAGATGGTAAATTGTTGCGAGAAGTAAAATGTTTCAGCGATGCAGAAAAAAGCAGAATAATTGGTGAGATGAAACAAGATGGTCAAGAAGTTGATTCTGTAAAGGTGATGCATTCGGCATTACCAAAAGAAAGGACTGATTATGTGAAAGGTCAAAAAGTCAGAACAATACATTTTGGTGGAACATCTCCAAAAGATATTCAATACTTGGAAACATATAAAAATGGTTATACGACAACCACCGTATATGAAAACGGAGATACAACAAAAGTTTCATCTATAGCTACAACATATCCTGATAGTGCAAATGTTGTAAGAAAAGACTATCAAGCAGGAAATTTAGATATAGTGAAAAATTTGTATGAGATGAACAGTAATATGGACTTAAAACCGCAATACAATAACAAAGGTACCGTTATTGGTTACGTAAAACAAGACGGTTCAGAGTGGGATTCTCAAGGCAATTTGAAAAAATGTCCTTTAGCAGAAGATTTATATAAACAGTTAAAAGGTTATAGCGATAACGGCGAAACTAAAAAAATGCTTGATAAAATAGATAAAAATAATATTGTTGATGTATTAGAATATTTCAATAAGCTTTCCCCTAATGAACAACTTTTTGAATATGTAAATAATGAATGGGGGGATGGTCTTGGTCGTAAAGTTATGGATCCGATACTTAAGGAATTACTAGATCTTGGTAGCTCATATGGTATTAAAAATGCCAAATTAACAAATTTGTTGAGTAATAATAAAAATAATGCAAGAAGTAATTATAATACTTATGAGATCAATGACCTTAACGCCAATATTCCAAAAGTATTAGCAGCAATAAGAAATACCTATAAAACATTAATAAAAGAGAATATGTAATTATATTAAGGGCGCGAAGTTATATATTGCGCCCTTTTTTTTACAAGTTAATCAATTCAGGTTGCTGTTTTATTGGATAAAACATAGAACCGGCATTTTTAAAGTTCTCAGGATCAGAGCTGACATAGAACTTTTCAAAAGGCTCTATATTTTCAGTGTTTATTAAATTAAGTTTTTCTAAATCGTTTTTTATAAATTCTGCAAAATGTTTTGCCGGGTCAATAAAAAGGCTTTCAGGAGCCATTTTTTTTAGTACAGGCAGAAGAAATGGATAGTGAGTACATCCAAGGATGATTTTTTCAGGTTTATTTAACAACATCGCAACTAAATCTGATGCTATAATTTGTTGACTTTCGGGTAAATTTTCTTTTTTACCTTCGACAATTTTTACCCATTGAGGGCAGTCCATTCCATATACAAGCATTTGTGGGGATATTTTATGAATTTCTTGAGGGTACATTCCGGAATTAATTGTTGCCGGAGTTGCGAATATCCCGAGTCTTTTTATGGGTAACTTTGCTATTATGCCAGCAACAGATTGGATTATTGGGTATATTTTAAAGTTGTAATTATCTTTTAGCTTTTCATAGGTTACAGCAGAAGTTGTGTTACAAGCCATTACAACAGCCTTGACCTTTTTTTGTTCAAAGAAACGAAATATTTTATCAGCAAACTCAATTAATTGTTGTTCTGATTTTTCTCCATAGGGCATGTTTTTAGTATCACCAAAGTATAGATAATTTTCATTTGGCAGAATACTTTTCATCTTTTCGAAGACGGTTAAACCACCGATACCGGAATCGAAAAATGCAATAGGTAGGTTTTTAAGGGTATTGCTTAAAATAGTTGTTCACTCCTTCCTGAATAGATTTAGCTGTATCTTGTTTCCGTTTTTCACTGTTTAGTTCATCTCTTTCTTTATCGTTTGAGATAAATCCTATTTCACATAATATTGCAGGTACAGTGGTATGGTTTATTACATAGAATTTTGATTTAAACAGTCCACGGTTATTAGATTTAATATTACTTGCAATAGCAGCGTGAACGGTTTGAGCAAGAGCAAGACTTTCTTGATGATAGTAGTGTGTCTCGACCCCTGTAATTTCAGGTTTTACGCTGGAATTTACGTGAATGCTTATGAATATATCAGGCTGTGACGCTTCAGTAATATCGCATCGTTCTTGTAAAGAGAGGTATTTGTCCGTTTCTCTTGTCATTACGACAGTATAGCCTTGTTTTGCAAGTAGCGTTTTTACTCTTTTGGCAACATCAAGAGTGATATCTTTTTCGTTGATTGAACCACGTAAAGCGCCATAATCTGAGCCTCCATGTCCTGCATCAATTACAATTTTTTTAGATCCACCTTTTTGTTTATTTGCAATTGCAGGTTGTTTTACAACTTTTTTTACTCCTTTAACTTTGATTTTAAGAGTTTTACCATCGGCTCCAAGATAGGTGTTTACCAAAGAATCATTTTCTAATGGGATTGATAGTGTCATGCCTATTTGAGGCATTAAAGAGATTTTAGCATTAGAAAATACGGAATTAGCAAAAGTAGAATTAAATAATTCTTCGCTAAATTTAGACACGTTGTATAGGTAAATATTCAGACAATTATTTTTTCTTTCAATGCCGTGTACAATTGGATGATTAAAAGATAAAATCATAGTATTGGTTTGGTCGTTTAGTTTTTCTTTATTGTAAGCGATAATATCACTTACATTACTAAAAAGACTGCTTTTGTCAATTTTTTTAGAGTTTGCCAATAATAAAGACTGGTTATCACTAGAAAATACAGGTATGTAATCGTTGACATTATTGGTTGTGATCACTATTCTAGCCTTATTCATTTCGAATTGACCAATTTTAGCCGTTTCAGTTTCATTAATTTTAAATTCTTTATTTCGTATAGTTTGAGAGGTAAGTGTGTTCGGGATATCATATACAATTCTTGTTGGGTTTTGAAGAATCATGGGTTTTTCGATGGTTGCAGCTCCAAAACCGTTAATTAATATACCATATGGTTTTACTGAAATGTCTTTTAGGTAAAATTGTGTATTTAATTTCAGAGATTTTTTTTCCATTTTTGGGTAGTTTTGAGTACTTTGTGTAGATGTTGCAGTATTAAAGGCCTGTTGGATTTGTTCTACAACATTGGGCGGGTTTGTTGGTTCAATGATTGGTGAAGTGACAGTTAGTGCTTCATAAAAGTCGCTTGATGAAGCATGTTCATCGCGATAGGTCAGCTGATAATAATCATTGCTGTATTGGTTGTTTTTAATTTTAATAATGATATTATTTTTTATTTTGTAGAATTTTAAATTATTTACATTGTAGTCATCGCTAAAATACAATACGCATCTTACAATATTAGGATTTGTTGTAAACTGGTTAATTTTTACTTGTTTAATACCACCGGTATTAAGTGTCCAGTCTTGCTTAGGGATGGTTAATATAGAGGAATCTATGTCAAAGTAAGCTCTTTTAGGATTTTCAAGTTTAACCAGTTTAATATCTTTCATGATACTTTCGGTAGAATAAGTGTCTTTTGCAGTTAATACAATAATGGAATTTGCCGTATCAAAGTTAGCGGACGTGATTTTGAACACTTCTTCGCAAAGTGCTTTGGGTAAAAAACTCAAGATTATTGCTAAAAATAAGGTAATAAATACGATGATTTTTTTCATAAAGACAATCCTACCGCAATTATTATATAACGATTTTTAAAATCAGACAAATTGTAACAATAAAAATTACATAAACTGAAATGTTAAAAAGCACTTGAAAAAAAATCTTTTTTAGTTAAAATAAACTTCGTAAGGACTAATTGGAAGCTTAGTTGTTAAGAATAAGCGTGTGTAGCTCAGTTGGATAGAGTGTTTGGCTACGAACCAAAAGGTCGGGGGTTCGAATCCCTCCACGCGTACCATAAAAACGAGATGTTATATCTCGTTTTTATTATTATGCTTGTAATTTAACGGTATGTAATTGCTGTGTAATACCTAATATAAAACCCGAAAACTTGTTTTATTGCACTGAAAGATAAGTTATAATGTTATTATTATGGTGCTAAGTTATTATAATTTACCCTATTATTTTAATATTTCTTCTTATATTGAAATTTCAGAGTAAACAGGGGCAATATAAAAACTTCCTGCCCTATATGGTAATGCTAAAAAATGCTATTGGAATAATCAAAGACAATTAGGTGTTGTTGTAAAAACATCTTCAGGTACAATGTATTTTAACTTAACATGCAAATAATCGGTATTGATGTCTTTGATTTGTTTTACATCCAAGCATTCAAATTTTGAACTTCTTGGAAAAACTATTTCATCTTGTTTCCCTATTATCCCTGTCCTTGAAACCTTTGAACCTTTGGGAACTTCTATTTCATATAGCACCCCTTTGTTATTTGGCATGTAAACTTTTGCATAAGAAATATCAGAAGTTGCATAAGCATATTCTTTCATATCAATAATATCACCTTTTTTGATACTTAATCGTTTTAAATACAAAGGATACTCTGAAAAGAAATTCGGTTTTTCTCCAACACATCTATATACGTTGAGATTTTGTTCCAAAGGTTTTAATGATTTAAATTCTTTATCTGCCAAGCTAATCATTTCTCTTGGAGTCATATTCAAATGCATAAACTTCATATTCATATGTTCAGGATAGGGACTATGTATAAAATGATGATTAATTCCATGCAAATGACCATGTAATGAAACATTTTCTTTATTGGATTGACATATAACCCTTTCTTTTGAAGCATCCACCCAATATTGATGACAAAATAAATCTTTTTTTGAAACATTTTTTACCGGTGTTTGGGTGGGTAATGTTTTGACAGCATTTGTCTTTTTTAGATTGCTAAATAAAAAATTGGTACAAGATTTTCCTATTTTTGAAATATTCATTATTTCCCCCAAAATAAAACTTAAAATCTATATTTATATAAAAGTATTTATAAATAAAAAATTGCTAAAGATTAGATATTTATAAATGATTAAATTAGTGATTTTAAAATTTGTGTATTCTCCAACCATAGTAATAGATACGGGTTATAATATCAATCGAGCATAGCAATAAAATAAGCTATGTAAATACAAAAGTATATGTATAGGAAGTAAATAAATAGAAAAACAATTTAGGAAAATTGTAACAAAATGCGAAGCCTTGCTGTGTTGAAAATTGAGGCTTTTTCTCGTGTAAATGAATGAAATTTTTATTTCCCCCTTGCGGAGCTGTAAAAAATACGATATAATCAGAATATGAACTTGAACAAGCAGACAAATAGAGAATATATAAGGAAGCCGTATTTAATGAACGGCTCAAAACCTTTGTACCACGTGGTTTCCACGGGGGGGGGGGGTAACCTCTAGGGGCTT
>CALUVH010000022.1 GCA_944324175.1 Candidatus Gastranaerophilales bacterium | reverse complement strand
CTCGGCACCCAAACAAAACCCACAATACGTTCTACTTGAGCAACTTCCCATCAAACGTAAAAAACAAGAATTTAAGCCGTTAGAGAAGCCCCCCCCCCCCCGCAAATTCAATCATACAGAGGGTTTCAGCCATATCGAGCGACAGCACCAACTTTAAGCTATTCTGTTTTTTACAAAAAATTTTTTCCATAGGAGTAGTATAACATATACTTTTTTATTTTCAATAACAAATTATATATTGATTAACAAATTTCAAAAAGTATTGCTTTTTACACTATTAAATTTTATTATGTATTTGAGAAAGAAAAAGGAGTATAAGTATGAAAAAAGTTTTCATGTCAATTCTTATCGCACTTGCAATAGCAGTTCCTGCTAATGCAGCAACTTACAATGCAGCAAGCAGAGTGCCTACAATTGGAGTTAATTTACTTAACAAAAGCGGAATACCTTCCTCAAATGTGAAGTTTACAGTTGTATCCGGGGCTATCGACAACTCAAATTATGCTGAAGATAAAGTTGTAAATGTGTCCTCAACTGAGTTATCTTACACGGGTAATGATAATGAAGTAGCTGCTGTTGTTGCAAATGAATTAGGTCATATTATTAGTGGTCACGCATCAAAAGGGAAAGTAGTATCACTATTTACAGGCTCTTCCCAACTCGATTCAACCTCTGCAACATCAACATTACTGTCTAACTACCAATATACAAAAGAAGAAAAAGAAGCAGACATCATCGCTACAGATTTACTGGTTAACGGTGGCTATAATCCTCTGGCAATAATCGTTGTATTAACAAAACAAACTGGCACTTACTGGGATACTCTACAAGGGAAACCCGCTAACGCTGATCGAGCTATGAGTGTCTACAATTATGTAAGTTACGCATACCCTGACAAAGTTAAAGCAGGATATGGCTGCAATGAATATCGTAATTTTTTGACTTATGCTAATCCTATCGTTGAAGCAAGAAATGCTAATCAAAAAGAATTGTCTCAATATAAAAAAGAACAAGAAACAGCGAAAAAAAACAGCAGCACCAAGTTATCTAAGTTTAAAACAAGGGGCGGATTAAGTTTTTGGGATGCTCTATTCGGATTTTTATCCGTTCAATAATATTAAAAAGCTTCCTTAGAAAAGGAAGCTTTTTAATATTCAATATATTTTTATCCAACAAAGTTTACAACAAAACGCCAACTAGAGATAAATAAAAAGTTATCAACTCTAGCTTGTATTATTTACTTAATCCCACTGTTTAGAATTAAGATTTTCCCTAAGTAGACCTTTTTGATCCAAATAATCCAAAATCCTGAAGTTTAACAAGTTTCGATAATCACGCATTGCTGGCGTAAAATTACTTACACAACGAGGATTTTTACCTTTTAGTTCATTTATTTTTTTATCTGTCAGCATACCTGTTTTAAATCTATTTGGCTTGTATGCTGTCCAAGCTTCGTGAGGATAAAACGAAGATCGACACTCATTTGTATTTTCATTAATTAACATTTGCTCAAATAGATCAAGAGGCATGTCATGAAATTCCTGAGGAATCTCCTTCTTATATGGCATTAACCTTTCAGGTAGCTGTACAGAAGGAATTGAAAATTCCTCATCTTCATAATAGCGTTTTTCAGTATATTCAATACATCCAATACCTAAAATTCTAATAGATTTTGCAAAATCTTCCAATATTCCTTCTTCTTCTGCTATTTCAGACATTAGGTCCAAGAATGAACAGGCTCCTTTTCCTGAATTGATATAATCAGTAATAACTATTTTTTTACCTGTTTTTTCATGCACGTCCACTATATGCTTAGGATCTGCTTGAATACTTTTTAAATAACGTTTATACGCTTTTTTTTCATCTGGTGAAGGTGCATATCCATCCATTCGGACAAGACCGTCTCTCGAACTCCGGTACCAAAATTTTGAAAATGCAACAAATTTATAATCATCTATACCATCTTTCATCCACAGGGCAGTATTTAAAAACCATTTTGGACTTCTACCAAGGCAAAGAATAGGTTCATTTTTTAAATTTCTATACACATCACATACTTCCAAAAATTCATCCATTACCTTATCATTCATCAAAGGAAGATAATTTTTCTTTTCATTTTTCAATTCTGATGTATTAACTTCTTTATTAAATTGAATACATTTTTTTCTTAAAAATCTTTTCATTACCGGAGACATTGATTTATATTTAAAATAATCTATGTCAGGAACACGTCGCGATTCATCTTTTTCTCCAGTAAAATCAACAACCCCAATAGCATTTGAATAATATTGTAGTCCTAAATTTTGTTGAGAATAGTCTTTTTTACTTTGCCCATTTTTATCATTCTTGGAATACTCTTTTTTAATACCCACTTGATTAGATTTAACATTAAAATAAGAAACTGAACTTATGCGCATATATTTCTCCTTTGGGAAAAGGAAAAACTTTCAATTTTTTTTTTTGCGTATTTATTTGCATTCGAAATTAATTTATTAACAAATTTTAACAAACTTATTAAACTTTAAAATTGTAAACATTTCTCCATATACATTAAAAATTAAAAAACATCGGTTTATTTTTTCATATTTTTAATGTAGCATATTAATTGTATGAAAAGACTGTTTTTAATTTTGTTAATACTAATAGGCATTACTACCCCGACTTTTGCCACTGATTCAAGCACTTTGGCTCACTCAGAAACTGACAGGCATAAGATAACATTGGAAGAAGCTATTAACATGGCCTTAGAAGGCAATATTGAGTTGCAAAAACAACGCAAAAATTTAGGAATATCTCAATATGGAGTAAAAAAAGCTGCCGCATTTAAAAACCCACAATTCCAATCAAACTTACTAATGGGACCTATTGCTCGAGGTAACTCAAGTCAGGTAGGATTGATGCTCCCTATAGAAATTACCAAACGAGGCGAAAGAAAAAAAGCTGCAATAGCAGACTTAAACTACACGGAAAACAAAATTAAAGATTATGAATTTAAGCTTAAACTGAATGTTAGAACATCATATTTTAATCTGCTCGTTGCAAAGTCTGAACTAAAAATTTTACAAGAAAGAAAAGAACTTTTAGAAGATCTTTTAGATATAACAAAAAGTCGGTCGAAATCTGAAAAAAATTACGAAATTGACGTACTCCAAGCAGACATGCGACTAAAAAAATTACTCGTTCAAATTAACCGAGCACAAGCAGAAATAAGATCAGCACAATACAATTTCAACAAAGTGCTTAACCTTGAAAACAATCCAACACTTTATGATACAAAAGAAGATTCTATATTTGGACAAGAATTTTTTACCCAACTTGAATTACCTAACTATGATGAACTGGAAAAAATAGCCTTTCAAAACCGCTATGATATAAAAATGGCAGAATTTCAAATTATTAAATCACAAAAAAATCTATCAGTAATTACCAAACAACGAATTCCTGATTTATATCTATCAGGGGGCTATGCGTTTGCCCATGACGGAACTTCCGGCGCTTATGTAGGTGCGGGAGTCGATATTCCAGCACTGTATCGCTACACTCCTGAGATTAAAAGCGCACAATTAGAATGTGAAAAAGCCCAACTTGAATATAATTCCATTATTAATGTCACCAAAAATGTAATTCATACAAATCATGACAAATTTATCATTGCACAGGAAAATGTAGAACATTATAAAGATATTTTAGATGAATCAGCTAAAATACTTAATCTATCCAAACAAAGATACAAAAAAGGCGATACATCACTTACAAATTTAATAGTTGTCATGCACTCACATCAAGAATTATTAAACGAATTTCTTGATGCTATGAAAACTTACTACAACGCTTACATTGCATTATTACAAGAATTAGGTATGGATAACCTTACAATTGATATTGATTTATAAATAATTCCTTATCTTTGTTTTTTGTAATATGATTATGATGAAAAAAGTTGAAAGAGATAGAAAAATGTTAAAAGATTTATTAGATGCAAAAAAATGTTTTAAACTTGTATGTGGAGCTGGAAATGAAGATGCTCTTGAAGTTGAAAAACTAGTGACAATATATTCATTAGCAGGATGTCAATTTTTTGATTTGTGTGCAAAACCTGAAATAGTCGATGCTGCAAAAAGGGGGCTTGAAAGAGCCGGAATAAAAGAAAACAGATATATATGTATAAGCGTTGGAATTGACGGAGATCCTCACATCACAAAAGCATTAATTGACCAAGAAAAATGTGTCAAATGTGGTAAATGTAAAGTTACCTGTCCCCATGATGCGATAATAGAATTGGATAAATACAAAGTAAAAAAATCAAGATGTATAGGATGCATGCAATGCGTCAACAATTGTCCTAAAAAAGCTATCCAAATGTATAGTCAAATTCAAGACTACAAAGAAGTATTGCCTCCTCTGATAAAAAAAGGGATAGACTGTATTGAATTTCACGCAATTTCAACAGATGAAATTGATGTTATGGATAAATGGGCACAAATTAATGAATACTTTGATGGAATGTTATGTATCTCGCTAGACAGATCAGAGCTTGGAGATAAAAAATTAAAGCAACGAGTATGGAAAATGTTAGAATGTAGGAAACCATACACCACAATAATTCAAGCTGACGGAATCGCTATGAGTGGTAGTAATGATGAATATGGCACCACACTTCAAGCAGTAGCAACAGCTCAATTATTTCAAAATGCTGACATGCCCGCCTATATTATGATGTCAGGCGGCACAAACAAAAAATCTATAGAACTTGCAAAGCAATGTGATGTCCATCCACATTGCCTTGCCGTAGGCTCTTTTGCCAGAAAAACAGTAAAAGAATTTCTGCTTGCTAATGATTTATTTACAAATAAAGAGAAATTACAACAAGCCGTAAATACCGCTAAATCACTGGTTGATATTGTAATCAATAGGTAACAAAATGATTAAATTAAAAAACTCTCAATGGGAAATTGATAAAATAGATACAGTACTTTTTGATAAAGACGGGACGTTTATTGACTTACATTATTTCTGGGGCAAAATGACTGAACTTCGTGTAAATGAAATTATTAAACAATACAGACTTAGTAATGATGTATTTAAAGGTCTTTGTCTAAAATTAGGATATGACATTGAATCGAAAAAAATGTTATCCGACGGAATTACAGCTCTTTATTCTCGCTCTGTCATTATTGAAATTTTTTGCAAAGATCTGAATAATATTGGCATTAATATTACCCAAAAAGATTTGGAAACAATATTTGATGAAGTCAATATTACTTTTTATAAAAACATGCACAAATACACCAAACCTATTGAATCAGCTATAAACTTCATAAAAAAATTAAAAACTTATAATGTAAAACTTGGTATAGTTACATCAGACTCTAAAGAATCAACAACGCTTACCCTGAAACATTTTGCTTGGGAAAATTTATTTGACATTGTAATAGGAAGAGAATCAACTATAGAAACAAAAGAAAGCGGAGTACCCGTGAAACTGGCACTTGAATTAATCGGTTCTAAACCCGAAAACACAGTCATGATAGGTGATGCGCCCATGGACTACATCGCAGCTAAAAATGCCAACATTGAAAAAACAATACTCGTCGCTACAGGACAAATATGCAAAAAAGAACTTGCCAGAACCACCAATTATACAGTCAATAATCTAAATGAAATAACTATAGAAACACAGATATAAATTTTAACTAACAAAATTCATGACGCTTTTCCTAAAAAATATTTTATGTTATAATATATGCAAAGGCGCCGAAGTGGTGAAATGGTAGACACGTACGTTTCAGGTGCGTATGGAGAAATCCGTAAGGGTTCAAGTCCCTTCTTCGGCAATATATATTTCTGGTTATTAGATTATTTTTTCGATATTAATAGGTTTGACCTCCATCCCCTATTAATATCGATTTTCATTATATAATCATCCATAACATATCCATCGCCAATATCGGTAACCACAGATTCTACAATCTTAAATCCCATATGTTGATAAAATTCTATACTTGAATAATTTTTCTTATTTACAGTAAGAAAAATCCTATTAAAACCTTTTTCTTTTGCCTTTCCAACTACAAACTTTAAAGTCTTACGACCAACCCCCTTACCTCTGAATTCTTTATCCAGATACAATTTAGACAAAAATAATTCATTTTCCTGAGGCTGAATACCAACGTAACCGATTATTTCATCAGCACTAATTATAAAATAATACTCATAACATTCATTTGCAATTTGTGATGATATCGCAGCAACTGACTGAAATTTTTCAAGCATGTATTCAATACAGTCTATCGAATTTATGGTCGAATAATGTTCATGCCATATCAAATTTGCAATGCTTACAAGAGTCTTAATATCTTCGTTTGTTTGAACAATTTTAAACATAATTGAATTGTCTCATAAAAAATATTAAATTTCATTAAAAAAAGCTAAAAAAATAGCAATAAAAAATCTTTTCAGGTATTATAAGAAAGTTGGGAAAGTTACCGGTAGGAGAAAAAGATATTGATTACATTGACCCCAAATATGCAACTTAGTGCTGATACCATTGGAGCCATAAAAAATAAAAGTGTTAATAATTCACCAACGCTTGAAGGTGCCAAAAAAAATAATGCCAACAAAAATTATGATGATCCGCTAAATAAATGGCCTATAAGAGGTCTGGCATACTCAAATGAACTTGGGGCTGCAATAAGCGAAGTTGCACCTACATTGGGGACTCTACTATGGTTTCCTGCAATGTTGTATTTTGGTGCTGACATATACGACAAGTATAAAAATGATAAAACCTCCTATGATCCAAATAGTAAAAGAGGAACTAAACAAGCGGTATTCCAACTCCTCGCAAGCGTAATCTTACCAACAGGAGCTGTACTCGCTGGTCAAAAAATTGCATCAGCTATGGGTGCATTGAGAAAAAACGGAATAACTCTTCAAGCAGAAGAAGATTTAACAAACTTCACGTTTAGATTCATAGAAAGACGCAATCTAAACAAATACAAAAATGATATTCCACAGTTTAAAACTGAATATTTCAGTGCTCTGGAAAACAAAGTCGCTGATGCTACAAGAACTAAAATGCTAAAAAATCCAATAAATAAAATTGTCGATAAACTGGCAGGCAAATATGAAGATAACACTACCTCTATCATTGGAAACTTTTTCAAAAAGCATTCTTCCACAGCAACATCTAAAAAAAGACTAAACAAACTACGTCCTGTAGCAGAAAAACAGATAGACAAAATATTTGAACTTGAAGACTTACTTTCTAAAAATATCCAACCTAAAGATTTCTCAAGTAAGATGTTTGCAAAATTTCAAAAATCAAAGATTCTTTTGAAAAAAGATCCTGAATTCTCAGCAAACCACCTTGGATATGCAATTAAAGATGCGATAAAAGCTTTCCAAAAAACAAAAATAAGTAAACAAAAATGGTTAAAGACACTGGGAGGTTTTATTGCGCTTGGTGTTGCAATAAAACCCATCGATAACTTTGTCGAGCATGTTGTCATTAAAAAAGTCGTAGAACCAGGATTAACAATGTTAGACGATCACAATTTCAAAAAACTGTTAAATGATTAGGGATTAGACTTTTATTTTTATGACGGCTTTTTTAACCATAGCTGATGCCTCTCCATAATTCATTTGAGGCTGATGCGCTTCATGCGGCAAAATGAAAGCAAAATATCCTTTTGATAATATTAAAGAATTTAGCCTGTAATCAGGGGACTTAAAAAACATTATGTCACGTTCTTTATCGTAGGCTTCTATAATTTCCAACCCTTCAATGCCTGTGTATTGTAATTCTTCTTTACCGGACAGCAAAAACTGTACATCGGCATAATCTTTATGTGCTTCTAATTTACAAGCCTCAGGTGCTTTTGTATAATACTCTTCAACATTTGCATAGCAGTTTTCATTCAAAACATACCTGCCAACTTCAACTCCTCCATATATTTTTTTTACAAATTCCTGAACGTCTTTTGAAATTTCATCATAGTTTTCTATATTTTCAATTTTATCAAATATCATAACTACCTCACCATATACTTAATAGGTTTAAGTGGAACTAATATACAATCAGAAGAAGGTGCACTACAATTTGCGTCAATTGCGAATCCTATGCAGTATGTTGGGGATTTAACATAACCAGACTTGCAAGCCGCTTCTTGAAAAGAAACACTTTTTACAAGCCAAATTTCATTACGCTTATCAATCCCAGCTTCATTAGTCAACTCATCATACCGAACGCTAAATAACATAGTTGATTTACTATTTCCTCCAGCTGTAGACCCAACGGGATAAGCAGGTATTACTTTACCTGAAAGTGTTAAATAAAATGGGTAAACATCGTTATACAACTCACCGTTTCCGCGCTCACCATTAAGATCAACGTAAATAGTAAAGCCATTCAAATTGTTTCCTTCCTCGCCATTCAACTGTGGAATTACCGTAGGCAGTGCATTAAGATGGAAAAATCTCATACCATTTCCTGTTACTAGATTAGGTACTAATTTATCAAACTCAGTCACTGTAGTAATACTATGAGAATAAGAGCAAGATGGCGTCCTTTCTACTCCTTGAATTTTCAATGTTTTATTATATAAATTTATTCTATCAGTAAATTCCGAGCAAATATTATCAGGAAGTGCACTTGTGGAACTTTCAAACACTAATTCAGAAGCTATATCGCTCAAAAGAGTATAAGCTGCATAATAATTGTACTTATCAACACGTTTAATTTTTGTAGTTGTAATCTTCATTGTGACAGAAATTATAATTGCGAGTACAACCATAGTAATTACAACTTCGGCCAAGGTATATGCCTTCTTAAAATGTAATTTTTCCATTTACCGCATCCTTAAATTAAACATTTTCCAATTCCGCAATAGCTCTTTCAAAATCCTCCTTGTTAGGAGCTTTACCATGCCAGCCTGCATTATTTTCCATAAAACTTACACCTTTACCTTTAACCGTATTGGCAATTATGGCAGTAGGTGCATGATTATTCTTTGCTTTTTCAATAGCTTCATAAATTTCAGTCAAATCATGTCCATTAATCTCAATAACATCCCAATTAAATGCTCTCAACTTTTCATCTAACGGGTCCAATGATTTAATACTTTCAGTACAGCCATCAATTTGTAATCTGTTACGGTCAATAATCGCGACCAGATTATCCAATTTCCTTTGAGGTGCTTGCATAAATGCTTCCCAAACATTACCTTCTTGCAATTCTCCATCACCCAATAAAACAAAGACACTAGCAGGATTTTTATCAAGCTTAAGCCCCATAGCTATACCACAAGCAATGGATAAGCCTTGGCCTAAAGACCCAGTTGCGACCTCAACTCCGGGGCAAAATGGAACCGGATGACCTTGTAAACGAGAACCGAAAATCCTAAAAGTCATTAACTCCTCTTTTGGGAAATACCCTAACTGAGCTAATACGCAATACAAAATAGAAGAAGCATGCCCTTTGGAGAGTACAAACCTATCCCGTTTAGAGTAATTTTTATCTTTTGTCCATTTAGGAGCTATATTCATACACTTGTGATATAACACTGTCATAATTTCAGTGGAAGAAAAAGCACCACCGATATGACCTGATTGCGCATTGTATATCATTCGCAATATATTTATGCGATTTTCTTTGCACAAAGCCTGTAATTCTTTAATTTCCAATTCATTAAGCATCAGTCATCCCTCTTTTAAAAACTCTCTCTTTTATAACACTTAAGACAAACAAAGGTAGGGTTGGGAAAATTCTTTTAAATCTTTTAGGTTCTTTAATTGTTCTATATAGCCATTCAAGTCCCATTTTCTGCCAAATTACAGGTGCACGTTTAACCATGCCCGACCATACGTCAAAACTACCTCCAACACCTATAGTAAGACTATTTGGCAGTATTGATTTTAATTTATAGTTAAAGAATTCTTGTTTTGGAGAACCTAGTGCAGTCAAGACCAAATCAGGCTGTGCTTCTTTAATTGATTCTAACACTGCCGATTCATCCGCATAATATCCATCCTGAACGTACACAATATTTATCCCGTTAAATTCATTTTTCAAAATTTCTACCGCTTTTGCTATGACCTCAGGTTTTGCCCCAACCAAAGCAATACGTTTATTTTGCGCAGCGAACTTTTCTATAAGCACCTTAGCTAATTCAATTCCGGCTATACGTCTAATCTTGTAGCCAAGTATTCTTAACCCTATTTCTACCCCAATACCATCCGGTGTAACTAAAATTGCTTCTTCTAATATTTTCACAAAATCTTCATCTTTTTTAGCATAAGCAATCATTTCAGGATTTATGGTGACTATTTGCCCACTAACTGACAAGGCATAATCTACCGCCTGCTCAAATGAATATGTATCCACCGGTAATGACTGAATTTTTACAATTTTACGTTCCATACTATAATTATAACTCATTTTAAAATTTTGGTAAAGTACTTAAAGATTTTTCAACTGTTAAATACTACTCGATTACTTTTGCCAACTTAAAAAGATAATCATCCTTAGCTCCAGACTGTAGACCGCGCGGTATAAAATTCTCTTTAAATTTTTCAACAGCATATCTATCAGTCATCCCTGATATGTAATCTGTAACTATTCTTTCGATTTTACACTCCTCACAGTGAGGTTTTAACATCTCGACGTAAAGCGCAAAAAGCTCCTGAATAACTCGACGTGCTTTTCTTTCTTCAAGCTTAGCAGGTGAATCAATGTATACATTGTCAAACATCCATTGTCTAAGTTTTGTTGTGTAAAACCACCCTTCCTCGCTCATTGCTACTTTTGGCATATTAAGTGAATTAAATACAACTTCATTTATCATTTTATCAAGTCTTTTACTTTGAATTGATGAAAAATATTTAATACAATCTGATGGCAAATCACTTTCTGAAATAATCCCCGCACGAATAGAGTCTTCAATATCATGATTTATATATGCAATTTTGTCAGCAAGCTGAACTACCTGAGCTTCAGGAGTTTTAGGAGTAAATCCCCAAGTGTGCGTTAAAATACCATCTATGGTTTCACGACAAAGGTTTAAATCTTCAAGAACCTCTACTACCCTTACACTTTGGACATTGTGATGAAAACCGCCTTTTACAAGCTCATTCAAAACGCCTTCACCGCAATGACCAAAAGGTGTATGACCTAAATCATGCCCCAAAGCTATCGCTTCTGTAAGATCTTCATTTAATCTTAAAGACCTTGAAATAGTCCTTGCAATTTGTGACACCTCTAATGTATGAGTCAAACGCGTTCTAAAATGATCATCAAAAGGAGATAAAAAAACTTGAGTTTTATGTTTTAAACGCCTAAATGCTTTTGAATGAAGAATTCTATCCCTATCACGTTGAAAACAAGTCCTCAAATTACATTCATCTTCCACTTTTGCTCTACCCAATGTATTGGCACTTTTGGTAGCAAAATCACTTAAAGTATCAAATTCTCTTTGCTCTAGATATTCTCTTATTATATTTTTTTCATCATTTGTAGACATTATCAAATCCTTTTTATAGGGATTATATCAGAAAAAATACCAGTTACTATACGGTCTTTGTAGTAGATTTTTCAGCTAAAATATGTTTTTCTCGCATCTCATCAATCTTAGTTCCCAATTTATTCATAAGCATACCTGATACAGTACTTAATACCAAAGCTTTTCCACCTGCAACCAAAGTTGCTCCCAAATATAAGGATGTCGCAATAGCACTCAATGCTGGAATGCCATATTTTAATGAAACAGAAATTCTCTCATCACTATCTTCAGCCTTCGTAAGACCTATGCCAACTGTCCCCAAACCAACTAACATTGATAAAAAGTCAGTAGGTGCTGACCCAAGTTTTAAGTCACGAAGCTTATCAAAAAATTTATCTGTTTCCAAAACAACTGCCTTATTTAATTTTTCAACAGCTCCATCAGATACAAATTTTAATTTTTCAAATTCCTGAGGAGGCATCAACTCTTTATAAATATTCATTATTTCATCCAAACCACCAGATTTGTCTTTTGAGCCCACAATAATATTTTTATACCAATCTACATTTTTTTGTTGTATTGCTTTTTCCTTACTCAAAATAGCCTCAGGTAAAAATGTGTCGTAAATTTCTTTATTCTTGTAATTATTTCTTACATCACCAAAACTCAAATCCCAAACTTTTTTATCAAGTCCATCCATTGACTTTTTAGTCTGTAAATAACGCATTTTTACTGCTTCTTCACCAAAATAAGCATTGAAGGTTTGCGATAAATTTAGTTTTTTATCACTTATGGTTTTTAACCATTCCTTTACAGTCAAAGTTTTTCCATTAATAGTAACCACCTTATCCGGGCTTTGAGCCATAATTTTATTATCTGCCGCACCTAAAACTTCATACAGACGGTTAAATTTTCTTCGAGTACCTTGGTAACCGCTTACAACAGTTTGTCGACTAAAACGTTCAAACACAGAAGTAATATGCTCTGCAATTTTTCTTGTAACTTTCGTTTTACTGGTTAATTTTGCAAATAACATATCTTTAAATGTCGTTGCATTATTAACACTGTTTAGATACTCTGACGCTTTTTCAACCTTTTTCAAAAAATAAGGATAATATTTTGCCATTCTGGATTTTTTCGTTTCATCAGAAAACTTTGTAACTCTCTCTTCTAATATTTTTCGTAAGTTTTCAACTTTTTTTGTCAACCCTTTAGGCATACCCTTCATCAAGGCTAACATACCAAATCCCAAAATTACTGATGAAGTTGCTACAGTAATACCTAATTTAGCACTTCTTTTTTTCTTTTCCTCTGCATTATCATAATTAGTTATGCTTTGGTTTGTGCTACGCAATAAATTGAAATCACTAAAAGCGCTTGGTACAGTTGAATTATACGAGCTATAAGAACTAACCTGACTAATCATATTACCTCTACCTGCATATATAAAAACTCCGAATAAAGAAATATTGCGTTTTTTAGGTAATCTGTTAAAAAAATATTACAATCCCAACTCTGCCAAAATTTCTTTTGCTACTTCTTGGGAGGAATTTTTATCTGACATAATAGCTGACAAATCTTTTAATGATTGTATATATTCTTGCCTATACTTGCCATCATACAATATTTTCTCTATTTCATAAGAAATATTAGAAGCACGAACCTGCCACTGTATAATCTCCGGTACGATATTTTTATCAGCTATAATATTTGGTAGTGAAACTTTTTTTATACAACGGACCAACAAATAAATAAAATAAAACAACCACGGACCACGATAAGCTATTATCATGGGAGTATTATACAATGCCGCCTCAAGAGCTACTGTTCCCGAAGCTAAAATTAATGCATCAGAAACACTCAACAGCTGTTGATTTTCTCCTTTTATAATTTTTATATTTGATTTTTTTAAATATTTATTATAAATTTCATCAGATAAATTCGGTGCATGCGACAAACAAAATTGTAAATCAGGATGTTTCTTTTGCAAAAGCTCAACTGTCTTTATAAATACTCCCATCAACTGTTTAAGCTCAAAGACCCTTGAACCTGGGAATACTGATACCAACTTTTTATCAAAATTTAACCCATGCCTGTTAAAAAACTCTTTTCTATCAGCTTTTTTGGGAAGCTGTGAAATCAATGGATGCCCCACATAATGAGTTTTTATACCATAACTTTCATACAATGTTTTTTCAAAAGGGAAAATACACAAGACCTCATCAACATTCTTTTTTATTGTATTTATCCGCCATTTTCTACTCGCCCATACCTGAGGGGGAATATAGTAAAAAACCTTTATCCCTTCTTTTTTCAAGAATTTTGAAACACTTAAATTAAACACACCATAGTCAATTAATAAGACCAAATCAGGCTTATAATCATCTCTAAGATAATCAACTAACCTTTTACCCAAAGTCAAATGTTCCAAAATTATCTTAAAAGAAAGCCCTACTGCACCCATTTTTTTCTGGTCTGAAAATAACTTGACACCTTGAGCCTTTAAATTTTCGCCACCAATTCCTTCTATCAAAACATCAGAAGAATTAGCCTTTATTGCTTTTACCACATTAGCAGCATGAATATCTCCTGAATAATCCCCTGTTATGATAAAAATTTTTTTCATACTACACAGCCATAATTACAATATTATTATCATCAGCAAACTTTACAACTTTTTCTTGTTCCACAATAATTGTCTCGTTAGCTTCTACAGCTAATAAATTTGCCTTATACTTTTTCATTGTCTTTAATGTTCTTAAACCAACGGCAGGGATATCAAATCTTTTATCCTGAGCAGGTTTTGACACCTTTACAACAACCGCATCCTTTTTGGCAAGCTTAGCACCTCTTCGGATACAAACATCAGTTCCCTCAATTGCTTCAACGGCCATAACCATTTTATCTTTTATAACAACTGATTGTCCGACATCAACTTTACCCATTTCTTTGGCTAACCAAAAGCCATAGTTAACATCTTCCATTTGCTCCTCAGTAGGTTTTACTTTACCTAAAACACCTGATGGCACCATCAAATTTTTAATAAAAATCGTCTGGTCTAAAACAGAGATACCATGTTTTTCAAACTCTTTTACGATTAAAAGCATTACTTCATCATCGTTCAATCTTTGAACAGTCTTTAATAATTCAATGGCTCTACTGTCAAATTTATGCAACTGCAAAAGTACTCTTTTGTGAACCTTACCTAAAAAAGTCGCCTGTTTTATTTCTTCATCGGTTAATATTTTTTCTATACGATTGATTTCACCCGGATGACAAGAATACACCTTTGAACAATATTTTTTCAACTGATTTACATTATCATTGGCAAGCGAAATACAAACAACTTCAAACCCGTTTTCTTTAGCATACTGAGCCATTTTTACAGGTAGACTACCGTCTCCTGCTATCAATCCCTGCTTATGTTCTAACATTATTGACACTTTTAATATTCCTTTTTCTTTGTTCTCTTTTCACTTATTATAACACAACTATTTTTATCTTAATGCAAAAATTTCCTGCACCTGCTTTGGATCCAACAGTTTTGCACCACCCAACATTTTAGTATTAAACACAACATGCGCATATGACTCAGCCAATTCCAAACGCAAATATGCTTCTTCAATAGATTTTCCTCCGACTATAAAACCGTGATTTGCCATTAGTACGGCATTATATTCTCGAAAATATTTTGACGTCTTTTCTACCAAATCCCAAGATGATGGCAAACCGTATTCTGCAAGTGGAATTTTACCAAAATAAAATACATTCTCAGCCATAATAGGCTCATCTAAAGCCATTCCACAAGAAGCAAAAGAACTTAAATATGGAGAATGCACATGGATTATATAATTGATATCTTCACGTAATCTATAAAATTCTAAGTGCAAAGGGGTCTCACTTGAAGGTTTTTTAATACCTTGCAACGAATTTCCTGCAAAATCGACAACGGCAAAATCATCATCCCTAAGATAACCATTTGCAGTACCTGAAGCTGTTATCAAAACATTTTCACCATATCTGGCTGAAATATTTCCCGATACTCCTGGAGTATAGTTCTTAGCTCCAGCAATTTTACCATAGCTAATGATTTCATCTTTCAATTCCTGTAGTGTTTTTGACATCTTACAATTGCTCCCTATCCGGATCTTCTATATCTACAACCTCTGCATACTGCAATTTCTTATCTGCAGGTTTTTCCAATTTTGCACGTTGTGCCTCTTCAAAAGTTGGAATTAACTTTTCTGTTTTATTTTCAACTTTTGCTATTCTATCCGGATTTTTAATTTCCATTTTTTTATACTCTAACTCTGAGCCTTTCATATCCATTGCAATATTAAATGAAAAATATGTCTGCTGACGCAGAAAGTCATATCCTAAATTTATCTTAAAATCATCCGGTCCTATCGCAACAATAAAAGCATTTTCTTGGAACATCTTATCATTTGGAGCGTCATTGGAAAGTGTCACAGTACTAGACCAGCCAACTGCAAGATATTTATTGACTCTCAAAGCTTCTCTTATATATACACTTGATCGACCATAACGATAGGTATCAAAATATGTCAACGGAGTATTATCATCAAAAGCAGAAATATAGAAACCAACATCCTGCATCCAACGCTTATATTGAGTATGCAATCTTGGTCCTACACGTCCAATAAATTGAGTATCACCGGTTCCATATACCGCAGCACTTCCTTGTAAAGCAACTCCAAAATCAAACATTTTTTGCTCTTCTTTATTCTCTCGTTTAAACAATGATTGTTGCAACTCTGCCATATATTTGAAACGAGTAGTACCAATATCATTAGGAGCTAAATTACCAAAATACTTATTAAAATCGGTATTATGCATATATCCAATACCTGCTTTATGGGTAAATCTTAAATCTAAATCTTTAGCTATCGTATCTCTAACAATGGTAGAATCTTTGTAATACAATTCAGCAGCATATTTTGCCATATTTCTACCCATAAATTCTTCTTCCATGTATGAATTAACACCATATTGGAAATATAATTTATCATCAAGCCTTTGCTTACCTTTGACAATAAAAATATCTTCAGCTGAACCATACATAATATCTGTAGTATTGTTAGCACTACGATACTTTAATGCACCCCCCACGCCTATTCCGCTTTTATAATTTAAAAATGGAATAGCCTTAACAACCGCACCATTTGGCATATCAAACACAAAACCAGGACCAATATACATTCCTAAACGATATCTTGAACCTAATTCTGGATAGTTAGCTTCAAAGTAACTATGTTCTTTATCTGTATGAGCTGTAAAATGTTTAAAATTGAACAGTTTTTTATCACCATAAAAAACTGTACCTTTTTTCAATGTCACAGTATCATGATCTTTTTTACCTTCAACAATTACGTCCTCAGCTGTAACCTTAAATGGGACCTCACCGACCGTGTCAGACAAATATGAGCGATCTTCTTCATCCACTAACATTCTTGAAAAATCCTGACCACCAATCATTCTGGTCTCCAACTCCAGCTTATAAGATCCCTGAGAAGTCATCTTTCCATCTTCAAAAACTATTTTATCATTTTCAGCAGAAGCTTTTCTAGCATTTACTACAAAATTTGTCTGCTTAAAACTCACATTGTCCATAAATGCATTTTCTTCATTTAAATTAATCTGCACATAATCGCCATAGACAGTCGTATTATCTCTGATTAACTCAACATTACCATATGCTTTCAATATGTTTGAACTCTTATTATAGGTCATTTTATCGGCTTTCAAAGAAACCTGCTGAGGAGGAAATGTCAAAACAGGTGAACCGATTGCTTCTATTTCATCTTTTACTTCATCATATACAACATTATCACAATCCAATACAACGTCGTTTTCAGCCTTTTGTTCTTTTACACCACCAGTTAACTCTACAGTATTCTCTGTAGATTCACTTACAGCTTCAGCATTTTCTTTCTCTGATGCTGTTTTTGGCGTACTCTTATCACTTACTAGCACAAGACCTTCTTCAAGCTTTTCAAAATCATCATCCTCCTGCTCTAATTCTGCTATTTGTTGTTTCAACATCTTTTCTTGATAAGCGTTATCTTTTGCACGGAAAAAGTTTGTAATTTTTATTCTTATTCTCTTAAACATAGGATGATACTTTGCTTCTGAGCTAATATTCTGCACTCTCTTTGGTTGCACAGTTTCAGCATCAGGTATTGGAATAGGAGATTCATAAAACTTGTCATACATCCTATCCAAGTTGTATACATCCTGAAAAGCATCTTCTGCTGCAAAGCATTTTAAAGAAGTTAATGTTAACACTATTAATGATGATACTATTATCTTTTTCAATTTACTTACCTTTTATTTTTAAATATAATTCAACGGATTATTTGGCTTTCCATTAATTCGCACCTCAAAATGACAATGAGGTCCTGTACTATAGCCTGTAGTACCTTCTTTTCCTATCACTTGACCTTTGTTTACTTGCTGTCCATTGCTCACAAGTATTGAAGACATGTGCGCATATAATGTAGTTGTAGGCTTTCCATTCACAGTTCCATGATCTAGAATAACAACTTTTCCATATCCGCCATACCAACCGCAATATATAACTTTTCCGGAATTAGAAGCAACAATATTTCCATAATTTGGACCACCAATATCAACCCCAGAATGGAAAGTTCTACTGTTAAATATCGGATGTGTTCTCCAACCAAAAGGTGATGTTATTCGTCCTGCAATAGGTTTTAGGAATCCTGCAGAGGAAACATGCACAGTCGATGAACCTGTATTTTTACTTATCATAGCCTGTAGACTTGCAGATTGTCTTGCCAATTCTCTTTCAGCACGTTCATATGCTGCTCGATCAGTCTTTAACTTATGTATCATTGTTTGGTTTTGAGCAATTGCATTTTTTATGTTTTTTTGCTGTGAATTAATTTCTTGTATAGATTGGGCCAATATTCTTTTTTTATTTTCTATCTCAGCCTTCATACGTTTCAGACCTTCGGATTTAGCCTTTATTGCCTGAATACGTGCATAGTCTTTTTTTAGTACAATTTTTTCAAAGTATATAACATCAAGCAACTCATTCAAATCTTTAGCTAAAAACAGCAACTCAAACATACCACGACGCTGATTTTTATAAACTTGACGAATATGATTTCTCATCTGAACATTTTTTGCATTGTAATCAGCTATCGATGCAGTATAATCTCTTTCCATTTGTGAAAGCTGTTTTTCCAATGTAGAATATTGATTTTGTGAATATCTCAGATTAGATGTAGCATTTTCAAGTTTTTGCTGATTTTTGTACAATTTGTTTTTTTCTAAGCCCTCTAGTATCTTTAACTTTTTAATCTTTGCGCTGGTAGCACGACGTTTTTGGTCGATTGTAGCCTTGTTATTTGCAAAAGCAGCAGGCGATACGGTCCAAAACGCGACCAAAATCACCAATACCACTGCAATAAATTTCCTTAAAAAGTTAACTTCTTTATTCACGCTTATCTATCTCACCATTAATGGTAACATCATTAAACCAACTGTCCATGCTATAAAAGTCACTGCTATCAAACCTACAATAAACTTTTGGTGTCTTCTAAAAAATTCCATAAGTCCCCCTGTCTAACTTGATAATAATATATTACTATCAAAAAAATCAAAGTGCAATTATTTTAAAATAATTTGCATTTTTTTTTAAAATCAATTAATATACAATCTATGGATTACAATTTTATAAAAAATATCGAAGACAAAAAAGAATTAACTAAAAATATTACAGACATAAATCCTTATTTGCTTGAAAACAACCATAATCAAGTGACAAAAATATACTCTTTTTTAAAATCTGAAAAGCCTTTACTACTGGTAAATGGTTTTTTGGGAACAGGCAAGGATAAGGTTGTTTTTCATACTCTGGCGTTCAGAAATGAAAACGCTATAGTTCTTTATTACAACTGCTTTGAAACGACCATACTTGATGATATCTTACTTGCTTTTTTTGATGATTTCAGAAAATTAACAGCACAAGGAATGATACAGTCACCCAAAGCTAAGTTTGAAAATTTCACACAAAAAATAACAGCTTATTTTGAAGGTATTGAAAAACCGATAATCGTAATTCTTAATTCATTCGAAGAAGTCTTAAAAGAAAACAAACAAGAAATTCTTGATTTTATTTTTCACCTGAGCAAATATAAAAAAATCAAAACAATATTAATATCACGGACATTTAATATTAATGATTTTACTGACAAAATTGATTTTGAAAAAATATCAGTACTCGCGCTGGACAAAGCGATTTTTGAAAAGTATCTTCGATCATCAGATATAAAACAAATCGGACCATTGTCTGATGAATTATACAAATATACAAGAGGATATTTTTTCTATGTAACCCTTTCTCTAAAAATAATGAAACTCAGAAACCTATCCCTAGTAGACTTTTTATCAGGATTTAACAAGAGTTTTTTAACATTTAATGATTTCATATTGAGAGAAGGTCTGTCACTGATTGACCCAGTAAGTGGGCATTTATTCAGATTTTTGACTATTATTCGACATCCGATAAGTCTAAAACTACTTCAAACTCTTCACTTATACAATGAAGAAAGAATAAACTTTTTTATAGAAAATCTTATCCTAAATAAAGATGGAAACTGTGTATATTTACAAGACTATTACAAAACAATAGCTCAAAACTCAATAACAGACAGTATCGCGAATAAACTACATAAAGGCTGCATTGACATATATAACACTCAATTGCCGCTAAAACCACTTGACAGAGACCTACTTATATCGCGTCAGACCATGCGCAAGGAAATCGAATATCATAGCATGTTTTTACCCAAAAGACCAATTCTTTCATCCAATGCAGTATCCGGTGCTGAATTTTTAGAATTTCCACGAACTCCTAAAAAGGCTGAAACTCTACTTGTTCAAAAACCTGTATCCAAAAAAGAAACCGATGACAAATTACAAAAAATGTCTTTTGTGTTTGAATCTGAAGAGATTGAAAACAGATTTTTAAATAATGTAGCAAACTCCATAGAAAATTTTATATCAAACAATGTCAAGAAAAAAGAAGAACTTGAGCAAGCGACAAAACTTCCGCTTATTGAAATAATCAATCTGGCAAAACAAGAGGAAAACAACAGTAATTTTAAACGCGCTGCATTGTTTTATCAAACAGCTCTATCAAAAGAAAATGATGAAGATTATTACACATTTTTACCTACAATTTACACGAAAATTGCACAGGCCTATCAAAACATCTCGGATTGGTACAATGCTTTAAAGTATTACGAACAGGCACTTGAATTTTTTAATACAACAGGTGACACAGAAAAAGTTGCACAAATGAAATGGTCTATCGCAGAAATTTACTACATAACTTTTAAACGAGACCAGTCAAAAACTTTATTAAATGAAATTATTGAAACTAAAAAAATCTCAAAAAATCTTGCTGTTAAAACATATCTTTCATTAGCAAACTTAGCCGATAATAGTCCTAATCTGGCATTCAACTACTACAAAAAAGCAATGGAAATTCTTGACCATACGGTGGAGAAAAAAGTCCAATCAGAACTTTTTTTCAAGTTTGCACTAATTCTTGATGAAAAAGGCGAAACAAATTTGGCTATTAGAGGATACAAAAAGTGCATTGATATTGACAATAATCCTAAAATCAACACTTACATATCATCTGCTTTATCCAATTTGGCAACGATTTATGATGAAAACAACAACTTTGAACTCGCTGAAAAATATTTTATTGAAAGCCTAAAAGTTGATGATACAATGAAAAACTATAACGGAATATATCTTTCTTCTATGAAACTTGCAGAAATCAATATAAATAAAGATCCTGATAAGGCAATTAATTATTTTAAAAAAGCGAAAAGTTGTGCTTTTGAGTTAAATGAACCTTTTTATATAGCATCTTGCGATATTTCAATGGGGGATTTCTACTTTAATCAAAAAGACGATGAGCTAGCACTAAAAAATTATCTTAGCGCATATAACATCGCAAAGACAAACTTCAGCAAAGATAACATCGAAAAAATACAGCAAAGAATAAACGACATAAAAGCTCGTATTGGCGATGAAATGTTCAAGAAATACGAAAATGAGTACATAAATGGAAAATAAAGAATATTACGAAAAATACATAAAATTATTTTTAGAACAAAATGCAAAACTGAATTTAATATCAAAAAATGATGAAAAATTTTTATGGGAAAAGCACATTTTTGACAGTCTTGCAATTGAAAGATTTTTCTCACAAATTGATATAGAAGGGGCAAAACTGCTTGATATCGGGACAGGCGGAGGATTTCCCGCGCTGCCGATAGCACTTACATACCCTCAAATTGAAGTGTATGCGCTGGACAGTATAAGAAAAAAAATTAACGCTATAGAATCAATCAAACAAAAACTCAAAATAGACAATCTGCACACGATATGCGAACGAGCTGAAAAACTCAACGAAAAATATGATTTTATTACATCACGAGCAGTAGCACCGCTAAAAGTTATTGCAGGGTACGCTCTGCCTTTGCTAAAAAAAGAAGGGTATTTTATTGCGTACAAATCAAAAAAAATGTCCGAAGAAATTGACGAAGCAAAAAATATACTGAGAAAATATCAGGTCAAAATTGTAGATATAATTGAATATTCTCTTCCCCTAGAAGAAATTCATACAAGAAATTTGATAATCATAAAAAAATAGTTCAAACTACACCTGACTATCTCAAAAGTGCAATATAAAAGGAAAAAGGCAAGCTTGTTGACTTTTTTTGTTTGTGTTATTTTATTTGTATATAAAGAAAGTAATTTGTTTTACACTTTATAAATTGTCATTGAAAAAGGAGAGAAATTATGGCAACAAAAGAATTTTTTACAGACTCAGAAGAATTAAAGAAATTGATGTCTGCAGCTCGTGCTACAATTACAGCACCATTTTTTGGTAACAATGTCGAAGAAGTAAAGACAGTATCTGAAGCGTACAAATTGGCTAAAAACAGCCCAGGAACAATTGAATTAACAGGCATGCCTGTATACAAACCTGAAAAAGTAGGTCTTCCACAAGGAGCAAATCAATTGTTATTCAACGACGGAACAGTAGTAGGTCGCTGTGCTGCAGCAAGAAAAATCGTTGGTGAACCTAATTGCGATTTAAAATATTTATTGCCAATTATCCGTGAAGCAATTTATCAAACACGTGATAAATTGATGTACAAAACCGAAGTAGTAGTAGGTTTGGAAGAAGACTTCATGGTAAAAGCACACTTAATGATACCTGAAGGATTTGAAAATATAATGTATTCTTGGATGTTAAACTTCCAATACATCAACGAAGCATACGCAAATATGTACGCCGAATCAAGAGAATTGCCAGATGGTGACATCTATGTATTCTCAGATCCTGACTGGTCACACCCTGATTTTCCATATGGTTTGACATTCTTTGATCCTGAACACAACTGTGCTGCAATATTGGGTATGAGATACTTTGGAGAACACAAAAAAGGAACATTAACATTAGCATGGGGTTGCGCAGCAAGAAACGGGTACGCATCTTGCCATGGTGGTATGAAACGTTACAACTTAGATAATGGAAAATCATTCCAAGTAGCAGTATTTGGACTTTCAGGTTCAGGTAAATCAACCATTACCCACGCTAAACACAACAACAAATATAACATCACAGTATTGCACGATGACGCATTCATCATCAATGTACATGACAAATACACAATTGCATTGGAACCTGCATACTTTGATAAAACAGCAGACTATCCTATCGGATGTGATGACAACAAATACATTTTGACACAGCAAAACGCTGGTGCAATCCAACTGGCTGATGGCAAAGTAGTATCAGTAACAGAAGATATCAGAAACGGTAACGGTCGTGCAGTTAAGTCAAAATTATGGTCACCAAACCGTGTAGACAGAATCGACCAACCAATCAACGCTATTTTCTGGTTAATGAAAGACCCTACAATTCCACCAGTATTGAAATTGTCAGGAGCTTCATTAGGCTCAGCAATGGGTGCAACATTAGCTACAAAACGTTCTTCAGCAGAAAGACTAGCAGCAGGAGTAGATCCTAACGCATTAGTTGTAGAACCATATGCAAACCCATTCAGAGTATATCCATTATCAGTAGATTACACAAGATTTAAACAATTAATCGCTGACGGCGTTGATTGTTACATCTTGAACACCGGTGAATTTATGGGAACAAAGGTAAAACCTGCTCATACATTGGGAATAATCGAAGCTATCGTAGAAGGTAGTGCTAAATTCCACAAATGGGAAAACTTCTCAGACATCGAAATCATGGATGTAGAAGGCTTTGACGCATCATTCTCAAACAAAGAATATGCAGCACAATTTGTAGCACGTATGAACGATAGAATCGAATTCGTAAAATCAAGAGAAACAGAAAAAGCTGGTATTGATAAACTTCCTGCAGATGCATTGGAAGCTTTACAATCAGTAGTAAAAGAAGCTACAGCTTTAGCTGGTGTATAATTCGAAAAGAATTTAATACAAACACAAGACGGAGCAGAGAAAATCTCTGCTCCGTCTTTTTAATTAACAACATCTAATACAAAAAAGAAGGTGGCTGCTGTAAAAATCAACAACCACCTTCTTTTATTTTGAATACTTAAAAACTATTCAATTTCGATAGCGCTAACTGGGCAAGCTTCTGCTGCTTCTTTAACGCAATCCATGTTGTCTGCAACAGCTGATTCATCAACTTGAGCAACACCGTCTATTGAAAATACTGCGTCACAAATTGATTCGCAAGCGCCGCATCCGATACAAGAATCGTTAACTTTAACTGTCATGTTAATATCTCCTTATTTTTTGTAATACATTGACGATCACTCGTCAAACTCATTATATAATAAAAATTTAAAATATCCAGTCCCTAATAATTTTTGCAACATAATCAAAACCGTCGATTAAACCCAAATTTTTAGGAGGCAAATTCCTGCTAAACACAAGCAGCGGAACATATTCGCGTGTATGGTCAGTTCCTTCGACGGTCGGATCACAACCATGATCTGCTGTAATAATAAGTAAGTCGTCCTCCCTCAGTTGGGCTAGAATTTCTTTTAAATATCTATCAATTTCTTCAAGCGCCTGACCATAGCCTTTTGCATCATTTCTGTGTCCGAAAAGCATATCCGTATCCACAAGATTTGTAAAGATTAAGTAATTTTCTTTATCTGTGTTTTTATAATCAGGGTAAGCTATTTCTTCAAGGTTTAAAGTTTCATTAATCGCGCTCAAAGTCAACTCTAACCCCTCTTTATTGGAACCTGTATGAATAGCATGGGTAATCCCTGATTTTGAGAATATATCCTCAATTTTACCAATCCCAACGACTTTCATTCCTGCATCCTTAATATCATTAAGTATCGTATGAGAAGGCTTCATAGAATAATCGCGTCTATCTTTCGAAATTCTTGTCGGCTTACCCTCAAGCACTTTATACGGACGAGCTATCACTCGCGAAACATTATAATTTCCTTCATCAAGGATATTTCGCGCAATTTCACACCAACTATACAACTGCTCAAGTGGGATCAAGTCAGTATCTACAGCTATTTGAAAAACACTATCAGCGCTTGTATAGACAATCGGAAATTTTGTTTTTTGATGAGTATCGTTAAGTTGTTCAATAATTTTCGTACCACTTGCAGGGCAGTTTGCAAGCACACCACCGCAATTTGTCTTTTGGATAAATTCATCAATCAACTTTTTAGGAAACCCTTCAGGGAAAGTCGCAAACGGTTTTTCTGAAACGAGTCCGGCAATCTCCCAATGTCCTGTCGTTGTGTCTTTTCCTTTAGATTTTTCTTTCATTGTGCCATATTGAGCTATGCAGTCTAAATCTTTTGGAATACCTTCAAAGTCTTGAATATTACCTAGACCAAGCTTTGCTAAATTAGGCAGGTTAAGCCCATGATTGAATGCGCATACATTACGCAGTGTATTACATTCCGGTACATCATTAAACTCCCGACAATCAGGCAACGCGCCAATACCGCAGGAATCTATTACCATAACAATAGCTCTTGACATAATTTTTCCCCTTACCGTTTTCACTATTCAACTCTAACCAAATTATATCACAAAACTTACTCTTGTTCGTTTTTTTGCTTTGCTATATCTAAAATCGTGTACGCGTTAAAATCAACATTCCCGAATATTATTTTAACCTTACTTTCATCATCTTCCTGAATTAAATCAACAAAATTGATATGCTCTTGGTTAAAATCGTCTTTGGTTTCACAAGCAGGGAGCTTGGCGATAAGATAATGCGCCTGATAAAGTTTTATAACAGGCTCACCATTGACTTTTTCCCCTACAATCTGGTAATGCCCCACAGGAATAATATGGTTTACATCCGCATACAGGGGCGTTGGAATACACAAGATAGGAAGCTCTTCATCCACTTTATTTATAAACTTTGTCTCGTTACTCTGTCGGTAATTTTCGCCTTTGGGAATATTTTTATTCTTTTTCTTCCCATACTTTTTTTCTTTAAGCTTATCTACAACACTGTTAAACTCTTCATCGCTAACTGCTTTTTGTCCATAAGCATTATTGTCACCGTAATTATCCCACAAATCACCGTCAGCAAAAGCACATCCGCCGCTCAATAAAAATAATAAAAACAGTATTAAATACATTCTTTTCATAACGATATTTTTAATGTTTTTTTTCAAAAAGTAAACCTCTATTCAGATGAGTTCAAGCGGGAAATATAAGTTTTAGGAAGAAATAAAACCGCGCACACAAACACCACAGCTATAACAAACAGGTACCTATTAGGCACCTGCGTGTTGTTATTGTTTTTTGTCACACGCAACCCAATTTCATAGCTCTGTTTATCGTCGGATTGGTAAATCCGACCTACATAAACAGCTGAGCCGATAGGCTCTAAAAAATACCATTATTAGACTTATTGAGTTTATTATCGTTTTTTTATTGTCGGATTAGTAAATCCGACCTACATAAACTGAGCCGTCAGGCTCTATTATATAATTATACACAACAGGTGCCGATTAGACACCTGCGTGTTGTTGTTTCAAAACATTATTTGCATTATGTACATTGTACAAGCACATCGTCACTATTTACTAAAACACCTAGCGCGGGGGCTAGAGTGGTACACGCGGTAGGAGTAGTACCAGCGACTGTCGGAAGAGTCGAAGCCGCGAGTGAGTGCGTAGGCGTAGTTGTTGCTATCGGCGCCCTCACTCGACCAATAGTCCCTGCCGGTAGTGGGCCAATTGAGTTCAGTTGCTCGTTCTGGATCTGGAGTTATGTTGCTGCGGTCTTCATGTGCTCCTATCGGGTTGGATTCCTGTTTGTAGATGTAGGTAGCCACATCCGCTAATTCCTGCATCGTTGGTAAGCGCATTTCATTTTCTGCACATGCTTTCTTTGCTCCTGCCCAATGGTTTGTTGCACAATCATAGTGGTTGCCACGGTCATCGTATTCTTCATTGCCGCTTCCTATGCAGGTGCTTATCGGTGTTGTTGGATAGATATCACTTGCTGCTATACATTTGTCTTGGAATTTCATATCGCACGTTGAGATTGTTGCATTCTTTAATTCTATATCATCTCCTACTCTATTTGGGCCTTTTTTACCGTTTACATCTATCAACATACTCATGCAACCTACCTGACCGCTTTGACCTTCTTGGCTAAATGGGTCAACGCTACTGCAATTCGGGTTGTATGCCATCACGACTGTTGTACCATCTGCTATCACAAATCCCATTGTATTTGTATTCCAATTCTTTTGACCGAGTTTGCTTGCGGTTGTTAGGCTGTTTACTTCTACTTCTGTTTCTTTATCGCCTGTTTGGACAAATTTTGTTGCGTAGCAGTTTTCTAGTTTATCGTTTTCGCAGGTTTTGATTACTTTTACATATTTCTTAAAATAGTTCATGTAATCTTCTGTACTGCTTGCTACTCCTGTCATTACTCCGTCTATATTCATTTGACGTGTTGCTTCGACAAGTTTCTTGTCCCACAAGTCCTTTGCGGTTTTCCAAGCTTTGTTGTTATGGTTCTCTATCATGCTTGGAATTGTCAGCGCTGCAACTATGCCGATTACGCTCAGCGTGATTAAAACTTCTGCCAGTGTAAACGCAGTTTCACTCTTGTTCAAATCAAGCTTTTTCCTAAATTGGGTCATTTATACCTCCTTTATTTTTATTAATCTGACCATTAATTCCTTTTATTAAATAATTCTACCTTTTAAGTTGATTTATTGCTCTTTATACACACCAACACAAGTTCGTTAACTTGTGTCTTTTTTATCATCCGCGTGAAACGCTTTTGCTGAGCCTTTAGAAGTTGCCCCCCCCCCCGTGAAAAC
>CALUVH010000021.1 GCA_944324175.1 Candidatus Gastranaerophilales bacterium | reverse complement strand
ACCCCATGCCTGCATATTCTTCCAACCTGATTGTATTTCTAAACGTAATACTCATATTTCGATTATAACGTATTTTTTGATGCTCCGCAAGGGGGGAATGAAAATTTCATTCATCCACAGGAGAAAAAGCCTCGCTTCTCAACACTGCAAGGCTTTAATTTTCGTTACAATTATTAATTTCTATTTAAAATGATTTTACAATTTTTAAACTAACATTTTACTAATTATTATGTTTATAGTACACTAGCTAGTGAGGTAATTACTATTGAAACATTCTAGACTCACAGCTATGATATTTATAGCCCTTTTATTGGGTGTGCTGGTCGGTCATTTTGCCCCTGATTTTGCGGTTAAAATGCGCCCGTTTGCAGAGATTTTCTTACGTATGGTTAAGATGATCATCGCACCTTTGCTGTTCGCGACTTTAGTAGTTGGAGTCGCAGGACATGGTGATGCAAAAAGTCTCGGGAAAATCGGGTTAAAAACAATTATTTACTTTGAGATTGTAACAACACTTGCATTAATCATCGGACTTACGATGGGGAACCTATTCAAACCCGGAGTCGGATTTGTCAATGGGACATCAGCTCACGCACTTCACATGCAAGAAGCCGGACTTATGGCTGCAACGCAGGCTCATACTTCGATTAGCAGTATGGTAACTGACATTTTTCCGACAAGTGTAGTCGATGCTATGGCTCATGGAAACCTTTTGCAAATTGTTGTATTCTCAATTTTCTTTGCCCTATCAATAATAGCAGTGGGTGAAAAGGCAAAACCCGTTTTGGATTTGCTAAACTCCGTATCTCAAATAATGTTTAAATTTACTGAGTATGTTATGTACTTTGCGCCATTGGGAATATTCGGAGCTATAGCCTCTACAGTTGGTGCAAACGGACTTAATATACTTAAAAATTATGCAAAAGTTATAGGCGCATTATACGTTGCTCTCGCAGTATTCGTATTACTTGTGCTTATCATTGCTTGCAAAATTGTAAAAATATCATTTAGAAGTCTTATAAGAGCATTACAAGGACCAGCTCTTTTAGCATTTACCACAGCAAGCTCAGAAGCTGCTTTTCCTAAAGCTATGGAAATTATGGAACGATTCGGAGTACCTAAAAATATCGTCGGATTTGTTATGCCTACGGGATATACCTTCAATCTTGACGGTAGCACGCTATATCTTGCTATGGCTGTCCTATTCTCATCTCAAATCGTTGGAATTCACCTCGATTTGAATCAACAATTAATTATTATGCTTGCACTAATGCTTACCAGCAAAGGTGTTGCAGGTGTTCCAAGAGTATCTTTAATTGTGCTTGCAGGAACTTTGGCAAGTTTTAATATTCCAATCGTAGGCGTAGCAATTCTTCTCGGTATCGACCAAATTCTTGATATGGGAAGGACGACTGTCAACTTGATCGGTAACTGCATCGCAACAGTCGTAATTGCAAGATGGGAAAATGAATTTGATTATGATAAGATGAATGAATTCGTTAAAGCTTCAAAAGCCGAAAGTCTTGGTGAGGATTTAAAACAGAGATTTTTACACGCTGATGAGGTTAAAATCAAAGAAGAAAAAATAGTTATAACTGATAAAGGATAATTGATTATGAGTAATGAAGTAAGTACAAAAGTTGAGTACAAAGATACGTTAAATTTGCCGCAAACTACTCTTGCTATGAGAGCTAATGCAGCTGTAAGAGAGCTAGAAATTCAGAAATTCTGGAATGAGAATGAAATTTATGAAAAAAATATCGCGCAACGAGATAAAGTAAATTCATTCGTTCTTCACGACGGACCTCCATATTTAAGCTCTGAAAAAATCCACGTTGGAACAGCTTTGAATAAAATTCTTAAAGATATTCTTATTAAATACAAATCACAATCAGGATTTTATGCCCCGTATGTTCCGGGCTATGACGGTCATGGTCTACCAATTGAAAACGCTGTTGTTAAAAACATCAAAGGCGGGCGAGCTGCTTTGACTCCTTTTGAATTAAGACAAAAATGCCGTGAATTCGCTCATAAAAATTTGACAGGTCAAGAAAGTGAATTTAAACGCTTAGGAGTTTGGGGCGACTGGGAAAACCCTTATTTAACCATCAACCCTGAATTTGAAGCTGAACAGGTAAGAGTATTTGGCGATATGTACAAAAAAGGTTATATCGAAAAAGGGCTTAAACCTGTATATTGGTGTGCATCTTGTGAGACTGCACTCGCTGAGGCTGAAGTTGAATATGCCGACCATACCTCAACTTCTATTTATGTAAGATTTAAGTTCGACGAAGAAGATAAGAAAAAAGCTTTCAAAGCCGCTAAAATAGACAGTGAAAAAGACTTATACGCAGTAATTTGGACTACAACTCCTTGGACAATTCCTTCTAACTTGGCAATAAGTTTGCATCCAAAATTTGAATACACATTCTTTGAGTATAAAGGTGATGTATATTTTGCAGCGCAAGCACTTCTTGCGTCATTCCTTGAAGGTGTTGACTGGAAAGAAGAAGATATAAAAGTATTAGGGTCTTGTGTAGGACAAGATTTAGAACTTTTGAACACACAACATCCGCTATATGATAGAAAATCACCGATAATTCTCGGTGAACACGTTACAACCGATGCTGGTACAGGTGCTGTACACACTGCTCCGGGTCACGGTCTTGAAGACTATGAAGTCGGTTGTAAATATAACCTTGATGTACTCTCTCCACTTGATTCAAAAGGTGTATGGACAAGTGAAGCAGGTGATTTGGAAGGTATTCCTTACTACAAAGGCAACAGCATAGTTATTGAAAAATTAGAAAAAGCAGGTGCATTGCTTGCAAAAGCTGATATTCAACATAGCTACCCACACTGCTGGAGATGTAAAAATCCTGTAATTTACCGTGCAACACCACAATGGTTTGTTAAAGTCGACAAATTCAGACAACAGACACTCGATGCAATTAAAAATGTAAAATGGATCCCTGCAAGTGGAGAGGCTAGAATTTCCAACATGGTTGAAGGCCGCTCTGATTGGTGTATTTCACGTCAACGCGCTTGGGGTGTTCCAATCCCTGTATTCTACTGCGAAGACTGCGGAGAAGTCATTGTAACAGATGAAACAATTGAAAATGTCGCTGGAATTTTCGAAAAAGAAAGTTCTGACGCATGGGTTAAATACAGCGCAAACGAGCTTTTACCTGACGGTTTTGTATGCCCTAAATGCGGTAAAAACCATTTCAAAAAAGAAAATGACATAATGGACGTTTGGTTCGACTCTGGTATCACTTGGCGCGCAGTCGTTGAAAAACGTGCTACACAGCTCGGTCATACCCCTGTCGATATGTACTTGGAAGGCTCTGACCAGCACAGAGGTTGGTTCCAGTCTTCATTGCTTACATCTATCGCTACTCAAAATAAAGCACCGTATAAAACCGTGTTAACTCACGGATTCGTCTTCGGTGAAGACGGTAGAAAAATGTCAAAATCTTTAGGTAATTACATTAGACCGGATGACATAATCAAAACTTACGGCGCTGATATACTAAGACTTTGGGCGGCTTCTGTAGATTACAGAAACGATACCAAAATCGGAGATAACATCGTTAAACAACTCGTCGAGATATTTAAAAAGACAAGAAATACCTCAAGATTTTTATTAGGTAACCTCTTTGACTTTGACCCTGAAAAAGATTACGTTAAGTATGACGAGTTGAAAAATATTGATAAGTTCGCTTTGCATAAGCTCAATCAGCTTATTACACAAGTAACCGAAGCTTTTGAAAATTATGAGTTCTATAAGTATTTCCAACACCTGCAGAATTTTGCAGCAGTCGATTTGAGCTCATTCTACCTCGACATAGTTAAAGACAGACTATACACAGCAGGCAAAAAGTCACTTTCAAGACGTGCTTGTCAGACTGTGTTGTATGAAATCTCTCAAACACTCGTAAGACTTTTAGTTCCGGTTATGCCTCATCAGGCTGAAGATATTTGGATGAGTGTTCCAGAGCCTCAAAAAGCAGGCTTAGAAAGTATTTTGCTCTCCAACTGGCCAAAAGTTCACAGTGAATGGAACAATGAAAATATTGAAGCTGAATTTAGCGAAATTTTAAAAGCACGTGAAGTCGTTACTCGAGCAATTGAACCACTTAGAGCTGATAAAAAAGTGGGTAGTTCTCTTGAAGTCGCTGTATATATTAAAGCTGAAAACGACAAAGTGCTTAAGGCTAATGAAAGTGAATTATGTAACATATTCATCACCTCACAAGCTTATCTAACTGATTCAGCTCCTGATAATGTTTTAAATGAGCATACAGAAGACAATCTAACCGTCTGGGTCACAAAAGCAGAAGGTGAAAAATGCGCTCGCTGTTGGAAATATAGAAAATTAAATTCCGATGGCATCTGCGAAGAATGTCTAGAAGCTGTTAATGAATAGCTATTAGGATAAAATTACACTCTCAAAAGAAAAAAGACGACATTAAGTCGTCTTTTTTGTAACAAAATGTTAACATAGTAAAAACATGCCTAAAGTTTTCACAAACATAAGCCGTCAGTATCGATGTAAAAGTCGTAGATCTAATGAAAGGATTTTGAAGCTATGGGTATGGCTGCCAGTCAGGCAAGATTACTAAGTATAACCGCTCGTTTGACCGATAATGAACAGTCTGGTCAAGCAGTGTCCTATGCTAAAGAACGATTAGCCAATCAGACTGATCAGATAAACGCTGAATACAATAATGCCTTGTCTGCTACAAAGTATACCGTACTCACAAGCTTTAACGGCGCTGAAGCTAACTATAGCGATTTGAATTATGCATTGATTACAAGCTCACAAGTGGCAGAACTCGGAAAACAATATATCGTAAGCGATACTAAAGGACGTGTACTTGTCACTGAAGAACAAGCCGATAGATTTAAACAAAGTAATGGTGAATTAAACAAATTCTTAGCGTTATACGGATATTCAATGTCCGATATCGATCCTGATATTAAACTTGCTAACGGTAATGATACTGAAACAGAAGAAAAAATTCACCAAGCTTGGGATGAATACTTAACAAGTGTTGGAATTGAATATGGTGATTCTGAGCACGATTTTGGCTTTGGTTGGATGTCATTCGGGGCTGCCGGTTCAGGATATGCTACATACACAGAAGGTGGCACGGTAAAACCAATCAACTTTGAAGGTACAACTCAAGAGCAACGCGATTTATACAACTATGCAATGGCTCTTACTGAATCTTATTGCAGTCAGTCTGCAACTCCTGCTAAAACTGCCTATAATGTTGAAAACAAACAAATGATTACTTACTACGAAAATTTGTTTAATAGAATGCTTTCCGGCGATTATTTTACATATACAAATGACCCTAACAAAGCTAATAATGATAGTGCTCACTTTATATACTCATCCAGTGATGATGATATGAATAAATCACCACTAAGCGATGCTTCCACATTCATTAGTGAGTTGAAAAAAGGTAACTTCAAACTTGAATACTATTCAACAAGTGAAGGCGGTTTCGTTGCGACAACTCTAAGCGAAGATGAATCAATCCAAGAAGTTAAAGATGAAGCTAAAATAGCTGAAGCTGAAAGAAAATACACTCAAGCTTTAGAAGACTTGGAAAGAAAAGACAACAGATATGACCTTCAATTAAAAAAACTTGATACAGAACACAATACACTGCAAACTGAATATGATTCTGTTAAAAGCGTTGTAGATAAAAACGTAGAAAAGACTTTTAGCATCTTTTCTTAAAAAAATTATACATTTTCCCTATTTCCCTACTAATTTTTATGCCACTTTTTTGAAAAGTGGTTTTTTATTTTGAATAAACAAATCAACACAATATCACAGGCTAAAATCCAGCAGCTCACAAATTTTCATATCAAATGCTTTTGAAATCTGCAATAAGTTTGTGTAACGAATATCGGTTTTACCTGTCTCAATATTGCTCAATCCATGAACGGAAAGACTTGCGAGTTCAGCCAATTTTTCTTGGCTTAAATTTCGTTTCACTCGCTCAAATTTTATTTTCTGACCTAATTTTATTAAATCAATGTTCATAGTTATATTCTATCTACTTGACAGTTGCAAATAAATTCATTATAATGAATAAAAAATAATTATAATGAAAGGATACACCATGAACAAAAAACAAGCCCAAAAAGCTTTCACATTAGCAGAACTACTAATCACATTGAGCGTGATAGGATTAGTAGCTATATTAACAATTCCTACAATGATAGAAAATCATCAACAAAAAGCTTGGAATACTGCATCAACAGTATTCGAAAGGAAACTTGAAGAAGCATTAAAAAGTATGAACACTCAAGAAACATTAGCCGGACATGCAAATACACTAGACTTTGTAAACGAACTGGCTAAAAATATTAAAATTAACAAGATTTGCAACAACAACGAATTAACCTCCTGCTTCGAGGAAAAAATCCGCTGGGGCGCTGACAACGAAGAAATTGAAATGTCTAAAATCAAAAATGCTAAACATTTCGGACAGGAAAACTGGGAAACGGAAAATATAGGTATTCAGTTTGCAAATGGCGTCACTGGTATTATCGCATATAACCCTGCCTGCACACAAGATCCATACAACAATCAATACACAGGAATAAATTGCATCGCAATGTTATATGATACAGACGGATTTAAAACCCCAAACCAAAGCGGAAAAGATTTAAGAGGTATTAATGTTTTAAGTCTTGGTAATATCAACTGCGCAATAGAACTAAGCGACGGAACATGTTTCACGGCACCATTTAGACCTAAGTCTTTAACTATGGAAGAATGCCAAACTTTAAAGGATAAACTTGGAATAGAAGTATGTTATTCTGGTGGCAGCTATGGGGACTACTGGGGAGGCGCAGTTAAACAATGTGGTGGTGTACAAAACATGCCGACACAATCACAATTAGACCAATTAGCAAAAGACTTATACCCAGAAACAACAATTTATGCTGATGAAACAACAAGCTATGGAAAAATTGATGAGAATAAAACCTTTAAAATGGGGTTTTCCTTCTCTGGAGGCTGGTTTGCTATTTTATCAGGTGAACTCGAGAATGGTAGAGAATCATCATATGCACGAATTTTCGACTATGACTGGACGAAACGTGCCTCTATTTTTCGCGATGGCTATACTGTATATAACGCTTCAGGTCAGCGTGCTTATGTTGTTTGTATCGCGGATTAACAACTTACTGTGCAGAGCTGCACTTTTGTTTTTTGAATGATGCCCTGTCTTAGTTAGCAGTGACCTGAAAAGTTAACATAAATAAAGAGGCTGTTGTTAACAGCCTCTTTATATATTGGATTGTAACAACTTACGCTTTAGCGCCTGATTTCTCGATAATTTCTTTTTCGATGTTTGCAGGAACTTGTTCGTAATGGTTGAATTCCATTGAGAATGTTCCACGTCCTTGAGTGTTAGATCTCAAATCAGTTGCATAACCGAACATATTTGCAAGAGGTACAATAGCTCTTACAATTACGTTACCTGTGTTACCCAAAGGCTCTTGACCTTCAACACGTCCACGACGTCTTGATATATCACCGATGATTGTTCCTGTAAATTCATCAGGAATTTCAATTTCAACTTTCATCATTGGTTCTAATATACAAGGCTGAGCTTTGCGACAACCTTCCTTAATAGCCATAGATCCCGCAATTTTGAACGCCATTTCTGAAGAGTCGACTTCGTGATATGAACCATCGTATAACTCAACTTTTACATCTATCATTGGGAATCCAGCTAAAATACCGCCTTCTAAAGCTTCTTCCATACCTTTTCTTGCAGGTTCAATGTATTCTCTAGGAATAGCACCACCAACGATTTTATTTTCAAATACAAATCCTGCATTTTCTTCAGCTGGAGAGATCTTAACTTTTACATGACCATATTGACCTTTACCACCTGACTGACGGATGAATTTAGAATCCTGATCAGCAGTACCACGGATAGTTTCACGATATGCAACTTGCGGTTTACCAATATTAGCTTCCACTTTGAATTCTCTCAACATACGGTCTACGATGATATCTAAGTGAAGCTCACCCATACCGGAAATAATTGTCTGACCTGTTTCTGTATCAGATTTTACTCGGAATGATGGATCTTCTTCTGCTAACTTTTGAAGTGCTATACCCATTTTATCTTGGTCAGCTTTTGTTTTTGGCTCAATAGCAACTGAAATTACAGGCTCTGGAAATGTCATTTTTTCCAAGATAATTGGAGCTTTTTCATCACATAACGTATCACCGGTTGTTGTATCTTTCAAACCAACTGCTGCACAAATATCACCAGCATACACTTCACTTTCTTCAAGTCTTTGGTCTGCATACATACGAACCAATCTTGCTATACGTTCTTTTTTACCGTTTGTAGCATTTAGTACATAAGATCCTGATGTAATTACACCTGAATATACCCTTAAGAATGTTAAACGACCTACATAAGGGTCTGTCATTACTTTAAATGCCAAAGCTGAGAAAGGTTCTGAGTCTGATGAATGTCTTTCTGTTTTTGTTCCATCTTCCAATTCACCTTCGATAGCCTTAACATCAACAGGTGATGGCATATAGTCTACAACGCTGTTCAACAAAAGTTGTACACCTTTGTTCTTGAATGCTGTACCGCAGCATACAGGTACAATTTTGTTTTCACAAACTGCTTTTCTCAATGCAGCCTTCAATTCATCTATTGTAATTGTAGATGGATCTTCGAAATATTTTTCCATTAATGCATCATCTTCACTTGCAATAGCTTCAACCATAGCATCGTGGTATTCTTGAGCTTTTTCAAGCAAATCTGCCGGAATTTCTTCTTCCCTAATATCAGTACCCAAATCGTTAGTATAAATTTCTGCTCTCATTGTCATTAAATCAACAAGACCTGTGAATTTATCTTCAGCACCGATAGGCAACTGGATAGGTACAGCATTTGCACCTAATCTGTTTTTAATTTGATCAACTACTCTATAAAAATCAGCACCAGTTCTGTCCATTTTATTTACGAATACCATACGAGGTACTTCGTATCTGTTAGCTTGTCTCCAAACTGTTTCTGATTGAGATTGCACACCACCTACTGCGCAAAATACAGCAACAACACCGTCTAATACACGTAAAGAACGTTCAACCTCAATTGTAAAGTCAACGTGTCCAGGGGTGTCAATGATGTTAATCTGATGTCCTTTCCATTCAGCAGTAACAGCAGCTGATTGGATTGTGATACCACGTTCTTTTTCTTGTTCCATAAAGTCAGTAACAGCTGCACCATCGTGAGTTTCACCGATTTTGTGAGTTTTACCGGTATAGAACAAAATACGTTCAGTTGTAGTGGTCTTACCCGCATCAATGTGCGCAGCAATACCAATGTTTCTGATTTTTTCCAATGGAGTTTTTCTTGCCATTTTGTCTTTCCTTTTTAAATTATATTAGTACTTCGCTATTATATATTTAGCTTCACTAAAATTATGGCACAAACATGAATTTTTACAAACCAAACGAGGTCAAATGTTAAAAAATATTTTTTATAAAAAGCTTGTTATAAAAGTACCTCTTAACTAAAATTTTTTATGTTAACAAATATAAATCATCATGTTGCAAAGAAACGACTAGTTGATGTAGAATTAAGTAACGGACATGCTTGAGGCATGTTTTTGTGGTTACATTCAATAAAAAGTGTTATAAGGGATAGGGAGGTTAATGTGAACACCACTGAAGAAAAATTAGACTTGACCGAAAACGCTGTAAAAGTTTTGGAAAAGCGTTATTTAAAAAGAGATAAACAAGGGAATTGTATTGAAACACCTGCAGATATGTTTAGAAGAGTTTCTGATGCAATTGCAGCCGGAGATTTGAAGTTTAACAAATCACAAGCAGATGTAGACAAACTCTCCGACAGATTTTATGAAGCAATCACAAGCAGATATTTCATGCCAAATTCACCGACCTTGATGAATGCAGGAAGAGAATTGGGACAGTTAGCTGCTTGCTTTGTACTTCCTGTAGATGATTCTTTAGACAGTATTTTTGAAACAATCAAAAATACAGCCCTTATACATAAATCAGGTGGTGGAACTGGATTTTCTTTTTCAAGATTAAGACCTAAAAATAGCGTCGTTCGTTCTACTATGGGTGTATCTTCAGGTCCTGTATCATTTATGGAAGTATTTAATGCTGCAACAGAAGCAGTAAAACAAGGTGGTACAAGACGTGGTGCCAATATGGGTATTTTAAGAGTTGACCACCCTGACATTTTGGATTTTATAGAATGTAAATCTGATAATAACAAATTAAACAATTTCAATATTTCTGTAGCTATTACCGATAAATTCATGGATGCATATATCAAAGGCGAAGACTATGAGCTTGTTAATCCGCAAAATAATGAAGTTGTCGGAAAATTAAGCGCCAAAAAAGTATTTGACATGATTATTGATGGTGCTTGGAGAAATGGTGAGCCTGGAATTGTATTCATAGACAAGATGAATTATGACAATCCTACACCGCTAATCGGAGCTATAGAATCTACAAATCCTTGTGGAGAAGTGCCACTTTTACCTTTTGAAGCTTGTAATTTAGGTTCTATAAACTTAGGACTCATGGTTAAAAAAGGTGAAAACGGTTTAGAAATTGATTGGGATTTGTTAGCTAAGACAACAAGAACTGCTATACGCTTTTTGGATAATGTTATTGCAGTCAACAATTACCCATTACCTCAGATTTCTGAAATGGTACAAAATAATCGCAAAATAGGTCTGGGTGTTATGGGATGGGCTGATTTACTTATGAAAATGGGTATTCCATACAATTCAGAAGAAGGCACTAAGTTAGGTTCACAAATCATGGAATTTATTGATTATGAATCAAAATGTGAATCAATAGAATTGTCAAAAGAAAGAGGTCGTTTTAACAATTTCAAAGGTAGTATCTACGACCAAGAAAACTATTTGTATAACAAATACAAAGGTAAGTCTGCCGGAAAAATTTCTGATGATCAATGGAAAAGTTTGGATGCTTTAATTAAAATTCATGGTATTAGAAATGCTACAACGACTTGTATAGCTCCTACAGGTACAATTTCAATGATAGCAGCAGCATCAGGAGGAATTGAACCATTGTTTGGTCTTGTATTCTCAAGACTGATTATGGACGGTACTGAAATGCTAGAAATTAACCCAATATTCAAAGACTATATGATTGAACACGGTCTATATTCAGAAGAGTTAATGAAAGCGATAGCAAAAGACGGCTCTGTAGCTCATGTCGATGGCGTACCTGAAAATGTTAAACGTATCTTTGCAACTGCACATGACGTTTCACCGTATTGGCATGTTAAGATGCAAGCAGCATTCCAATTACATACAGATAATGCCGTTTCCAAAACTGTTAACTTTGAAGAAAATGCAACAAGAAAAGATATCGAACAAGCTTATATCTTAGCTTATGAAAATAATTTGAAGGGTATAACAGTATATCGAAATAATTCACGCCAATTTCAGCCTATGAATTTGGATGCGAAAAAGAAAGAAGAAGAACGACCTGAAATTAAACCGATTAAAGTTGAAGAAACTTCAATTGAGTCAGACGAACCGACAGGAGAAATCAAAACGGTTAAATGTCCGGAATGCGGTAATGAAATTCAAATGGCAGAAGGCTGCTTTATCTGCTTAAATTGTGGATATTCAGGATGTTCGTAAATAGATAAATTGAAATTTTTTAAATTACAGAGCAAACCTAACAGTTTGCTCTATAATTTTCTCAAAACTTAAAATTAGCTTTGTAAAATTTTCTTTACAATACAAAAAAAAGATAGCAACTTTGAATATTTATCGTTTTTATCTAAAGTATCACAAAGTGTGAAATGTAGAAAGGTTTAATTAATTATGGCACAAGTTCAAGTAGTAGGACAACCGTTAATCATCGGTGGAAACACCGCACAGATGACCACCGCTGGCAAAGTAAGAATTACAAATGCATCAGGCAAAACTAAAGATATCTCTGTAAAAAGCTTCCAAAAACAGCTCGTAAAAAATGCAGATAAAATCAACAATGGAGATAACTTTGAATTTCAAACAACAAGTACTGCAAAAAAAGTCGCAGTTAGTGCTGGTATCATAGGTACTATTGCAGGACTTACAGCAGCTGTGATTTATCGCAAAAATATTGGAAAATTCATCAAAGATACCAATTTTAGCGAACTTGGTAAAGATTTATATGCAAAAGGCAAAAACTTCTTAAGCGAAGGTTGGAATGCGACAAAAGCGTTTGCGACTGAAAGCTGGGAAAAGGCTTGTAATCTAGGCAAATCAGTCATTAACTATATTAAAGAAATTCCAGGTAAATTTTCAAAAACCAAATAAAATTTGCAATAAATAATAAATAATAAATAATAAATAATAGCTATTTAAAAAAACACCACCTTGATAAATGTGGTGTTTTTTGTAAAATTTTCTTATGAAAATATCAATAATTACAGCAAGTTACAATTACGAAAAATACATTGAAGAAACAATTAACTCCGTTCTTAATCAATCGTATAATAATTGGGAGTTAATAATTGTAGATGATGGCTCCAGCGACAATTCAATCAAAATAATAAAAAAGTTTTGTGAAAAAGATAACCGAATAAAACTTCACACTCACGAAAACAACCAAAATAAAGGTCTAAAAGAGACACTCTTACTTGGAATATCGAAGGCTCAGAGTAATTGGGTTGTTTTTTTGGAAAGTGATGACTTAATTACTGCTGATTATCTCAAGAAAAAAATTGATATAATACAAAAATATCCACAGGTGGGCTTAATTTTCAATGATGTGCAACTTTTTGGTGATGAAAAGAAAGTTTATATAAACACACCAATATTTAAATCTAATCATAACTTTTTACTTAAAAAAAGATACCCCTGTAACATATTTTGGGACTTAAATGTATCAAACAAAATTCTAACTTTTTCAACTCTAATGGTTAAAAAAAGTTTACTTAATAATGAAAATTTTGACACCCCTGTAGACAAACTACTTGATTGGTGGCTATATATTCACATTACCTACCAAAATGAAGTGTATTACATCCCTGAAAAGCTCACTCTATGGAGATTACACAAAAACAGTTATATTTCCAAAAATCGCAAAAAAACAAACTTCTTTTTGAGCATTTTAGCATACTTAGATGTATTCAAAAAAAATAAAGCAACGTTCAAGGAATTATGTCTTTTCATACTAACCAGCTTACATAAAATATTCAATGTAATTCCTAAAGACATAAAATTATATAAAATACTGCTTGCAAGAAAAATAAAAACTATTTTAGGAATACCGCTAAAAGACTCCCCTTTATTCGACAATTAATCGGTAAAACAAGGAAAATAGTTTTTTACAATACAAGAAGCTTTACGTTTCAATATTCCAGGGAGTATAGCCATAATATTAAAACATAAAATCTTAATCCCTTTAGGAAGGGTATACTTATTAAAAGCACAAACTAAAGTTCTTGCCTGATTGTTTTCTATCAATTCAACAGGATAGGCAGTATGTTTAGTTATAACAGATTTCCAACCTGCAATTGTGGCAATATTTTTGTTAACAAGCCTAATTAAACTACACTTCAAAAACGGCATTTTATATTTTACAACTAACGGTCTCCATAGTGAAAGTATTACATGATTAAAACGATAAAAAGCTTTAATATACTCATTTGAAACAAATCCGGCATTTACAAGAGTCTCGGACAAACCAATTTCATAATTTATAATTATGTCATCCTTGATCTTTTCTTTTTTTACACCACAAATAAAATGGTCAAATACATTTGAATTAAAAACACGATAACTAAAAACTAAAAAATAACTTTGTAAATGAGGTCGTACGCAAACAACATATTTGTCATTATGTCTACGCATACCAAACTTATTTTTTGTAATTCCCCAAAAATCGCCATCTGAGTCGTCCATCTTTGTAAATATCGGCTCTAGTTCAAATAAAGGTCCATAACAACTGTCATTAGAAAAAATTAGACTTTCAATATTTTCTAAAATTCCGTTATTTTTCAAACATAAATATCCACGTTTATAAGATCCAAAATCATACTCTTCATGCTTTTCACAAATCACAAAATCAGCAATATCAATTAATTTTGATTTTTCTTTCTCGGATAACTCACAACAAGAAACAAATACAAGCTTATTACACACTGACTTCAAAGCTCTTAAATAATAAATAACATAATCATCTATCAAATTATCTTTATCATAATGCGCAAACACAGCTGCTCGTTTCATACTCACCTCACATTTAACATTGTAACATAAATGTTTACTATTAACATATTTGAAATATAATATATATACAGCAGGAATAAAATGGCAAGGATAAATGATTACACAAATTGAAAATTCAAAAGAGAAAGAAATTGTAAAAGAAACCAATTTGCAACATATCGCAATAATCATGGACGGCAACAGACGCTGGGCAAAATTGAGAAACCTTCCTTCAGCTTTCGGTCATAAAAAAGGGGTTGATAGCCTAAAGGCAACACTGCGTGCTTGTAAAGATTTTGGCATAAAATATCTTACCGTGTACGCTTTTTCCACCGAAAACTGGAATAGGAAACAGGAGGAAGTTGACTTTTTAATGGATTTGCTCGCTCAAACGATTAAAAATGAACTGGCAGAAATGCATGAAAACGGTGTTGTAATAAACTTTATTGGTGACCTGACCAGACTAAGTAAAAAATTACAAGAAATACTTGCAAATGCAGTAGAAGTGACAAAAAATAACAACGGTGTACATTTACAAATAGCATTTAATTATGGTTCACGCGCAGAAATTACCAATGCTGTCAAACGAATTATCGAAAACGGAACAAAACCGGAAGATGTAACTGAGGAATTAATTTCGCAAAATCTTTACACTGCAAACATTCCTGACCCTGACCTTTTAATAAGAACAGGTGGAGAAATTCGTGTATCAAATTATCTTCTATGGCAAATTGCATATTCTGAATTACTTATCATCCCTGAATTTTGGCCTGAATTTAATAAACAAACGCTTTCAAATGCGCTAAAAGAATTCCATAATCGTCAAAGACGTTATGGAAAATAATTTTACAGGTTACTAAAATGAAAAAAATTGTATTTGCGACATCAAACCCACATAAATTAGAAGAATTAAAAGCGATTTGCACTGACCGCTGCAACGTAGACTTTGTGCTACCTCCTGAAGGATTTGATCCTGTTGAAAACGGAAAAACTTTTGAAGAAAATTCTATGATAAAAGCACAAGAAGCAGCACGTTTAAGTGGATTACCAGCACTAGCAGATGATTCAGGACTTTGCGTTGATGTCCTCAACGGTGCACCTGGAATTCACTCAGCACGCTATGCTGAGACTGCTCAAAAAAGAATTGATAAGCTATTGAATGCTTTGAATGAAATTAAAAATCGCAAGGCAAAATTCGTATGTGTAATGACTCTTGTAAATGAAAAAGGAGAAGTATTAACCCAAAAACGCGGAGAATGTCTGGGAGAAATTGCCAAAAAACAAGCAGGAATAAACGGCTTTGGGTATGATCCGATTTTTACTGTGGATGGAAAAAGCTGCACAATGGCAGAATTAAGCGAATATGAAAAAAATAAAATTTCACACCGCGCAAAAGCACTTGAACAAATTATCGAATATTTAAATAAATAAGAAACATTTTATCAAAAACACTTTATTTAAAAGTACACTTTTACTATTCACAATAAGTAATTTTTGTGTATAATTATTATACGATTACATAAGATGAGGGTTTATAATGAATAAAAATCAATCAGTGGGTATGTACATTGTCCTAGCCATAGTTATTTTAGTTTTTGTATCATCTGTATTTTTGGCTGGTCCCAATACGAGTACATCAGAAATTTCATATTCCAACTTTTTAGAAAGACTTGAAAACAACGAGTTTAAGACAATTGAAAAAGCTAGTGATTTTTTGATAGCAGTACCGAAAGTACAACCAGCAGCTGATAATAAAACTGTAGATACAGCCCCAAGCGCACAAAACCCTTTTGGAGTCGCAGTTGAAAAAAAAGCACCTGTCATACAGTATAAAGTATTAACTCCAAATGATCCGGATCTTATGAAAAAACTCGAAGCTTCAGATGCAGAAGTATCAGTAATCAAACCGGAAGACGGTTCTCAATTAATGAGCATCCTTGGTTCATTATTACTGCCTCTGTTATTCATAGTATTTCTGGTTGTTATGGCAAAAAGCATTCAAGCAGGTGGTTCGCAAGCTATGTCTTTTGGAAAAAGTAAAGCTAAAATGATGCTTGACAGTAAAGTGAAAACAACTTTTAAAGATGTGGCAGGTATTGATGAAGAAAAGAAAGAATTAGAAGAAATAGTAGACTTTTTAAAAAACGGTGCAAAATATCTAAAACTAGGTGCACGAATACCTAAAGGTGTCTTACTGGTGGGACCTCCTGGTACCGGTAAAACACTCATGGCAAAAGCTGTAGCAGGAGAAGCAGGAGTTCCGTTTTTCTCAATAAGCGGCTCTGACTTTGTTGAAATGTTTGTAGGTGTCGGAGCAAGCCGCGTAAGAGATTTGTTTGATCAAGCAAAAAAACATCAGCCTTGCATTATATTTATTGATGAAATTGATGCAGTAGGTCGTCAACGCGGTGCAGGATTAGGCGGAGGACACGATGAACGCGAACAAACACTCAACCAGTTGCTCGTTGAAATGGACGGTTTTGATGAAAATACAAACATCATCGTAATCGCTGCTACAAACCGACCTGATATCTTAGATAACGCACTTTTAAGACCTGGGCGTTTCGATAGACAAATCTATATTAACGCACCTGATGTAAAAGGTAGAGAAGAAATTTTGAGGGTCCATGCTAAAAATAAACAACTGGATAGCGAAGTTGATCTAAAAATTCTTGCTAAACGTACTCCTGGATTTACAGGTGCTGATTTACAAAACCTTTTGAATGAATCAGCGCTGCTTGCAGCAAGAAATAACAAATCAAGTATTTCAATGGAAGACGTTGACAATTCTATAGATCGCGTAATCGCAGGTATAGAAAAGAAAAGTAAAGTAATGACTGATGAGGATAAAGAACTTACATCTTACCATGAAGTCGGTCATGCACTGATTGCAAAACTGGTAAAAGATGGCAATGAATTGCATAAGGTATCAATAATTCCAAGAGGATGGGCACTCGGCATAACCTGGACAAGACCAAAGGATGAACGAGTACACACAAGTAAAGCAAAATTACTCGCAGAAATCACCGTATCACTTGGCGGTCGCGCAGCAGAAGAAATTGTCTATGGAGCCGATAAAGTAAGTACAGGCGCATCTCAAGATCTTACAAATGTCACAAATATCGCAAGAAAAATGGTAACTGCTTGGGGAATGTCTGATAAACTCGGTAATATGACTTATGGCAAAAATCAAGAAAATGTCTTTATGGGAAGAGATTTCGGGCATCAAAGAGATTACTCCGAGCAAATTGCTTATGAAATTGATAACGAAATAAAAAATATCATTGATGAAAGATATGAAATAGCTAAACAACTTCTCACAGAAAATAGAGACATGCTTGAAGCAATTTCAAGAGAATTACTTGAAAAAGAAACTATTGACGAAAAAGAATTTGAAGAAATAATGGATAGAGTGAGAAGTGAAAGACAAGCTTAATAAAATAATATTGGAACTTCCAATATTTAACCCAAACGACAGCTTCCAAATAGTTAAAGATTTTTTTAAAGACAAAAATATTAACGAAATAATGGAACTAGCTCAAGCTACGCCTTGCGATGTCATTGGATTAAAATTCAATATCACAAATGAAAACGAAATTTCTCAAGCAAAAGATTTATTGAATAAATTACTACCAAAAGTCAAAAAACCTTTGATGATAAGAGGAGTTAATAACGATGACATTGATAGAAAACTAATTCCTGCCTTAATTCAGACACTTGACAGGGAAAGTATTATTGCATTTGCAAATGAAAATACATACAAAGATATTGTGCCACTCGCCGCTAGTGGAAATCATAAACTTGTCATTAGAACCCCTATTGACATAAACCTTGCAAAAGAAATGAATATCCTTACCTCAGACCTTGGCTTGCCTCTTGAAAACATCATAATTGATACAGACATAGGTGGACTCGGTTATGGCCTTGAGTATGGCTACAGTATAATGGAAAAAATTAAACTTGAAACTCAAGATGAATACTTAAATCTACCTATAATCTCATTCGCTGCAGAAGAGTCGTTAAAAACAAAAGAAACTAAATCTGACAATTTTCCTCCTAGCTATGGTAACTTGACAAACAGAGCTATAATGTATGAATTAACCGCAGCTTCCGCGGTAAAGGCTGCAGGAGCTTCTTATCTTGTATTGAATTACCCTCCAAATGTCGAAATAATGAAAGGGCTTGAAGCATAATGGAATTATCAGGATTACAGATTTTTAAATACTTACCCGCAGCAAAAAAAGCTGAAAACTCAAATTGCAAAAAATGTAATTGCCCTACCTGCATGGCTTTTGCTTTAAAATTAGCTAAAAACCAGATATCTATTGATGCATGTCCCTACGCTCCTGATGAACTTAAAGAAAAACTTGAATACAGCCAAAAACAGCCTCAAAAAACAGTAGAAATTGACGGATTAAAAATTGGTGGAGAAAATGTCCTTTACCGACATGAAAAAACATTTATTAACCCGACAGCTATAGCAATAATGCTTGATTGCTCAAAACCTGATTGGGAAAATACACTTAAAAGAATAGAAAATTTTGAAATTACAAGAGTAAATGAAACATTTAAGGTTGATTTAATAATATATAAAAACTCAACAGAAAACTTAAAATCAAATATTCGCAATATTTCAGAAGAAGAATTTCAAAAATTACAGCTTTATAATGCAACAGATAAAGACTTTGTACTAACAAGCTCAAAGCTGATAGATATCAGAACAAAAGCAATACAAGAAAAAAATGAAAAATACTCTAATCCTACATATGTTAAGTTTGAAAGCGGACAAGATTTGAATTTACTATGCGCACAAGCAAGCTTTTACCTTTGTAAGTATGCCAATATGTTAATTTTTGAAGACTTTGACGAGACACTAATTTCTACACTACTAACGCTAAGACAAAATATATTCACAGATCCGCAAAAACCGCTTCAAGTGGAGGCTAAAATATATGAATTTAACAATCCTGATGAAAATTCAATAATTTTTATGACCACAAATTTTGCTTTAACATTCTTTGCAGTAGCCAGTGAATTGGAAAATTTAAATGTGCCATCATATCTTGTTGTAACCCCAGCAGAGGGAATGAGCGTACTTACTGCTTGGTCTGCCGAAAAATTTACAGCTAAAATGGTGGCTAAAACACTCAAAAAATTTAATTTAGCTGAAAAAGTTAAAACCAGAAAAATTATAATTCCAGGATTACTTGCACACATGAAACAAGAATTAGAAGAGGAAATTAAAGATTTTGAAATTGTAGTAGGCACGATAGAAGCTTATGCAATAAGTGATTTCGTAAAGTCTTTAGATCAAAACTAAAAGATTAAGCCCTCAAGTAATTTTGAGGGCTTTTTTTATTTATATTTCGGGTTTGCTTATTATTTGCATCCGTTTTCCAAAATGTATTGTTCTAATTGTTTTTGGTCAGTGAATTTTTGAGTATCAACTAATCTTTCTTCACCTTTTCTTGTTTCATAACGATTGTATGTATATTCAGTACCTGTTTGTTGTTCAGAAGTTCTTGGGTTGAATTTACCTGTATATTTATTTTGTTTACCATATTGTCCAACTGTACCATTAACTTTTTCATCACAATCTAATTCGTAAACTTTATCACCAACTTCTAGGTTATTGTATAGTTTTAATACTTTAGGTTGAACATTTTCACTATATTTTACACCGTGGTAATCTTTAAGTTTGTGAACAACACTCATGATTTCTTTTGAATCAGCTTTTTGAAGACCATATTTATCTCTTGCGATGTCGTACCAACATTCACCTTTTTTAGGAGCATATTCACAATAATCTAAATCCGGTTTTTCTTCATATATTGGCTTGTCGAGGATTTCTTCTCTACATTCAACATCTTCAGGAGTTGGTGTTGGAGGTACTGGATCTGGTTTTGGTTCAGGTTTTTTGGTTTTACCATTAACAATGTCCACAATTTCTTCACGGATTGTAAATTCTCCTTCGCCTTCATCCTTAATTTTCTTCATTGTCATCAATCCTGAAATTGTACCTGAGATTCCACCACCTATTGCACCTGCAATAGCACCGGTTGCTGCTGATGATTTTCTGGTATCAATTTTTCCTTCCAAGTTACAATTTGAATCAACATCAACATCAAAATTTGGATCATTTATATTTACATGTTTGTGATCAACATCTTTCAGTTGAGTAACTGACCCCGTAGCATATCCGACTGCTGCACCAATTAATGAACCTGCAGCTGCGCCTATTCCAGCATGTTTAAGTACATGTAGAGTTCTTTGAGCAGCAGTTTTATCTTTTTCTTTGTCTAGACCTGCTTCTTTTGCTGCCTTACCCATAATCTTACGGGTTGAATCGTATTCTTCTGCAGCCTTATCCAATTCTACCAAATCAGCTTGGTGGTCTTCTGCTGCTATGTTTTTCATGAACTTTTTGTATTCTTCACTTGAAAACTCACCATCAACGTAGAACTTATCTTTATTTGCCTCTACAAACTGACGGGTTTTCTTCCCTAAATATTCATAATCGTCCTTATTAGCTTTATCAGCTTTTACAGCTTCTTTGTATTCATCTTTGTCCATGAATACTTTTCTGTTTGCAAATCTCAATGCTGCTTGATCTTCTTTTAAAGCTAGTTTAGCCAATTTTTTTGCTTCTTTTTCGCTTTTTCCTTCTTCAATAAATGCCTTTTGATATAAATCAACAAGAGTAAGTTCTGCACCTTTTCTTACTTTTTTATCTTCATGGTCTAAAAACTTTCTTGCTGTTAAAATCTCTTTTTGTGTTGTTTCATCAAAAGGTTTTACCTCTTTTGCTGCGGCAGTACTAGAACCTGTTTTTGTATCTGATTTACCAATAGGTACTTCAACGTACTTAACTTCACCTTTAATTTCAACTCTTCTATAGAGTTTTTCTGCTACTTGTGTTTGCATGGCATTGTTACCATTGACTGCAAAATCTGACATCTTTAATTCCCCTTTCAAATTTCCTCGTGACTTTATCAAAAGTCCTTTGTATATCCCCTATGCCTTTATAAAAAATTTTACTTCTGCAAAATTGCCTATTTGCATGATAAAACATGAAAACTATATGCTTAAATGCTGAATTCACAAGACTTTTGAGAGCTTAAATCTGCTTTACATTTCTTAACATATATTATTATCTCAAAGCAAATATTATCCAAATGAATTATGACATTTTCAAATAAATTATGTATAATTAGCATTATGACGATATTAGAAGTTAAAAATTTAAGTTTAGGTTTTACTTGTGAAAATGGATTTCACCAAGCTTTATATGACGTATCATTTTCTTTAAAAAAAGGACAAATGCACGCACTTGTGGGGGAATCAGGATGTGGGAAAACAATAAGTGCAATGAGTATAATGCAACTTTTGCCCAAAAATGCAAAAATCATAAGTGGTGAAATATTATATAGTAGTGAAAATATTTGCCAAATGTCGCAGGCACAAATCCAAAAGCTTAGGGGCTCTAAAATAGCATTAATACCGCAAGATCCAATGACTTCATTAAATCCGCTTTATACAATCGGCGATCAACTTTTAGAGGTAATAAAAATTCACCAAGGTCTAAAGGGCGAAGAAGCTTTCAAAAAAGCAACCGAAGCTCTTGATGCTGTACAAATTCCTTGTGCTAAGGAAAGGATGAAAGCTTATCCACACGAATTTTCAGGAGGAATGAAGCAAAGAGCAATTATTGCCATGGCACTTGCCTGTAATGCCGAAATTTTGATAGCTGATGAACCCACAACTGCCCTTGACGTAACTATTCAGGCTCAAATTATGAACTTACTGGCAAAGATAAAAAATGAAGTTAATACCTCTATTTTGCTAATTACACATGACCTTGCTCTTGTAAGTGAAAATGCTGACTATATCTCAGTAATGTATGCAGGCAAAATAGTAGAAAATGCACCCTCAAGTGAATTTTTTAATAATACTAAACATCCATATTCACTTGCACTTTTAAAATCATTACCCTCATCAAAAAGAAACGAAAAATTACAAACTATCGCAGGACAACCTCCTACGATACAACAAATAATTTCAGGTTGTAAATTTCACCCAAGATGTGATTTTGTTATGGAAAAGTGCAAATTCGAAATACCTCAAAATTATAACGTAGGAACGGAACACCATTGTGCTTGTTTTTTAAATGAAAACATAAGATAAGTTGTTACATTAAAAAGCATCCGTTTTAATAGGATTTTTAAACTTCGTGATATTACCTTGGAATAACAACTTAATAGTCCCTACAGACCCATTTCTGTGCTTAGCTATAATAATTTCAGATTCCCCTTTAGATGAGGCCTTAGACACTTCATCATCTTCATCAGCTTTTTTGTAATATTCATCACGGTAGATAAACATAACTATATCAGCATCCTGTTCAATAGCTCCAGATTCCCTCAAATCGGAAAGCATAGGTCTTTTATCTGTCCTTGACTCTACAGCACGTGACAACTGAGAGAGAGCAATTACTGGCACATCCAGTTCTCTTGCCAGAATCTTCAACCCGCGTGAAATCGCAGAAATCTGCTGCATACGGTCCTCACGACTTGAACTTTCCATTAATTGTAAATAATCAATTAGAACCAGACCAAGATTTTTTTCTTCCATTTTTAATCTACGACATTTTGCACGAATATCAGTAATGGTAGAACCTGATGTATCATCAATATAAATTGGAGCTTGCGCAAACAAATTCATAGCATTAGCAAGTTTTTCCCAGTCCTTACTTTGCATATTACCTGTTTTTACTCTTTGAGAATCAATCTCAGCTTCGGAACATAACATACGCTGCATCAATTGTTCTTTTGACATTTCAAGTGAAAATATCGCAACCGGTGTGTTTGTCTTTAACGCAACATTTTGAGCAATATTTAATGCAAATGCAGTTTTTCCCATCGCCGGTCGAGCTGCAAGCACTATTAAATCGGATTTTTGAAGTCCGTTCATAATAGCATCCAATTCATAAAAACCTGTAGGAGTACCAGTCAATTCATCCTTATGCTCATATCTGTATTCTATTTTTTCATATGTATTTAACACAAGGTCTTTTACATGGGTCAAATCAGAAGTTGCTTTTTTAGAGGCGATATCAAATATCAACTTTTCAGCTCTATCCAAAGAATCATCAATCGGATTAACATCATAACCAAAAGAAACAATTTCAGAACCTGCATTAATCAAAGCTCTTTTAATGGCTTTTTCTTGAACTATTTTGGCATAATATTCAATATTGGAAGTTGTAATTGTCTTGTAGCTCAAATCATTTATAAATGCCCTGCCACCGACGGTATCAAGTTTTTGATTATAATTTAACACGTCAGAAACTGACACAATATCTATTCTTTCATTTTGATTAAACAATTGAAGCATAGACTCATAAACATATCTATGAGCCGGTTTATAAAAGCTTTCAGGCTTAAGAGTTTCTACAACTTTTGTGATAACTTGCGGATTGACAAGTATTGCACCAAGCACTGCTTCTTCAGCTTCAATGTTTTGTGGTAATAGATTTGCTTCCAAACTTTTATCTTTGGTTTTATATGTTGTTGCCATGTTTTTCTCCGTAAAAATTTTCTTTCATGATAACAGACTGAAAAAAGAATTAAAACACATGATTAAACATTATTACGAAAAGTTTGTTGACAAAAAATAACAAAAGAAATAAAGTAGACTTATGGAAACATTATCAGAAAAACTCGGTAAAATATTAATAGCGAACAACTGGACTGCCGCAACTGCAGAGAGTTGTACAGGTGGGCTTATCAGCTCTAAATTGACAGACGTCACAGGAAGCTCAGCATACATCAAATTAAACTTCGTAACATACGCAAATGAAGCAAAACAAAGGATTTTAAACGTTAAAGAAAAGACACTTGCTAATTATGGGGCAGTGAGCGAACAGTGTGCCTATGAAATGGCGCTTGGGCTTTCAAAAGTTACTAATTGTAACCTGGCTATCTGTACAACTGGTATTGCAGGACCACTACAAGACGAAGGTAAACCTGTCGGGTTATTGTATGTAGGAATTGCATTCAACGGAGAAATTAAAACATATCGATTTTTGACCGATGAAAAAAAGACAAAATCACAAATGAAAGAACATTTTGCTAATTTGGCTATAAAAACAGCTATTGAAACTATTTCATAAGAAATTCTGCAATCATCTCAGGCATTCTATCCATAAGAATTTCTGCGAATTTTTCAGTATCAATTTGCGTAATTACGATAGAAAGCAAATCATTTGGTAACTCTTCTGTCATTTTAATAAGTTCTTCCTGCTCCAAAGCCGCCATACCCTTAACCATATCAGGTTTTTGTTTATGCGTTTGTATCATATTTGTATATGCATCAGCGTCAAACAACTGGAACCATTCAGGATGTTCCTTGCCAAGTGATAAAACCAGTTGTTGCTTTTGGGTTGGTTGAAAACTTGTTAAAACTTCCTTAAATTCCAAAGGATTCATTTCTCCAATTTGTTTTACCAAGTCAATATTATCATTTCCTTCAACAGGTTGTCCTGAAACATTTTCCATCACTTGAATAAGATATTCTTCAGGGATGGACTGCATGTGTTTTAAAATTTTATTTTTATCGATATCAGTACTTGTTAAAAACTTGTCTAACTGCTCATCAGGTAATAATTGAACGACTTCTTCTTTTGAAAACATTTCAAATACAACTTTCACAAGCTGTTCAGGCGGTACATCTTCAAGCATAGCCATCAATTTATCTTCTGAGAAATAGTACAAACCTTGTACTAAGTCTTTTTCTTCCATCTCAGGTAAAAACAACTGTAATTCCTGAGATGTCATCTCGCGTAAAATCTCATACTTATTTTCTGAGTCAGAAAGCCTGAAAAGTTTTATTAATAAATTAACATTGTTTAAAAGTTCATTAGCTAATTTAATTGCTTCCTGATTACCGGACGCAGCCTCAGCCTCCAGAATTTCTTCCACAGACATATTTGCATACTGCTCTTCAAATTTTATAGCACTAATACCCAATCTATTTTGTAAATAGGCTAAATTTGAATCAATTACAATACTCATAGCTAGTCCTTATTTTTACTCTCTTATATATAATAACGCCTCGAAACCTGTAAAATTTCAAATTATTTTTTATTTGTAACTTTTCGTAACATGGACTCAAATTCCCATAAAAACAGCTATAATAGTTAAACAATTAGAACAGTTGAGGTATTCCAGAAATTTTAAAGATCTTTTATTATTAACAAAATGGAAACTAAATCTATAAAACAAGGAGAAAGTATAATATGAACACAATTACCATTGATAAAAGCAAGTGTACACACTGCGGACTATGTATAGAAGATTGCGTATCAGGCTGCATAGAATTTGATAGCGAAAAGTTTCCCCAAATGAATGATGAAAGTCGCTGCATTTCATGCCAGCATTGTCTTTCAATTTGTCCTACAGGAGCACTATCGTTCAATAATAAAAATCCTGAAAACTCGCAAAATATTGATTATAATGATATTTTAAGCTTAATCAAATCAAGACGAAGTATAAGACAATATAAGGAAGATGAAATTTCGCAAGAAACAATAAAAAAACTAAAAGAAATGTTGCCTTTTATCCCAACAGGCTGTAATTCACATTCCTTACATTTTTCAATCGTAGAAAGTAAATCGGCTATGGATACAATAAGAGAAAGAGTCAGAGAATTACTGCTAAAAACCATTTCATATAAAGCACTCGCACCAATAATGAATAAATTTTCAAGATATAAAGATGCCTTTGTAAAAGGGGAAGATGTAATTTTTCGTGGTGCCCCTCACATGATTGTAGTTTCATCACCAATTACAGCGCCTTGCGCCACAGTTGATCCAATAATCGCACTAAGTTATATTGAATTATATGCACAACATCTCGGATTAGGCACTTGCTGGTGCGGTTTTGCACAAGCATGTCTAAAGTTTTATCCTGAAATTTGTGAAATGCTTGAAATCCCGTCAGGCTATAAACCTGTTTATGTCATGCTTTTAGGGTATCCTAAAGTTAAATACCAACGTACTCCTCAGCCTGAACCTTACAAAATTTCTGAAATCACAGAAATTCATGAAAAAGATTCTTGTTTTTTCTGTAGAATAAAAAGGCTTGTTACAAATTTTATAAGATAATGACAACGTAGTGAAATCACCTATAAGCAATTACAACAAGGAATTTACTTCAAGAATTTTTAAATTTTCAACAGCAGTTTTTATAGGATATTTAACCGGCTCAGCATTGGTATCATGAGGATTTACCAGATATATATTCTTATCGTCATTACCTACAATATTATAGGCATGATCAGAATATACATCGCCATCAGCTTTTCTAAATGCAATTGAAAAAACTTGATTACTTTCTTTTGTATTTTTCAATATATCCTTTATTTTTTCTTGCTCTTCATTAGATATAGGCTCATATTTATTAGTATCACTATTAAAATTAGTGCCCCAGTAAGTATCTAAAGTACCGCCTGCCATGAGTTTCACAGCAGCTCCGGGCCAACCTCCGGAAACAATATTTCCTACATTATTTTTATACATTTTTATTTCTTTTTTCGGGACTGTTTCAGAATGAGAATTATTCATATAGTTAATTACTTTTGGTAAATTATAACTAATCTCAGATTCTGTTGGCTTTTCAACGGTCATAGGGGTTGAATTTTGAATATAAGCTTTCATTTTTTCGACAATTTCAGGCGTAATAGATTTTACATTATTTGGAAAAACATATCGATTTTTATCTTCACTGTATGAATTCTTGTAATAATTTATAAACTCTTTTAATTCGGCATCTGTCATACCAATAGACAATTTTTGAATATCAGGTTTTTGTATTTGAGAAGGAGTTGAATTATTAATGTAGTTGAGAATATATTCATTCTGTTTATTTTTCAAGTCATTAATATGTTCCTCATATTTTTTAAAAGCCATTTCTATGGCAATAGCATCAGGATCTGAGCTGAAATATTTCTGATTATTTAAAGCATTCAACGTATTTTGATTAACTAATTTAGTCCTCACTCTAATAAGACTTTGGATAATTTTTCTATCAATTTTGGTAGTAAAAGGCTCACCATCTACGCCGTAAAAAGTAACAACCGCATTTCCTTCATCATCCTGTTTTACCACATCTGCAAATCGAGCTTGATCTTTGCTAGAGAGCCCATAAGCCGCGGACAATGCCCAGCAAGAACCGAACCGACCTTGCTTATTTTCAATTTTACTATCCACAAGCCCAAACATTTTATTCACTTGAGCTTGTTCATCTTTGGATAAGTTTTGGGCATTTTTAATTTCTTGCAGAGTAACATTATTATCTTTGTTATTATCAACTTTCTCTAATGCATCTAAAATCATATTAGCATCTTTTTTAAATTGGATATTATCTGTAAAATTATCTTTAGATTTTATTTCAACACCTAAAATATTAGCAATTTTACCCAGTACTTTTGAATCTGAATTTTCGTTATTCAGATAACTTTTAACCTCTTCAATACTTATTTTTCCATCATTATTTTTATCTATTACTTCTTTTTCAGATTTATTAAAAACATTAAACACGCTTAAGACATTGTCGTCTTTTTTAGCGACAAATGATTGCGTGGTGGAAGCTTCGCTTGGTAATGATTTTGGATCATTTACATTTATTTGCATACTCAATCAACCTATAGCTCTCTATGTAAATAAAAAAAAATTGTCATATCCAATATCAAAAACCAACATAAAAGTTACAAAATTTAACATTAATTGAAGATTTTAATGTAAACAAAAAAAACAAATCATTTATATATTCAATATTTTGTACTTTGTAAATAAAAGTGTTTGCAAATATTAAATTTTAAAGGATATTATCATAGTTTTGTCACGGAGCGGGAATATGTGAAGATAAAAGCGAACCAGAAGAGAACTATGCCATTGATAAGGCAAAATCAAAGCAGGTGCCAATTAGGCACCTGCGTGTTGGAATTGTTTTTTGCTCGCGCATAACGCAATTTTATAGTTCTTTTTATTGTCGGATTAGTAAATCCGACCTACAGTAACTCTTTTGACAGTTGGTGTCCTCAGCGCTAACGCTGAGGACGAAATGATCAAATGATCAAATAATCAACTCCGAAAACACCTAGCGCGGAAGTTAGAGTTGATAACGTAGCTGCTGTACCAGTTACTGAGGGAAGAGCTGAAGTGGCGGCTGTATGCGTAGTAGCCACCGTTCGGCTCACTCGACCAATAGTACCAGCCGATAGACCAATTGAGTTCCGCTGCTCGGGTTGCATCTGGAGTGATGCCGTATCGGGTTTCTTGTACTCCTATTGGGTTATCCTGCTTGTAGATGTATGTCGCTACGTCTGCCAATTCTTGCCCCGTTGGTAATCTCATGCCCTCGCCGCATGCTTTCTTTGCTCCCGCCCAATGGTTCGTTGCACAAGATGTATTTTGACTGTCTGAGCGTTCATCATATTTGTGGTCGGCACTTCCTTCACATGTGTTTATTGCTGTCGTTGGATAGATGTCACTTGCCGCTATACACTGCTCGCCAAACTTCATGTCGCAGGTTGAGATTGTTGCATTCTTTAGTTCTATATCATCCCCTACTCTATTTGGACCTTTCTTGCCGTTTACATCTATCATCATACTCATGCAACCTACCTGACCGCTTTGACCTTCTTCGCTGAATGGGTCCACGCTACTGCAATTCGGGTTATATGCCATTACTACCGTTGTTCCATCTGCTATCACAAACCCCACTGTATTTGTGCCCCAGTCTTTTTGTCCGAGTTTGCTTGCGGTTGTTAAGCTGCTTACTTCTACTTCGGTTTCTTTATCGCCTGTTTGCACAAATTTTGTGGCGTAGCAATTTTCTAGTTTATCGTTTTCACACGTTTTGATTACTTTTACATACTTCTTAAAATAGTTCATGTAATCTTCTGTAGTACTTGCCACTCCTGTCATCACGCCGTCAATGTTCATTTGACGTGTCGCTTCGACAAGTTTTTTGTCCCATAAGTCTTTTGCGGTTGACCAAGCCTTATTATTGTGGTTTTCTATCATGCTTGGAATTGTCAGCGCTGCAACTATGCCGATTACGCTCAGCGTGATTAATACCTCGGCTAATGTGAATGCGGTTCGAAATTGACCCAACTTTTGAAGTGGTCTTCGACCACCTTCTGCTAATGTAAATGCGTTTTTGTGTTTCGTTAATTTTGCAATCATATTCTTACCTCCTTCGTTTCCTTTCTTTTTTACTACTCTAATATGATTTTTGTATTTTTTTGCATAGCAA
>CALUVH010000020.1 GCA_944324175.1 Candidatus Gastranaerophilales bacterium | reverse complement strand
AAGGGGTCATTAAAATGGCTGTTGTTTTCAATTCTTTGCCTGCTGAGGGTCTGTCATATAAATCTTTTACGTAAGTTATGTAGGTCGGATTTACTAATCCGACAATAAAAAGAACTATAAAATAGGATTGCACGGGACAACAACAATTCCAATAAACAGGTGCCTAATTGGCACCTGTTTGTAATCTATACAAATTTTTTTCATTTTGTAGAATTAACATAGCTTATCAATTTCTTAATATCTTTATTCCACAACCCGTTCCAATTGCGCAAAATTATATCTGCTGGAGTAACGCCATACATTGTAAGCTCTTTTATTGGTTCAAGGTATCTCTCTTCTAACCGGTCGTTTTCAATTAATGCTTTTTCTGCAATATACAAAATTTCTTTTGCAATATCACTTGCATTATATTTTTGGATTTTAGAAGCAAGTTACTGTAGGTCGGATTTACTAATCCGACGATAAAAAAACGATAATAAACTTGATAAATCTGTTAGAGGTATTTTTTAGAGCCTTCTGGCTCAGCTGTTAATGTAGGTCGGATTTACCAATCCGACAATAAAAAGAACTATAAAATCGCGTTACGCGCAAGCAAAAAACAATCCCAACACGCAGGTGCCTAATTGGCACCTGTTCGTAATCTATACAAATTTTTTTCATTTTGTAGAATTAACATAGCTTATCAATTTCTTAATATCTTTATTCCACAATCCGTTCCAATTGCGCAAAATTATATCTGCTGGAGTAACGCCATACATTGTAAGCTCTTTTATTGGTTCAAGGTATCTCTCTTCTAACCGGTCGTTTTCAATTAATGCTTTTTCTGCAATATACAAAATTTCTTTTGCAATATCACTTGCATTATATTTTTGGATTTTAGAAGCAAGTGCGTTTTTAGGCACGTTGTACCTCAATTCTGCAAAATCCCTGTAAGTAAAGTCTTTGAATAGCTCTTCAATTTCTGCTTTTGCATGTTTGTTATATAAAATACCTTTGTAAATAGCTATTAATGAGTACTGCAGTTTTGAATTTACGCAATCATGGTTTCTTATTTCGATAAAGTTACGCAGCCTTACTTCTGGAAAACATAAGTTTGCTTGGAGCTCAAAATCCTCAATTGTTGCTTCATAGCCCTCATAACCTTTGTCCATATATTCTTCAAAGTTGATTTTACCATTTACATCTATTATGTTGCCATTTTTGTTAATCATTATTACAGGTGTTTGAAGAACATAGTCGATGTAGTCTTCAAATTGGTAGTTGTCATCAATTTGTCCGACAAAACCGCATCTGTCATTATCAGTATTTAACCAGCTAAGAGCTCTAAAACTCTTATAGCCGGTTTCTACCCCGCCTCTAATCGGTGAATTTGCAAACATCGCAGTGACAAACGGGGTCAGTTTGTTTGCTATGCGAAATTTATTTATGGCATCTTCTTCGCTTTCAAAGTCAAAACAGGTCTGAATACCTGCGGTTTCCCTCATCATAACATCTGATAAAATTCCCCAAAGATATTTCGCCATTAGCTTATAACGTCTTTTAGGAATTAAATCTATTGACTTATGCGTTGAAAGTGGTGAAACGCCATAATTCAATAACGCTATACCTGATTTTTTTAAAAACGGTGTTAATTTCTTATCTAAATCAGTAATTTTCTTTTCAAGCGCTTCTATGGAAAATTCCGGTTTTACACTCATTTCAATTTGACACCCTGGCTCAAGCGTAATGGTATCATGCTCTTGTTTTAAGCCAATAATGTTGTAATCATCAGTAATATAGTCCCAATTTTCTTCCCTAGCAAATCCTCTCAATAAATTGCATACGCCAAACTCTGAGCTGTAATCTGCTGCCTTTGATGTTGCCTCAAACACAGGCAGTCTCTCATATTCAATGCCTGTTTTATGTATACTTACAGGTTTGCAACCGTGCGTAAAAAGCTTGATGATATCCCTTTTTTCCAGTTTTTGTTCAGTTGTTACGTTACTCACATTATCCCCCGTTCTTTCCAATTATAACAAATAAAAAATAACAAAGAAAATTATTTTAAACATTTACCTGTGTGTGGTATTATAATTGGTATGATGAACTACTTCGAACGGGCAAAATACTTTAGAACTAAAAAAAGGCTAGGACAAAACTTTCTGATAAATGGAGAAGTTATCAGCGCAATTATTGATTTTGCAGACATTTCACCTGAAGATACCGTGCTTGAAATTGGTCCTGGGGTCGGGTTTGTGACTGAGCAGTTGGTTAAGCATGCCAAGAAAGTCATTGCTGTTGAATTAGATGAAGAAGCAATTAAAGAATTAGAAAAGCTTAACGCTCCTAATTTAACCATAATTCATCGTGATATTTTAAAAACTGATTTATCTGAATTGTGTGATGAAAACATTAAAGTAGTTGCGAATATTCCATATTACATTACAAGTCCGATTATCGCTCATCTGCTCGGTGAGGTTGATGATTTGGATAACAAGAACAGAAATAAAATTACAGATATAATTTTGATGGTTCAAGAGGAAGTCGCCCGTAGAATGGTTGCAGATGAAAATTCACCGTCAAAGCAATATGGTTTGTTGACCATACTCTCACAGTTTTGGGCGGATGTTAAGTTGCTAAAATTGGTCGGAAGAAAATCTTTTTATCCTGCTCCAAAAGTTAACTCAGCACTGGTTCGATTACAGGTACGAAAAAATCCGATACTCACGCTATCTGATTATAAACATTTCAAAAAGACTGTTAAAGCTGCATTTTCGCAGCGTAGAAAAAATATAAAAAACTGTTTGATTAACAATGGGTTTTCAAAAGAAAATGTCAAAAATGCCTTATCAACACTTGGATTAGATGAAAATATTCGTGGTGAAAAGCTCTCAATAGAGATGCTTGGCAGACTTTCTGAGGTATTGAAAAATGGAACAAACTAAAACTATCAAAGTAAAATGTCCGGCTAAAATTAATTTGACTTTGAAAGTACTTAATAAAAGAGAAGACGGTTTTCATAATATTGACAGTATTATGCAGACAATAGGGTTGTATGATTATTTAACAGTGTCGGTAAGTACAAGCAGCGACTTTTTAATTAATCTTTCCGGTACGAGTGATGAAATTCCTTATGATGAAAAAAATATTGTATATAAAGCTTGCAGACTTTTTGCAGATACTGTCGGAATAAATTCAGGTTCGATTTCGGTTTTTATTGAAAAAAACATTCCCGTTGCAGCCGGACTTGCCGGGGGAAGTACTGATGCTGCTGGTGTGCTGTTTGCTTTAAATAATTTATATGGGGAACCTCTAAAAAAAATTGAATTACATAATTTGTGCGCAAAGCTCGGATCCGATTTGAATTTTTGTCTTGAAGGTGGTAGGCAAAAAACTTCCGGTCGTGGTGAAATTTTGAAAAAATTACCATTTGAAAATTTCAACGTTTCATTGATAAAACCTATAGACCTTGGTATTAGCGCAAAAGAAGCTTATGTAAAGTTCTCTGATAAAGTAAATTTAAGCAATGATAATTCCCGTGAAGGATTTAAAAATGACCTTGAATGGGCGGTATTGGATGATTATGCGCAACTTCAACAAATAAAATCTACTTATCCAAATTCTATGATGTCAGGATCAGGCTCAACCTATTTTGGAATTGGGTTTGAGTTTGCAGAAGAAAACGGATATTGGGTGAAAAACAGTCTACCCGCTGTAGCTGAGGGCGTTCAAGTCGTTAGGATATAATATAACCGGCTTTTTACTTTTGTGAAAGCATTTTTGATAAGTAGTTTTTAGCTGCATTGAGTTGCGCATCATTTCTCGTTTTTATATCATTTAAACTAAAGGTTACTTTTATATCGGGCTCAATCCCTTTTTGGTTAATATCAGTACCGTTAGGAGTTAGATATTTTGCAATTGTCAAATTTAATCCTGTTTCATTTTGCATCGGAATGATTTTTTGTACCATACCTTTTCCATAAGTCCTTGTACCGATTAATTTAGCTTTATGGTAATCTTTCAATGCACCTGAAAGTATTTCACTGGCACTTGCGCTGGCTCCGTCTACAAGTACTACAAGTGGTTTTTGGACTCCAAATTCCGTGTCTTGAGCTACGATGTCGTACTTATAGCCTTCGCGTCCCACAATACTTACAAGCTTCCCTTCAGGTATAAAAAGGTTTGCTATGAATATTGCGTTTGGTAAAAGTCCGCCAGTGTTGCCTCTTAAGTCGATGATAAGTCCTTCTGTATCTTTTGTCTTTTCAAGTGCCTCGAGAAATTCATTCGGAGTGGTGGCACCTATGAAGGTGTTTATTTTTATATAGCCGATGTTTTTATCTATAGAACTTTTTACGGTCTTTATTTTGATTTCTTTTCGAACTACCTTTTTGGTCAATTTATCTTTATTACGTAAAACAGTAATTTCAACAATACTATTTTCAGGTCCGCGTACAAGATTTGCAACATCAGATAACGGCATTCCGCTCACATCTTTGCCATCTATCGCTATTATAACGTCGTTAGGCAGTAGGTTTGCACTTTGTGCAGGTGTGCCTTCAATGACATTTATTATGTTTATTTTGCCTGCTATTGATGCGATATTAACCCCTATTCCTGTTATTTTTGAATTAATTGATGTGTTTTGATCCGAATATTCAGCTTTTGTTAAAAATCTTGAATAAGGATCATCAAGACTTGCAAGCATTGTATCTATTGCTACTTTTGCATCGTCATCAGTCTTAATTTTCCCATGGTAATGCTCTTTCCATCGTGTCCAATCCTGCTTATTTAATTCAGCATCGTAATAGTTGTCACGTATTTCTTCCCAAACATTTTCAAATAATCTTTGGGATGAAACGTGGCTGTGATTTACCATTTCCTGTGTTTCGGTTAAAGGTACTTCCTCTTTTAGCATTAAAAATCTATTTAATACTAATAAAATCATTACCAAAAATAAAAATATTGCAAATTGATTCTTGTTCATACCATTATTTAACATCAATGATTTTTTATAATCAATATACTTTTGTTTAACAAATGAGAATTATGAAAAAAAATTTATAAAAGAGGATTGAACTTTTATTTTCTCAATCCTCTTTTACTATATTTTTATAGGTCTTCAAATCCCGGAGAAGTTGAAGGCAAATCTTTATATCCAGGGTTAGAGTATACTGTTTTTTTAATGTATTTATTTGTATAATCACCTCGTTCGAATAGCTTTTTCAAAGTGTTTTCTCTTGTGACCAGTGGGTGTAAGTTCTCATCACCGCTTTCAGGGTAGAGTTTTAAAAGTTCACACCACACAGCAGCTTCCATTGTCCAAGCATAAGTTTCTTCCGCCAATGAATTATATTCGTCTTGGTGTAGGGCTTCATGCGATAATAGTGCAGCTAGTGCTGCAGGTGGAGCATCTTGATGTTTCGGATTTATGTAAATATAAAGGCTTTTCCCTTTTTTCCAGCCTAGTGCATCAAATTCTGCATATTCTGCATTTATACTAGCAAGGTCGCGAAACTCAACTTTGACCGGTTTACCTGATAAATTATTCCCCATTATTGCTTTTCGTGAAAAATCACCATTTGTACCTATCAACATGTCTAAAGCTACATATATAACTTGTTCTTTACTTATGTTTTTGTACATTGGTTTTATTGCGGTTATTTTTTCTGCGTTATATTTGGCAGGATAATTTTTAGGTATGAAAATTTCTTCTTTTGCGCATACAGGGGTTGATATACCTAAAGTTATTAACATCCCTAAAGTTAATATATTTTTTATATTCATACTCTCTGTCCTCCAGCATAATTTTATAATACCATAATATATATTATAATAGTTTTTTTTAGAGGACAAATATTTAGCCAAACAATCAATTATTTGATTTTTCGATTTATTGATGCGAGCTCAGAATAACGAATTTTATATTTTGTGGAATTATCAAGTTCAGAGGCTTCATTTGCGTATTCTAAGGCGGCTTTAATTTCGTTTTTTATTTTGTATATTTCGCTCATTTCTGAGTAAAATTCAGCATTATTTAAGTCATAAGTAATCGCGCGCTTCATACATTCTATAGCTTCGTCATAGTCTTTTTCTGTTTTTCTTACCAAAGCAAGGTAGTAATACCCTTGAGCATAATTCATATCTAAGGAAATTGAACGTTGAGCAAAATATTTTGTCTTTTCCAAATTGCCTTCAGCAAAAGCTGCCTGTGCAGCAAGACCATATGCCGGAATATAGTTTTCATTATCAGCAATTACTTTTTCTAAAATATTAAGTGCTTCTTGGTTTTTCTTCTGGCAGATGAGAGTTTGAGCAAGTTCACATTGCAGATTTGATTTTTTAGGGTATTTTTGCATCAAGGGGGTGAGTATATTTGCTGCTTTGTCAAACATTTGTAATTCGTTATATACTTTTACAAGCGATATTTGCGCAAATTCATCTTCCTTAGTCTTTAAAATATTTTCTAAATCATTTTGGGCACCTAAAAAGTCCTTATTTTTGAATTTAAGCAGGGCATTTAAAACTACAGCCTGATAATGTGTGGGAGCTTTTTCTAAGATATAATCCAATTCTTTTTGAGCCTTATCAAAAGCTTGAGTCTCATAATATAAGTAAGCAAGTGAGTACCTGTAATCAAGAGCTTCAGGTGCAAGACAAATCGCTTCGAGATATGTTTTAGTTGCTTCTTTTATCCAGCCATTATAAAAATATGCATTACCTAAGTTATAAGCATAACATGCGTTTTGTTTGTCCAAACTGTAAGCTTTGGAAAAGGATTTTATTGCTTCTAAAAAATTCAAGTCTTCAATGTAAAAAAGTCCGCGGTAATTCAAAACTTCAGGATTCTCGTAGTTAGCCGGAAGTTTTGAGAATATTTCTTTGGATTTTTCAAAATTGCTTTCATCAAAATAAATTCTGCCTAAAAGAATTTTAGCATCATCGCTATCGTTTATTTGTTCTAAAATTTCTTTAGATTTTTGAATTTCACCTTTTTCATAATACACTTTTGATATAGAAAATAAAACTTCGCTGTTTGCGAGATGGGAGTTTTGATATCTGCCTATCAATGTATAATCTCCATTTTTCCCCGAAAGAGAAATTAATTCAGCTAAGTTGTGGGATGTGGGATTATTATCAAAAATAATTTTTGCATAACGTTGAGCTTCATCAAACATATTGGTTTTTATATAGATTTTTTTTAGCATTGCAAGGCTGTCAGAATGATTAGAATTTATTGCAATGACTTTTTCAAAGTATTGTATTGCTCGTTGTAAATTATTCAAAAGGTAGTATAATTCTCCTATTTGGAAGAGAATTTCGCAGTTATCATTTTCATCTTCTAAAACTTTGTAGAGCATTTCAATAGCTTGTTTATAACATTTTTGTTCTTTTAGTTCAAAAGCGTGCTGTATGTAGTTTCGGGTTTCATTTTCCTGCATTATTTTTTCCTTTGTTCTTTGTTATGATGCGTTCCCATAAACTTTTCTTTTTAGTCGGTTTTTCATTTGTCGGATTATTGATTAAAATAAGAACTTCATCTTCGCTTGCCATTTTTAAATTGTTGCGAGCAATTCCTTCCAAACTAGACATAGATGAAAACATTTTTATTTCTTGTTTAAGGTCATCATTTCTTGTAATAGCCGCATTTTTAATTTTTTCTAATGTTGATATTTTGGCACGATAAGAAATTGTTTTGGAAATATTTAATATAACACCAAACCCAACTTGAATTAGACAAAAAAGCAGAACCAATGTCAAAAAAGAATAGTAAAAGCCTGTTTTTTTATCTAATCTTTGAGTGAGTTCATCGGTGTTATTTTCGTTATTATTTTGTTGTCCTTTATTTATTCCCAATTTTCCAACCTCTATTGATTAAATTATAATAGAAATAAACTTTCAGGACAATTTATATAAATTAAATTTACAATTTTATGCGAGTATTAAAACGAAATTGAGTTTTGAAAAGTTCGTTATTGGCGTCGTATGTTTGCCCAGCTCCAAATTCTAAATTTACTCTCTCATTTCCTTTGTGCGCGAATGGTCGGATAGTCAACACAAATTCATTGGATTTTCTATTTCTTGTGGTATCAGCTTTTATTATACTTGAAATTGAGATCATGTCATTAAGTTTAAACTCAGGAGACAGATAAAAGTTATCTGTAGTAAGTCCATAGGTTGTCATTTGATTTTTTTGATAAGCGGTTGATATTGCGAATCGATTTCGTTCATACCTTGTGAATAGTCCTGCATTATATTCAAGCTGTGAAGTGTCAATTCCGGTGTTGTATAGTGTACCGAATTTAAAATTCCCAAATTCTTCCACTTGATTTTTGCTCAGTGGAAGAATGTTATATTCTTCTTTTTGATATGTATATGGCATCACTGATCTTTGTGCAAAGTTTTGTTTAGCTATATCAAGTTTGAAAATGCTATTTGAGTTATGAGAATCAAGGTTTAATGATTTGTAGTGAATATCGCTTAATTCAACAACATCCTCATTGTCAATCGTAAAGTCATAACGAGCGACAGAGCTGTCATCATAGCGAATATTTTCGTCAGATTTTTTTGATGTTTGATTAACTTTTTTATCTTGTTTTTTATTGGTGTCTTCAAATGTATTGCTTTTTTTCTCTATAGTAGAATCCTCTTGAGGATCAGAGTATATAAAAATGTTAGGCAAGATAAAATCTTCTTGTTGTTCGTTTTTTTTCAGACAATCCGGTATGCTTTGCACTAACTCATGTGATAGTGAATATTGATTTGGAAGTAAAAACAACAGTAATAATGTTAAAATCCTTTTCATAGTTGTATTTTAAATCCTTATTTTTTATCTGTCAAATTTGTTTTTAATAAAAAAATGATTTATGGCTTAAAGATATTTTTCTTTTTAAGCTTTTTCTTTTCAACAACCAAACCGCATTTGGTGCAGGCAAGAGTTTCACCTGTACTGTCTATAGGCATGAATATGTGTTCACAATTCTCATATTCTTCATCACTATTGGAAGTTTTTAATGGATTATAATTTTCTAAGTTTTCTTTTTTTAAAAATTTCTTTATAATTAGTTCAAATATATACATCTATAGTAAGAAGCCTTCAGGTAATAATTCATTAAGTTTATATATTTTTAAATTTTCTCCGATTTTAGTAATAACATCTGTACCTTCATCAGTTTGAAATTCGTGAATAACTTGTCTGCAAGCTCCACAAGGTGTGCAATTGTCCATATTTGGAGAATATATTGCGATTGCTTTTATTTTTTTTCCGCCGTCCGCAATCATAGTTCCTATGGTGTTTCTTTCTGCACATATCGTTAAACCAAAGCTTGAATTTTCAAAGTTACATCCTGTGTATAACTTACCATTATCACAATAAAGACATGCGCCCACCGGAAATTTTGAATAAGGAACATAAGCATTTTTTGCCGCTTCTATGGCTTTTTTCATAATTTCATTATAATCCATTTAAGGTCTCCTTCTTCCATGAAAATTCTATATTAGTTTTTATTTTTATTAATCCTTTAATTGTAGGATATGTGTGATATAATGATGGCATGAAAGTATTGTTTAAATTTTTTATAGCTTTGTTATTTTACTTGCAATTACCTGCATATTCTGTAACGTTTAACGTGCTTACTTTGCCTGCAGACTTATATAACGGGCATGAAAATTATTTCGGATTTGCTGAGCCATCTGAGTTGTTTTCAAACGATATAATAATCAATCTAAATAGTACCCATGGAAAGATAATTTCGCCTGATTTATATGTGGTAAGAGAAAAATTAAATAAAAACGAAGCTCTACAAAAGGAATTACAAAAAGCACTAAGAAAATTTCATCATACTAAATATATCGACTATCAAACATATAAAAAGGCGGGTAATTTATTTGGTGCTAATTCTATATTGTTGGTTCGCAGTTATGTTACCAGCGAGGATAACGATTTAAAAAGAAGTGTTTGGGATATTTTGGATATTGCTTCATATTTTAGTGTCTCACATAATTTTTATCTCAATACAAATATAGTGTTGCTGGATACTGTGAATAATATCCCGATGTGGCAAAATACGTATGTAAAAAAAATAAGTAATAATGAGGGGTATTTTATTGCCAATAATTATGCACAAGCAAGAACTCAATATGAAAAGTTGAAATTGTATTCTAAAAATATAATTTCAGCCGATGCAACCCAAAATATAATGTTAAGGTTTTTCCCAAAGGTGATTTCACCTGTTGATACACAAAAATTAAAAAATTCAGGTACTGATGGCGGAATATTGCGCTATGACAAAAATATTCCTTCTCCTGCTAAATCGCAAGATGAATCAAATACTTCACCAACAGATTATGGGGAAATGCTATTTGATTTCTAGTGCGATTTTGTGCTGATTATTTTGAAATATCGTCGTTTCTTTTTTGTTGAGAATCTTTGAGGTTCTGTTCATTTTGTTGATTTTTTGTATTAATTTTTTGAAGCTGAGTTTGTGTATTTGGTGATTGAATTTGTTTTGGAGCATTGATATTCTCAAATTTATTATTGGGTACATTATTATTAAAAATTGGTTTCATTTCGACTTGTGCAGGTGTATTTGCTGCTACTTCATCAAGCTCTTTGAATCTTTCACGCGCATCCAAGTAAGCTAGCAGCGTAACAGTGAGTATTGAAAATATTATCAAAAATCTGTTCATTAAAAATACCTTTCTATGTTATAAAGAATTATACTGCTATTTATGAATTTTAAAATTAAACAGTTAAGCATTATTTTGTGTTTATCTGTAATACTTTTTGTGCTATAATACTTTTATGAAAAAAGAAAAGAGATTAGATAATAATATTGATTTGTTTTATAAACGTAATGTAAATACGCCTAGAGTTGCGTTATGCTTGAATTTTTCTCTTAACAGAGTAGAAAAATTCCCTGGTGTGCATTCTGTCATGACGCGTTTATTCATGCAGGGGACACAAAAATATACTGCACAAGAACTTTCAGAGGAATTCGAAAAGTACGCAATAGATTTTATATGCGAATTAAAACAAGATTATTTGCGATTTAAGTTTGTATGCTTGAATGAAGACTTTTTAAAAGCGCTTGAGCTTTTAAGTGAAGTCGTTAAAAATACAACTTTTGAAGATTTCGAACGTGAATTAATCAAAATGCAAGGTGAAATCACTGCTGAATTGGATTCTCCACGTGCTCGTGCGTTGGAAAATTATTATAAAAATATGTTTGAAGGACACAATTACGGTCATACATATACAAAAATCCTTGATAATATCCCAAATATTAAAAAAGACGATGTAATTGGTGCATATCAAGCAATTATAAATGATAGCAGAAAAGTAATATCATTTGTGGGTGATTTAGATTTTGATTTTGTATATTCAAATCTTAACAAGTTATTGGGAGATTTGCCAGCTTCAATAGAAGTTTTACCTGAACTTAAAAAAGCTGAGCTTAATGATTCAAAAAATGTTGAGATAATTAAGCCTGACTTAAATCAAGCTCACATAGTAAAAGGTTGGTCTGTTCCATCTTTTGACAGTGCGGAATATCCTGTATTTGTTTTACTGAATATAATATTGGGTGCATCGGGTCTGTCTTCTCGTTTATTTTTAGAATTACGAGATAAAAAAGGTCTTGCATATGTTGTAAGAAGTTCGTATGAAACATTCAGATTAGGTGCAAATTTTTCTATTTACATCGCGACCGAGCCTAAAAATATTGAGGTTTCACTAGATGGATTTGATGAAGAAATTGAAAAGATTTGTACGGTTTTAGTGAGTGATGAAGAATTAGAAAATGCCAAAAATAATATTATGGGGAAATGGGCATTTACTCAAGAGACAAATAATCAGCAAGCTATGTTATTTGCACATTATGGTATACAGGGACTGGGATTTGACTTCAATGAACGTTTGAAGGAACGTATAAAAACAGTAACTGCAAAGGAATTAATTACTTGTGCTAGAAAATATTTTAATGAGATTTCAGTGCTTTCCGTAATCAAACCGTAATATCCTCAGTAAGCGAATAGTGAAATTTGATAGGGCGATATATAATTCATTTGATTATGAATTATTTAATTAAAGTATCATTGTTGTTGTTGATTATGTTGTTTTGCAGCGGAGCTGCCGATGACAGTAGAATTGCTGTGATTACAATTAATAAACCTGAAGTAGACAGGATGGAAAAATTATTTAAAGCAGCAATTCCGGTAAATGAGGGGGTTATATATACAAAAGTCCCTCGAGGTTTGATTGTGAGTATAAATGAACAGTATTTTTTTGATAGAGGGGCTATTAAAATTAAGCAAAGTTCTTTACCTATTTTAGATTCGATAATTTCAGTTTTTAAAACTTTGGATACATACTGTGTAATAGAGGATCATAGTGATACTGATGGAGTGAATGACAGTAGGTACAAATCTAATTGGGAACTATCAATTGCGCGTTCGACAAATATAGTTCAATATTTTATAAGATATGGTTGTGTGGATCCTGATAAAATTTTTGGATTTGGGTTTGGGGAATTTATGCCATTTAAAGATAACGTATCAGAAAAAGCAGGTATGGACAACCGCATTGATTTTGTATTTATTGATTATGAAGCAAGGAGGTAGAAACTTTTTTAAACAATACTTTGACGTAACCGTGATGTTCTGTTTTCACTAAGGATGTTTTTGAGTTTCATAATTGATTGTGCATGCAGCTGACAAATACGTGATTCAGACATACCAATTGCTTCACCGATTTCTTTTAATGTCATGTTTTCCTGATAGTAAAGAACCATGATAGTTCTTTCTCGCTCGGGTAATCTTTTCAATGCTTTTTCAAGCTCCTGCTTAACATTTTTCTCTTCCATCTGCTCATGAGGAGTAAGTTTATTTGTATCTTGTATAGTGTCGATAATTTCTACACTATCTTCATTACTGCCTTTTTTGTCATATATTGATGTCATGGTAACATCTTCAGACATGATTTGAGTAATTTTATCAGGATCCATTTCTAATTTTTCGGCAATTTCATTAGTGGTAGGCATCCTGCCGAGTTTTTGTTTTAATTCCTCTTGAGCTTCTTTTATATCTTTGATTCTTTTACGTATGCTTCTTGGTAAAAAGTCTTGAGAGCGGATTCTATCCAGTATTGCGCCTCGAATTCTTATAAGAGCGTAAGTTTCAAATCTTGTATTTTTCTGAGGGGAATATCTTTCGATTGCATTTATAAGTCCTTCGACACCGTATCCTGCGATGTCTTCAATGGCAATTGTAGAAGGTAAGGTGCCTTTAACACGACCAACTACATATCTTATCAGATAAATATATTGAATAATAAGCGCATCTCGAGCTTGTTTATTTGTTTTATCTTCAAAATATGTATGCCAAAGTGAGACTAGTTCTTCTTCGGGCAGTCGTTTAATATTATTGTAAGATGTAAAATCAAAACTTTGGTCCATTAACCTTCCCAATTATTATCTGTTCATTACAATTCTATTCTATACAATATAAGTTTGGCTACATCATTTAAAAAGAGGAAAAAAGAAAAATACATGGATTAAATAGATTACTTGCAGGAAAGTAATAATGTTAAATGAGCTATTTTGTACAAAAAAAAGCACTATGTTTGACATGAGTGCTATGAATAATAATTTAATTAATAGAGCATGGATACTTAATCTGTATCCTCTTGTTGAGTTTCTGTTTTTTGTTCTTTTATAATAATAAGTTTATTTATTCTAGCACCATCGATTTCTTTAACGATAAATTTAAGGTTATGAATGGTGACTTTGTCATTTACTTGAGCTAGTCTTCCAAGTTGCTTAACGACAAGTCCACCAATGGTATCGACATCCTCATCATCAATATCTTCTTCATCCATGTTGAAAAATTCAGCGAATTCATCCACGCGCATCATGGCGTTTGTAAGGTAGGTGTCGGGTGCAACTTCTTTGATGTCAATTTCTTCTTCTTCATCAAATTCATCTTGCACTTCTCCAAAAATTTCTTCTAAGACATCTTCCAGTGTTACAAGTCCTGACGTACCGCCGAATTCATCGACTACGATGGCCATTTGTCCTTTTCTTTTCTTGAATTCCAAAACCAAATTATCCATTGTAATTGTTTCAGGGACCATAAGCACAGGTCTTAGAATTTTTTCTACAGGACATACTTCATCTTTGATTGATAATAAAAATAAATCTTTGACATGTACAAGTCCGATAATATGGTCAATATCTTCTTCGTATACCGGATATCTCGTATATTGATTTTCAGCGGCAAGGTTGTTTAATTCTTCAATAGACATATCTTTAGGAATACAAATCATGTCTGTTCGAGGTATCATAACCTGCTTTGCTGTAAGATCAGAGAATTTAAATACGTTATGAAGCATGTCTTTTTCTGTTTCATTAAGCACTCCGCCATCATAGCTTGCATTGACAAGCATGTCTAATTCTTCAGTTGAATGTACTAAAGATGCCTTGTGAGAATGTGGAATATGCAAAAGTTTTAATACCCAATTACCAAAACCGTTCAGTACCCAGATAAATGGATTAAATACAAAAGTAATCATTTGCATAGGTTTTGCGACAATGAGTGCAGTCTTTTCTGTATATTCAAGAGCAATAGATTTTGGAATTAATTCACCTATTACCACATGTAAAAATGTAATCAGCGCGAAAGCAGCGGATACAGATACAGTGTGGGTGGCAATAGTCTGTCCCGCCCCAGGAAGAAATTCAAATATCGGTTCAATAATCCTTGCAAGCGTGCTTTCACCGACCCAACCAAGTCCGATACTTGATATTGTAACACCCAATTGTACAGCTGCGATGAATTTATCTAAATCTTTAATTGCTTCAAGTGCAATTTTAGCAATGCCATTCCCTTCTTTTACAAGTTGTTCAATACGGGTTTTTCTAACCTTAACCATAGCGAATTCTGACGCAACAAAAAAACCGTTTGAAAAGAGCAATAGTGCTATTACAAACAAATTTACATATATATTACCCGAGTCATGCATTATATTTTTATATCCTTCTCTTTCTTTTAGTTGTAATTATAGTATTATTTACAAAAAAATGCAACTGTTATTCATCTTGCTTAAGATTCACATCGCGTAATTGCGTATAAATCATTGGTGAAAATCCTTTAGTTGTAACAATATCAATAATTTTATATTGATAAGGTTCATTTAAAAGTGTAGGAGAACAGATGTGATAAATACCGTCTTTCATCTGCTCACCATTGATATGATAATGTCCGGATACTACAGCAATAACATTGTTATGTTTGTCGAGCATTTCTAAGTATTTTTCAGCCTGATATGTCTTGTGTGTTACCATCTCTTTAGGTGGAACTAGCGGGAAGTGCTGTAGAATTATAGTAGGTTTTTTAGAATTTTTATTTAGCTGTTTTTCTACCCAGTCCAGAGTATCTTGCCTGTAGTAACCGTTAGAGCCTGGAATAACTTCTTTTGCCCCGTCGACTATCAAGAACATAAAACCTTTTTTGGTAAATTTATAATTTGGCTTAGTCGGTCTGTAGAATAGGTTATTTTCTTTTATGATTTCCATATAGCGAATTTTCGAAAGATCTCCGCTTTTGAATACTTCATGATTCCCTATTACCATGTAGTAAGGGACGTTGAGTTTGTTTGCAATTTGGACAAAATCTTTTAAGTAATCCGGGTTAGCTTTGTCGATGTTATCCCCTGTGAATACGACAAATGATACACCTTTGAGTGTATTAATGTCTTTGATTGTACTTTCAAGCAGGTTTTTTTTGAATTCATTATCACTCGAAAAATGAGAATCTGTCACTTGTACAAATTTAATATCATTAGCTGATGCTACACTTGGAATAAGTAAAATTGCGATAAAGGTGATTATATAAGCTAAAATTTTTTTTATCATTAAAAATGTCACTCCTGAAAATAAGTTAATATCAATGAACGAATTATATCACAAATTCATAATCTATGCTAAAATGTAACAAAGGAGTATTAAAATGAGATTAGACAAATTTTTAAAAGTATCAAGATTAATAAAGCGTAGAACAGTTGCAAACGAAGTCTCAGATATGGGAAGAGTCTATGTCAACGGGAATTCTGCAAAACCATCAAAACAGTTAAAAGTAGGTGATGAGATAAAAATCGAATACGCAAATCGCAATATCTGTGTAAAAGTTCTAAAAATCCCAACAAACAACGTCTCTATTCAAGAAGCTCCGACATTATATGAGGTAGTGAAATAGATTTATAAGTTTGTAATGTAACGAAAATTAAAGCCTTGTCAGGTTGAAAAGTGAGGCTTTTTCTCGTGCGAATGGATGAAATTTTTATTGCCCACTTGCGGAGCATCAAAAAATACGATATAATCAAAATATGAACTTGAACAAGCAGACAAATAAAGAATATATAAGGGAGTCGTATTTAATGAGCGGCTCAAAACCTTTGCACCACGTGGTTTCCACGGGGGGGGGGGGTAACCTCTAGCGGCTTGATATACGGGCGTTTGCGCCATATTGAAAATAACACAAGTAGTAATACTTGTGTGCTTTGCTATGCAAAAAAATACAAAAATCATATTAGAGTAGTAAAAAAGAAAAGAAACGAAGGAGGTAAGAATATGATTGAGAAAATTACAAAGCGCAAAAGCGCATTTACATTAGCCGAGGGTGGTCGAAGACCACATTTGAACTTGGGTCAATGTCGAACCGCATTTACTTTAGCCGAGGTGCTAATCACACTGAGCGTAATCGGAATAGTAGCAGCCCTGACGATACCAAGCATGATAGAGAACCACAATAACAAAGCTTGGTCAACCGCAAAGGACTTGTGGGACAAGAAACTTGTGGAAGCAACTCGTCAAATGAATATTGACGGCGTGATGACAGGAGTAGCAAGTACTACAGAAGATTACATGAACTATTTTAAGAAGTATGTAAAAGTAATCAAAACCTGCGAAAACGATAAACTAGAAAACTGCTACGCGACAAAATTTGTCCAAACAGGCGATAAAGAAACCGAAGTAGAAGTAAGCAGCTTAACAACCGCAAGCAAACTCGGAAAAAAAGATTGGAATACAAATACAATGGGCTTTGTAATAGCGGATGGTACAACAGTCGTGATGGCATACAACCCGAATTGCAGTAGCGTCGACCCATTCAGTAAAGAAGGTCAAAGCGGTCAGGTAGGTTGCATGAGTATGTTGATAGATGTAAATGGAAAGAAAGGTCCAAATAGAGTGGGTGATGATATCCAATTAAAGAATGCAACAATCTCAACGTGCGATATGAAATTCCAAGACAAATGTATAATGGCAAGTGATCTTACCACAACCCCAATAAACACATGTGAAGGAAGTCCTGATCATGAGTATGATGAACGCTCAGATAGTGAAAACACATATTGCGCAACAAACTATTGGGCAGGTGCGAAGAAAGCCTGCGCAGATAATGACATGCACCTATCAACCCCACAAGAATTAGCAGATGTAGCAACGTATATATACAAACAAGACAATTCAATTGGAGCAGAAGAAAGTCGATACAGCATAACCCCAGATTCAGAACGAGCAACAGAACTCAATTGGTCTATCGGCTGGAACTATTGGTCGAGTGTTTCAGAAGGTAGTTACGGTGGATACTTACGTTTATTCGACTCTTCTAGCAGTTTATGGGGTGTCACAGCCGTGGCTGACTCAAGTCCCCGTGCTAGGTGTTTTAGTAACTAATTTCCTCATGCGCTATCTTGAATTTTACTGTCTTCGGGCGAGCGATTTGCTAAAACTACGTTAGTCGCAAATCTCGCCCTTAGACTCTCGAGTTCGCTCGCTACGCTCGACTCCACTCTTACGTAAAATCCGCCTCGCGATATTCTTACTCGTTCGCGATTAACGGGTCTACGGGCTGCTTCGCCGTCTCCTCGCCGCCGTGTGCAGCCCTTCGCCCTCAGCTCACTCGCGCAACGGCACCGCTCGCGCCAACACCGAAAACTCAACGTTTCCGTTGATTGTCGCTCGTCTGTCGCTGCGCTCCTGCGTCTTACTCGGCGGCGTTAAACGGCAATTCCGCACGTCGTTTTTTTGAAATATGAAGTCAAAAAACAACGTTGCTCCAGCCTCTGCCGCCTCGCGCCTCTGCTCGGCTTGCGCTAGGTGTTTTAGTAACTAGTGACGATGCGCTTATACAATGTGCATAATGCAAATAATGTTTTGAAACAACAGCACGCAAGTGCCTTTGTAACTAGGCACCTGTTTGTTGTTGTTTCAATATATAAAATTTAGTATTAATGCGGATAATTACATTAGTCGTTTTAATTCATCAGGTCTGGATGAGCGTGACATTGCATCTTCTAGGGTTATTTTACCTGCTTTATGTAGTTCAGCAAGTGACATTTCAAGTGTTTGCATTCCCACTCCCTGATTCATTTGAATTGTTGAGTATATTTGTGCTGCTTTTGATTCTCTGATGAGGTTTGATATTGCAGGGGTGACAAGCATAATCTCTTGTGCCATAACTCTCCCTTTTTTCATTCCGTTAGGCTGTAATCTTGGTAGAAGAGTTTGTGCAAATACCGCCACAAGTGAATTAGCTAACTGGACACGGATTTGTTGTTGTTGACCTTCAGGGAATACGTCTATGATACGGTCGACTGTCTGAGAAGCTGATGAGGTGTGTAGTGTACCGAATACTAAGTGACCTGTTTCTGCCGCAGTTAAGGCAAGTGCAATGGTTTCGTGGTCACGCATCTCACCTACAAGAATAATATCTGGGTCTTCACGTAGCGCTGCGCGTAATGCGTTTGAGAATGAGCGTGTATCCATTCCTAATTCCCTTTGGTGGATAATACTTTGCTTTGACGTGTGGATAAATTCTATCGGATCCTCAATTGTTAATATGTGATGAGAACGTGTCGTATTGATGTAATCAATCATTGCAGCTAGAGTCGTTGATTTACCTGAACCTGTAGGACCTGTTACCAGAATAAGTCCACGAGGCTTTTCCGCTGTTTTTCTGACTATATCAGGAAGTCCAAGTTGCTCAAATGAAGGTACAACTTCTGTAATCGTTCTGAATGCCGCAGCGTAATTTCCTTTATCTTTGTAAAAATTTACCCTGAATCTGCTTACACCTTGAATACCGTAAGAAAAGTCGAGTTCCCAATCTTGTTCCAGACGTCGCCTTTGTTCATTTGTAAGCATCGGGAAAAGCAGATTTTCTACTTCATCCGGCGTCAACGGCGGCATATCATATCTTTTTAAGTTACCGTCAATACGTGCTACGGGTGGAAGATTGCTTGATATGTGCAAGTCACTTCCGCCATCTTTTACCATGCGTTCCAATAATTCTTCTATTGCCATTTACTGTTATCCTTCTTATTCTGAAAAATTCATAATTGATTCATTTTCTTTCATTGCAAGCTCAATGAGTAAATACGTCATATAAGCCCCAAGCGCAACCGCTTTCGGATCAAGATCCGTATGATTGGCTGCTTCGATTATTGCCGTGTTAATTTCAGGATTTTCATCCTTTATGTAGTGAATCATCTTTTTACGCCATGTCGGGATATCTTTAAATATCTGACTGAATACGGATGCTGCGTTTTCTTCTGAAATTATAGGTAACATAATATCCTCTCGTATATCCTATGTTGCTATACTTATTATATGGCAAAATTTGTTATAAGTCCAATTTTTCATCAATAAATACTATGTTTAATGTATAATGATTCTATGAGGCTTGTGGACTTAAAACTTAAAAATTATCGTAATTGCAAAGATTTACAGCTTTGTTTTGACTCTAATAAAATTCTCATTATAGGAAAAAACGCTCAGGGCAAAACTAATATTTTAGAAAGCATTTATTTTTTGTCTGCTTTAAAAAGCCCGAGGACTTCTAATAATATTGAGCTTATCAATTTTGATGCGCAAAAAGTGGAGATCAACGCTGAAGTTATAAAATCAGATACAGATATTGAGCTTGATTATTCTTACACTACTGAAAAGTCACGTGTTTTAAAAATTAACGGGGTCAAGTCAACTCCGAAAAATTTCAAATCCGTTTTAAAGACTGTACTTTTTTCAACCTCTGATTTGCTTTTGTTGCGAGGTAATCCCTCAGATAGAAGAGATTGGCTAGATAGAGCTATTTCTCAGGTCTATCCTGCTTATGATGAGCGATTGTCTAAGTATGACAAAATTCGTATTCAAAAAAATAATCTTCTAAAAGAAGGGGATATTAATGAGGCTTTGCTTGATGTATATAATGAACAGCTTGTTATTACAGGTAGTAACATAATTTATTTAAGAAAGAAGTTCTTACGAGAAATTGAAAAAATAGCCTCAGAAAAACATCGTATAATTTCAGAAACCGAAGATTTAAAAATCAATTATGTGTGTTCATTTTTAACCACGGAACACGAGGTAGATGATATTGCAGAGGCTTTTACAGTGAGTTTGCAACAAAGAAAATCAGAAGAAATCAGACGCGCTCAGTCCTGTGTCGGACCTCATCGTGATGATATTGCTTTTTTTATAAACAATAACGAGGCTACAAAATTCGCTTCCCAAGGACAACAACGTACTATCGTCCTTGCACTTAAGCTCTCTGAGCTTGATATAATTACCGAAAAAACAGGTGATGAGCCGGTTTTATTGCTTGATGATGTACTTGCTGAGCTTGATGATCTGAGACAGAATTATCTGCTTAAATCTATTAACGACATGACGCAAACTATTATTACCTCTGTTGATACAATATTGTTTGAAGATGAATTTTTACGCGATGTGAAAATTTATAAAATTGAAAACGGACAAAAAATGGGTTAGATAATCTATAAGCCGATGTTTTTTTTGTGTTCAATCTTAATTTCAGGTTTTAGGGTAATTCCTATTACATCAAGTCGGTATTTTTTTATTTTATGTTCGTTGATGTAAGTCATTATTCCGGTTTTTAGGTGTTGTAATTTGGTTTGTGTTATCGCTTCAAAAGGAGTCCCATATCCTTCTGTATTACGTGTTTTTACTTCCACGAAAACCACACATCCGTTTTTTTGTGCGATTATGTCTAACTCGCAAAAACGCGAATAATGTTTATTTTTTTCAAGGATTTGGTACCCCCTTTTTGCAAGATATCTACAAGCAAGATCTTCACCTGCGGAACCAATTTTTTTATTGTCCATTATTTCCTCGCTATTGCCTAATTCCATTTCTTGCGTAAGTATTTAGGTCTGTCAATTTCATAGTATCCTTTAGTTGGCAATTTTTACTGTATCGGATCGGACAGATGTCAATTCCTCCTCTGCGTGTATATAGGGCGCAGATAAGAAGTTCATCCGTTTTATCGAGTTTATCAGACAGTCTTTTGTAAATCATTTCACAGCATTCTTCATGAAAATGATATTCACAGCGAAACGAGCTTAAGTACTTTAAAAGGCTGGATTCGGTTATATGTTTTTTTGATTTGTAATAAATAAACGCATCCCCAAAATCAGGTTGGTGGGTTACCCTGCAATTTGAGCGCAATGAGTCAAAATGCAGATAATATTCTTTTGTTTGATTGTTTTGCTCAATTTCCAACAACTCCGGTGCTTCTTTGAAGGTGTCTATTTTTAGTGAATTTTCGTCCACAAGTGTCATAATGTTTTGAAATCCTTCGAAAATTTCTACCCGTTGTGCATTATCTTCAAGAAAATTTATCTGAACATTTGTCTGTAATTTGTTACTTAAATCATTTTCAATTATTTTTTTGCAAACTTTAAGGCATTCAGAAATATTGTCACCATTTTTTGTCATGTTAAAAGAGTTAAGATATAGTTTAAGGGACTTAGATTCAATTATATAATCATTATCGCAGTTGTATTTGATTTTCATTAAACGGGTAATAGGAATACCTTGTTTGGTGAGTGTTGAAAATTCATAAGCATGCCATATATCTGTTCCGAAAAAGGGTAGATTATCACTATTTATTTTATACCTTTGTCTGTTTTCTAATCTTGGCACGGCGACAAGCAAATTCGGGTTATATAATTCACTGCCTTCAACTTTTTTGCCTAAAAAGGTTGAAGCTATTTTATCAGTTTTATTATCCATTTTGGTATACCTTTTTTTTTGATTTTAGCATGAAAAAACAGCTCACCTATTTTGATAAGCTGTTTTTTGCAATTTTATGAATAAAGATTATGCAATTTCTTCATAAGCCTGAGGGTTGTTGAGCAGGTCATAGTTGATTTCATTTTCATTATCCGCAATTGCTGCGACTACAACGGCATCTGAAGTTACGTTTACGAGAGTTCTCATCATGTCTGTAACTCTTTCAATAGTAAATAAGAAAGCAAAGCCTGCAACGAGTTGCTCAGGACTTAAGCCCATACCATTTAGAATTAGAGCAATGGTAATTAATCCTGCACCAGGAATTCCTGCACAAGTGCTTGATGCTATTATTGCCAACAAGGCGATTTGAACGATAAGAAATGGTTCTAGCGGCACACCATAAGCTTGTGCCAAAAATATTACAGCAACAGTTTGTAATAAAGCTGTTCCATCCATATTTAATGTTGCGCCGAGCGGTAATACAAAACTGGATATTTTATGTGAAATACCTCTTTTTTCACAACAAGCTATGGTTAATGGTAACGTTGCTGATGAGCTGGCAGTTCCAAATGCTACCATCATTGCTTCTGCTATTGCTGAATACAGCATTGCCACAGATACTTTTGAAAAGAATTTTAAAAATAGCGGATATACAACAAATAATTGTAGTAAAAATCCTATAAATAACACCAATAAATATTTAGAAATACTTGCAAAAATATCTATTCCAAAACTTGATACTGCGCTTGCCGTGAGGGCAAATACGCCGGGAGCTGCTAGGAACATGATCCAGTCTGTGATTTTCATGGTTGCTGCAAATACTGATTCAAAAAATGAGACAATTGGTCTGTTTACATCTCCAACTTTTGCAAGTGCAATTGCAAAAATTAGTACAAACACAATAATTGGTACCATATCGCCTGCTGAAAAAGAATGGAATGGATTATTAGGGATAAATCCTAAAAATATATTTAATATATTGCCCTGCTGTTGCGTCATAGCTGTTGCTACAGAAGCTTGCACCTCAGCGGCTGCGTTTTCAGCAATATAATGTGCTGCACCGATTCCCGGTTTGAAGATAAGTGCAAGTGTAGCACCAATAGCGACCGCGGCTGACGTAATTATTCCATAGTATAGAATCATTTTCTTCCCAAATTTGCCCAGTTGCTTATTATCTCCAACACTCGTTATTCCGATTACTATTGCTGAAACTACTAAAGGTATTACTACCATTTGTATCAGTCTTATAAACACCTGACCAACAAAAGTAAGGATTGTTGATATGATTGCATTGGGATGTGAATGCAAAAATATGCCAACAAAAATACCGGCAATAATTCCGAAAAAGATGTGCCAGTTACGCTTAATTCCTAAACCCAGAGCTATTAGGATTTGCATGTGTAATTTCATACTACAACCTCATTTTAATACTTTCACCTGTCTATTATACATACTTATGGAAAATTTTTCAATTTATTTACATTTAAAATGCAAAAAATCAACCAAAAAAACGAGAAAATTCTATGAATTTTCTCGATGAATATCAATTGAGTTTGAAAAAATCTATTTTAAATGAGCACCACAGCATTTTTTAAATTTTTTACCGCTACCACAAGGGCAAGGGTCATTTCTTCCGATTTTTGATAAGTCAATGCTTTCATCAATAGTCGGGCGCTCTTCGTTTTCTTCTATAATTCCAAGCGTGTTTGAAAAAGCTTTTGATTTGTACAAAACAGTCGTAGATGAAAAAATCTTTTGTTCCAAATATTTAGCTTTGTACTTTTTAAGTAATTCATCCAGCGTGTAGTTTGCATTACAAATTTCATTTATTACTTTCATAAAGTTTGGATGACGTTCAGCGACACGTTTTATTATGTTTGCGGAGAACTTATCGTTCATAAGAAAGTATTGTACACAGTGGTCATAATTTTCGATTTCTTTATAATCTCCGACTTCGAAAATTTTGTTGAATGTTTCATAAAAAGGTATTGCATATAATCCCAGTTCACGGTCAAATATTACACATACATCGTAAATTTGTTTATGTGATGAAAAACCACCTAGTGAGTTTTCTAAAAAATTGTCATATGAATTGTTAAATTCACTAACGTCAAAATAACTGTATTTCTCAGGTAATTCAATTTTGTCTTCAAACGGGTGCTTTTCACCCAGTTCTGCGTACTCGTTGAAAAGACTGATTACATCATCAGCATACTTATTAGTCGTTACAATTTCGTCTTTCCCAAAGTACTCAATAAATTTTTGATATACTTCTTCTACATTTTTTTCAAGCTCGTTTAATTTTTCAGGATTATCAACGTATACTAATTCCGGGTTTTGAATGATTTTAGCGATAGAAAAACGCAAAGCATCATCACGTTTATTCGAAGGTAGTACGCCTGAAATTTCAAGTAGATAATGAGCATTTTCAAATGAAAAAATTCTGGCGATTACATATTGTCCACAGCCCATCCCTCTAAAGGCTGTCATTTTAACCAGAGAGGTTACTTCATAAGGTTTTTCGTTGATTATGTTGTATAACTCAAAACCGTTTTTAAGGATTTTTTTTATCTCGAATACTGAGGATATTGATTTAGATAGAGCTTCAGCAACCTTTTTGAAATCTTCCGGTAGATTTATTGATCGGTCAATATATGTTTGAATAATACCTTTTCTTTCATCACCAAGCTTACGTTCAAATATGTAGTTAAAACAAGCTGATTGGAAACTTGCAGATTGGACGCTTGCTCCGATGGTTCTCAAGTACTCATCAAAATCTGGTTTAACAATAGGATCCTGTTGAATAAATATTGCTACATTTTTGATTACGTCATTAATCACTTTTAAATCTTCTTGTAAAATCATATGTACCTTGCTCTCCATTTTTCGTTTAAAAGAATAGTACTTTAAAAAAAAATAAAACTCAATACCGTATCGGGTAGGTGGTTTTTTGGTGAATTATGATGAAAGGAGTTCTTTTAGTGCAACAGGACAAAGCCCTATAATATTTTTTAAACTGCCGGTGTAACTTTTTATATATCCTTCAGGCATTTCTTGAATGCCATAAGCGCCTGCTTTATCAAGAGGGTTAAATTTTTTTACATAATTTATTATTTGACTTTCACTGAGAGGATAAAATTCCACTTCACTTGTAACAGATTTCTTTTTGACTCGATTAGTTGTACTGTCAATGACGACTATTGCAGTGACGACTTTGTGCTTACGTCCAGAAAGTTTTTTAAGCATTTGACAAGCATTTTCAAAGTCGACAGGTTTTCCTAATACTTCATTGTCGAGTACTACCATTGTATCAGCTCCGATGATTGTTGATGGTTCTTTAATCAAAGGTAATACAGCTTGAGCTTTATTGTAGGCGATAGACTCTATATATTCATAAGAAAAAACCGTCCGCGTATGGTCTTCCTCATACGGTGACGGTATAATTTCATAACAGTATCCACTTTCTTTTAGAATATCGGCTCTTCTGGGAGATGAAGATGCCAAGATAATTTTTCCCATTTTCCAGATTCCTCTTTTTTTGATTATACTACCAAAAAAAGGTAGGAATTAAAACTTTTTAAATGGTACTGTTAAAATAGTTAGTATCTTGAACTTTTGTTATATCTCGCAGTTCGAGCGTTTATAGCATAACAAGCGATATTTAATCGTTGTTTCAGTGTCATCATGTTACGATACATGCTTGCATAATCATTCATAGCACCCATCATTTTGTTTGGATCAACCATTGACTCCATGTTATCGTGGTTGTCAACTTTTTCGTCTGCATACTTTTTTACAAGTAGCTGGTCAATGTAATCTTCAGCACCTATTGCCATGAAGTGTCCTCCCTAGTATTCGTTCGTGTTCCTATTGATTGTTGAGAAAATATTATCCAAAATATTCCTTATGTATATACTAAGTATTTCTTTCCCGAAAAATTGCCTTTTTAATACATGAGTCGTTAATATTTGTTTACAAAGCTGCAATTTTTTTTATGATACGTTTTAAAGTAGCTATGGATGTTTTGCAAAACTATAAAAAATATAAAGAATACATACCCCAATACAATAATTGGTCAATGCAGCAGAGTGAGCAACAAGCAAGACGCGAAGCTTATTTAGTCCAAAATCCTGATAAGGTAAATCAAGAAGATATAAGGCGTGGTCAAATTTTATTGCATGCGATTGATGTCATGGATGAATATTCACAGGCAAATGCTGAGGATATGGAGGTAGCGACCGAAATTGCATCAACTCAAATAGTTGCAGCAGCTCAGACGGCTGGCACAATGCTTGGAACCGGCGCTTTGCTGTTGCCAAAAGTTCGAGATTGGTGTAATTCATTAGCATATAAAAATTCTAAATACATGGCCGTATTTATGATGTTACCGTCAATGATAGGTATGATAGTTGGTACAATTGCGAGTTTTCCGGCGGTTATTTGGTCTACAAAAATGCAAGTAGGTGCATCACGTGCCGGACGATTTGAAGCGATGCGTAATGACCTGAAAAATCCCGCTAATTTTGCATTGCTAACCGAAGAACAGTTAGCGAAAGCTAGTGAATTAGCAAAAGATATAGAACTGGATGATAAAGATAAAAAGAGGCTTGAAAAGTTAAAATCTATGAACTTGAATGTGTTTGAGCCTTTTAAAACATTGAAAAAAATGATGACGGGAAGTAAAGAATATCAAGCTCAAAGGGAGTCTTTTGATAGGGTGTTAAATGCAAATGAAAAAATGTTTTCAAACAAGTTATCTCCAGAACAAATTGAAAAAGCAAAGCGCGATCAGCAACTACTTTCAAAATTGGTTAATAAAATAGATATTGCATCTCAGGATTATGCTGAGAATGTTGAATTAGCAACTAATTCGATTGTGACATTGGGACTTGCAGGAGGCGGTGCAATTGGATGGATTTCAAATAAATTACTGAAATTTTTCAAAGTTGGTCAGTCAGGTATGTTTGCAAAAGCTTTCCCTTGGACAGTCGGTATATCGATAGCTACTTTGGCGGCTGTATTTTCTGCTAAACTGCAAAAGCAAGCATCAAGAATAGGACGTTTTAAGGCAAGACAAGAATTTTTGAATAACCCGAATTCTTTGGTTTACGTAGCTGATGAGAACACTTCGGAATTGAAAAATATTCAAGCTCCTGAAAAATCTAAAAAGCCAGGATTTTTCAAGTTTTTAAGCCAAGTTTTAAAAGATGAAAAAGAATATAAAAACTATAGAAAAAACGAAGGGGAAAAGAATTTAAAATTTCAAAAAGCACTGGAAAAGATAGACTTAACGCAAGAACAGCTGCAAGAAGCCAAAATACTACAAATGAATACCTTTAAGACTTTTAACAAAGTAGATGAAAAGTCACAAGAATACTCTGAAAGTGTCGAAGCTGTGGGAGAAATTGCCAAACAGGGTATTAATTTTTTTGCTGGAATAGGAGTCACACTTGTTGTTGTGGGTGAAATGTTTGGATTGATGAAAAAAGGGCGCCTGAAATTTAACAGTAATTTTATAGGCAAGTATTTGAAATCAATTATACTACCTGTGGCAATTCCAACTCTTGCAATTATTGGTTTAGATGCGTATGTGACAAAAGAGCAGAAAAAGGCATCGCGGGTTGCAAATATGCTCGCATTAAAAGATTTAGAAGATTACAGGCATTACGCTGATTTCTCGTCTAAAAGCCTTAATAATCAATCAATACAAAATCAAAGTTCAAAAGAAGAAATGAAAAATCAAAACTCAAATCTTTTAAGTCGTTTGAAGTAGTTTATGATATAATTTTTTTATGAAAGAGATAAAAATTATTGCACCGGTCAAAAAACCCGAAGACATAGCGCTTTTTTCGAAAAAGACAAAATGTCGGGATTATTACGTTTATTATAAGAAGTTTTTAAACAACAACTTTGAATATGTAGAAGAGTTTGTTAAAATTGCGAAAGAAAATGCCTGTCGTATCTACATAAATTTCAAGCACGATATTACAGAAGAAAACCTTGCGGAAATAAAAAAGATGTTAAAATTTTTAAAAACCGCAGGTATTGATGGGATTTTTATAAACAGTTTTGCTATATTGGAAGCGATTAAGGTCTTTAACTTACCTTTTAAGATAATTGTAGACAGCTATTTTGATATACACAATATCGCAGGTATTGACTTTATCAATAATTTTCATAAGGTTGATGAGGTGATAATTACCGAAGAAATTTATATGAAAAACATAGCAAAGATTAAGAAATATACAAAGCTGCCACTTGCAATAGATTCGGACAATTTACCTTGGTGTGCAGAAGATATCCAAAAGCTCGGGGCAATAGACAGCGTTGTTATAAAAGGGAAATTTGCATCCTCAGAGGAAATATTGGAAGGGATAGAACTGGTCGAAAAGATACTTGCTAAACCGAAGATGTTCAAAAATCAAAAGCTGCCGTTTAAGCATGTTCGAAAAAGCATCTATCAGACAAATCATTTTTCAGGTGAAGTCGTAAGCGCTGAAGGACAGAATTTCAAATTTAGCAGGAATATAAAAAACTTTGATTGGAATATTGAAATTCCGCGAATCAAGTCAGATTACAAGGCAGCTAGAAACAACGAATATCATATAAATTTGCGGCTTTCTGAATGGGCACAGCTAAAAGAACTTGAAAAATACATTCAAAAAGTCGGAATGAGCCCGATTTATTCTATTGAATACGGAGAGATTCTTGCAACAAGCGATCTTGCGACAAGCAGTTTCAATGAAATAATCATGAAGGTGAAAAAATTCTGCCAAAAATACGGTATAGAATTTCAGCTTTCAACTCCACGAATACTTATAGAACGCGATTTTGACAGGGTGTATGAGTATGTCAAACAGATTATTTTATCAGATCCGACCCCCTCATCTTTGATAATAAATAACATCGGGTATTTTTGGATGATATTAAATGACACTGATATGGATGATATACCACTTGAAATTGGACAAGGTATAAATCTTTTGAACAGTCTGTCGATTAAATGTCTGAATAGTCTTTCTCCAATTACTACGGTTGATTTTACGTCGTTTTCAGATAAAGAAAGTGCGATAAAGACGATTAAAAAAATAAAAAATGTTATTCCGAACAGAAAATATAAAATCGCAGGAAATGTAAGAGTACCGGCTTTGGGACTTTGCCCGCTTAACAATGATAGTGCGATAATTTCACGGCTTTCATGTGCAGCTCCTTGTCATAAGGGAGGATACGCACTACACGACCCTTCACTTGATAAAATTTACCCATTCACCTGTGACGGTTTTTGCCGAATGCACATGTTCGAAGATACTATATTAGATGATTTTAGTGATTTTGATGAGCTTGCAAAAGCCGGAGTAAACGAATTTGTATTTGATTTCAGTGCGTTGAATGCAAAGTTTGTACCTGTGTTGCTTGAAAAGTTTTTTAACCGACAATAATTTTTCACTTGTGCTCGAGTAAAAAGTATGTTATAATTTAGATATGGGTATGAATCTTAAAATAATTGCAGGGATAGAAAAAGACACAAGTTAACAAACTTGTGTTGATGTGTATAAAGAGCAATAAATCAACTTAAAAGGTAGAATTATCTAAAAAATAAATCTAGTTATAAGAAAAAGGAGTCTAACATGGCAAAAAATGAACAAAAGAATTATTCAGCGCGAACTGCGTTTACTTTAGCAGAGGGTGGTCGAAGACCACATTTGAACTTGGGTCAATGTCGAACAGCATTTACCTTGGCAGAAGTATTAATCACGCTGAGTGTAATCGGAATAGTTGCAGCATTGACGATACCAAGCATGATAGAGAACCACAACAACAAAGCATGGCAAACAGCCAAAGACCTATGGGACAAAAAACTTGTTGAAGCAACCCGTCAAATGAACATAGATGGCGTAATGACAGGAGTAGCAAACAGTACAGAAGATTACATGAATTATTTTAAGAAGTATGTAAAAGTAATCAAAACCTGCGAAAACGATAAACTAGAAAACTGCTACGCAACAAAATTTGTCCAAACAGGCGATAAAGAAACCGAAGTAGAAGTAAGCAGCTTAACAACCGCAAGCAAACTCGGAAAAAAAGATTGGAATACAAATACAATGGGCTTTGTAATAGCAGATGGTACAACAGTAGTCATGGCATACAATCCGAATTGTAGCAGCGTGGACCCATTCAGCTCAGAAGGTCAAAGCGGTCAGGTAGGTTGCATGAGTATGTTGATAGATGTAAATGGAAAGAAAGGACCGAATAGAGTAGGAGATGATATCCAATTAAAGAATGCAACAATCTCAACTTGCGATATGAAATTCCAAGACAAATGTATAGCTGCAAGTGATCTTACAATAACCCCAATAAACACATGTGAAGGAAGTCCTGACAGAGACTATGATGACCGTAATCAGTCAACTGAATATTGTTCAAGTAACTATTGGGCTGGAGCGAAGAAAGCCTGTGCAGAAATGGGAATGCACTTATCAACCCCACAAGAATTAGCAGATGTAGCAACATATATCTACAAACAGGAAGATAACCCGATAGGAGCAACAGAATATCGACAAAACATAACTTCAGATGCAGACCGAGCAACAGAACTCAATTGGCGCTATAAAGGCGGCTGGCTCTATTGGTCAAGTGAGCCGAGCGGTACCAACTACGCATACAGACGTGTCTTCGACTATTCCTACAGTCGCTGGAGCGACGACCGCGTGGACTACAATGGTCGCGAAGCTAGGTGTTTTGGTGATTAGTGACGATGAGCTTATACAATGTGCATAATGCAAATAATGTTTTAAAATAACAACACGCAGGTGCCTAATTGGCACCTGTTTGTCTTATTTTGAATTAGAGCCATTCGGCTCAGCTGTTTATGTAGTCGGATTTACTAATCCGACAATAAAAATAAAAGGATAGAATCGGATTACGATAGCAATTAGAGTCTTCGGCTCAGCTGTTTATGTAGTCGGATTTACTAATCCGACAATAAAAATAAAAGGATAGAATCGGATTACGATAGCAATTAGAGCCTTCGGCTCAGCTGTTATTGTAGGTCGGATTTACCAATCTGACGATAAAAAATGATATTTTATGATTTTTTGCGCAAGATAATGTCGTAGTTTAAGACTTCTGCTATTTCTGACAATTCTGATACGCGTATGGTTTTGTTTTTGATTTTGTTATATAGGTTTCGTACGCTGTCTTCTTTATCAAAAATAGCGTTCACTGTGTATTTTAGCCCTGTCATATTCAAGCCTTCTTTTGCAGCTAAATATTTGATTTGAGAGCATATATTTTCACTGTCTAGTTTGTATTCTTCTTCCATAGTCATTATTATTCCATGTGTGTATTCCCTTGTCAATAAATCTATAAAAAATTACTTTTATCCTTGTGTATATCAAATGAGGTTAATTACAAATTTTAGATTTTATGTTAGTATGCTAATGTAGAAAACAGAGGTGAATATGAAAGTAGCGTTGTTAAATCACGGTTGTGCAAAAAATCTTGTAGATTCAGAGTTAATGCTTGGGCTTCTTGCCCAAAAGGGTTATGAGGTGACGCTTGATGATAGTGAGGCTGATATTGTTGTGATTAACACTTGCTCTTTCATTCACGATGCTGAAAAAGAGTCGGTGCAAAGTATTTTACAAGTTGCCCAAAGCGGTAAAAAAGTTATTGTTACCGGTTGCTTGCCTCAAAAGCATAAAGATGAATTGAAACAAGCTATTCCTGAAATTGCAGGTATGGTCGGTACATCTGATATAAAAGAAATTGTAAGCGTCGTAGAGCAGGTAGCGTCAGGTAAAAGTAACGTTAAGAAAATTAGTGATAATCCTCAGTATATTTACCCTGAATCTATTGAAAGACAACAGATTACAATGGGCCCAAGCTCGTATATTAAAATTGCCGATGGCTGTAATTATCACTGCGGTTACTGTATAATTCCTCAATTACGAGGTGAATACCATTCAAGAACTATTGAGAATATTCTTGAAGAAGCTAGGGGATTGATTGAAAAGGGAGTTTCTGAAATTGTCTTGATTGCGCAAGATACAACGAGTTACGGTATTGATTTGTACGGTGAAAATTCTCTTGCAAGATTACTTAATGAGTTGAATAAGCTAGAGGGTGAATTTTGGATTAGGATTATGTATGCTTATCCTTCTCAGATGAATGATGAATTAATAGATGCTATCGCAAATTTAGATAAGGTGGTGAAATACATCGACCTACCGCTTCAGCATTTCGACAAAGAAATTTTGAAAGCGATGCGTCGTCCCGCTTTTGATTATGATGAACTTATTGCAAAAATAAGAGGAAAAATTCCTAATGTCGCGATTAGAACCGCTTTCATTGTCGGCTATCCGGGGGAAAGTGATGAGCAGTTTGAACAGTTATATGAATTTGTAAAACGTACAAGGTTTGAAAAAATGGGAGTTTTTGAGTACTCAAGGGAAAAAAATACCACTTCATACTCAATGCAAGAGCAAGTGCCTGCAAAAGTTAAACGTCAACGACGCAAAAAATTAATGGCGTTGCAGCAAAAAATTTCGAAATCGGTAAATGAAAGCTACATCGGTATGACTTTAAAATGTCTGGTAGAAGGATTTACAGATGATGGACTCGTGATTTTGCGCTCTGAGCATGATGCTCCTGAAATTGATGGTCTTGTGTATGCGACAAGTGAAAATCCAGTTGTTCCAGGTGATTTTGAAAATGTCTGCATTGATCGCTCTGATGAATATGATCTTTTTGGACATATTGTTTAATGTTACAAAATTCCATTTTTTACTTTTTATGCTATAGTAAACAACATAGGAAATAAGTGTTGGGGTAAAAGTTAATGGAATATGTGGAGAATAGAGCAGTCGAAGAAGAACAGCTCAAAGGTATTTTTAGAGATATGGTGAAGTATTCACCGTCAAAGATTTGTGGCATGCTCGGGAATGCAATTATTGTTCCTGTTTATACAAGTCTTTTGACTCCTGAAGAATATGGCCTATATTCTCTTTCTATAGCTGTATTATCTTTTTTGTGTATTTTATTTTCTGATTGGGTTGGACTATCAGGATTAAGGTTTTTTAGACAGCATCAACTAACTCAAGATATGCCAAAATATTTGACTACTCTTGTGGTTATGCTTACGACAAATTTAATTTTAATGTGTACTGTTGCAATTTGTTTTAGGCAAAATTTCTTTGATTTTTTCCATATTCCGATAAAATATTTTCTTGCAATTTTGGTATTGATTATCCCTGTTGCAATTAGAGCTTTGCTCTTTCAGCTGTTGCGTGCTGAATTAAAGTCTATGTCTTTTACTTTTTCAACAATATTAAATCAAATTTTGACAATAGGGCTTTCAATTTTCTTTGCTAAATATTTTCACCTTGGTGCTTTAGCATTGCTTTTAGGTATGGGCGTTTCTATTTCGTTGATTGATATTTTACTGATTTATCAAAGTAGTATTTTGTCTTGGTTTAAATTTCAAAAAATTGAATGGAATACGATTTTCCCCATTGTAAAATATGGTATTCCGATAGCTGTCACTTCCCTTAGCACTTGGGTGATAAATCAAAGCAATAAATTTATCATGAACAGTATAAGCGGATTTTCTGATGTTGGTTTGGTAGGGGTAGCTTATGGACTTACATTACCGCTTTTGATGACAATATTTTCTATAATTACTGTTGCAGCAGTACCTCGTATCATAAATATGTATGAGGAAAAAATTGATGTAAGACCTATCATTTCGAAGTTTACTGGATATTACATTCTTGTCGCTTTGCCTGTAATTACGGTTATATCAATGTATGCACCGGATTATGTTCACATGCTTTCATCTGGGGATAAGTTTTATATGGCTTTTAAACTTATTCCATTTTTTGCATTTGGTACATTTTTTATGGCATTGGCTGATTACACTACTTTGCAGTATCATTTGGCAAATAAAACTTATATTGATTTTATAATCAAATTAATATCAGGTGTTGTCGGTATTGCTTTGAATATTTTTATGATTCCAAAGTACGGGCTTATTGGTGCCGGAGTTGCAACTTTCGCTGCAAACTTTTTATATTTCTTTTTGAGTACAGTTGTTGTATTGCCTGGGTTGCAATTGAGATATCCTACCTTAACTATTTTTAGAATGGTGATTGCTTTTGTCCCGTTTATAGCGTTGAATTATCTTTATAGCAATTATTTGAACTTATCTCCGCTTTTCGAAATGTTATCACTAATTTTTGTGTTTTATGGTTGCTATTGGATACTTGCCAAAACTGTGTTAAAACGTGCAAAATAACGCTTAATAAATCTTTACACAATGGCAATAAAAATTTTTCTGTGTTTTTAAACAACTAACATGTTCTAATGTGAATTTATATTAATTAAAATTTACCTAAATAATAGCAAAATTAGTATGCTCTTGGTAATATATATGAACAACTAGAACTAAAAAATGGAAATGTGTAGAAGATTTTATAAAAGGGAAAAGTGAAAGGACGTCAAAATGGCTTTGACAAAAACTGATAGAAAAAGAATTGTTGCATCTGCTTTATCATTATGCTTTTTAATGCAGCAGTCACTATGCTTTCAAGTTATTGCAAGTGAAATTGGTGGTGATGTTCCTGGTTTGAATACAGGTATTACCGTTACTCCGGGGGAAAATGGAGGAAATATTTACGATATTAATCCTTCAGGAGCAAGTGGTGACATAGGTTATCGTAAGTATGATCATTTTAACTTGTCAGCCGGTGATATTGCTAATTTGATTATGAGTTGGAAAGGTGGAGATTTATCTAAGTTTGTTAACTTGGTAAATGATCAGATTAATATCAATGGTATTGTCAATGCGATAAATTCTAACGGAGGTATGTCCAATGGTAATGTTGTGTTTATATCTCCTAATGGCATGGTCGTTGGTGCCAGCGGTGTATTGAATGTTGGCTCTTTGTCTGTTTTGACTCCTGCTCAACAAGATTATGATAAATTCATAGGTAATTTCAGACCTAGCGATCTTCATGATCTTGCACTTTTAGAAAATTCTCAAGGTACCGGCACAGTTAAAATTGACGGTAAAGTCCTTTCTCAAGGCGATATTGATGTAAAAGCTGCTAATGTTGATATAAGCAGAGGGGCGGTTTTATTAGCAGGTGTCAAAAATAATGATGTTATTACATCGTTGAGCGGTGCAAATGTGCTGTTTGATAAACTTGTTAATACAGGAAATATTTCTAATGGATCTTCTATAGCTAATGAAAATGGAAACGTAGTGATTAGAGCTTACGGAAATAATGGTGGTGTTAATATTGCAGGAAATGTTACAAATTATGCAAAACAAGGAAACACTACTATTTCCAATGAAGGCTCAAAAGGAATAAATATAACAGGTAAGCTTGCTAACGCAGGTGGACAAATGGATGTGTTAAACAATGGTGGTGCTATGTATGTATCGGGTTCTGTTAGTAACGCCGGTGGTAAATTAGTTTTGGAAAACAATGGCACAAGCATGACTATTGATAATACTGCCAAAGTTGAAAACAACGAGGTAACAGAGTTAACAAATACTGGACGTCAGGGAATGACTATTAAAGGTCGTGTTCATGGTAACGGTGTCAATATCCACGGTGTAAATTCAAATATCGTGATAGGAGATTCTTCAGTTGATGAAAACATTATTTCAGATGCTGGGTTAAATATAAATCTTGAAAACGGAAACCTTTTGAATGCTGGTGTGGATAAAACTTTATTAGTATCCAAAGGTGATATGAATATCACCGTTAAGGATGGTATAATTGGTCAAGATGTAGGAAATTGCGTAAATGGTGTTTGTACAGGTGTTGATCCTAATGACAGAGATATGACAAAGTCAATTAATATCAATGCTGGAGGCAAGGTAAATGCTTCTACAACAAAATTAACTTCATCAAATTCAAATTTGGTTGTTAATATTGCTGCTAAGAATTCTGATTTGAAAGTTGGACAAATTAAGGCAGATGGTAGGGTTATTTTAACGGCTGCAGATTTTGACAATAATGGCAACGGTTATTCAATTTTGAATGCTTCATCAGACACCTCAAAAGCTAATGTTGAGGGTAAGGGCATTTCTTTAATTGCTAGTAAAAATATTGGTGAAAAAGGAAATAAATTGACCTTTAATCAAACTGATTCTAATTATGGAATGGATGCTTTAGCAATAAAAGACATTAACATAAAAGGTCAGGATGATAAATATAATACTAATGTTTGTACAATGATTTCTCGTGAAGGAAGTATTGATGCTGAGTTTTCTGGAAATACAAAGATCGATGAGATCACTGCGAAAGATAATATTAAGATTGTCAATCGTGGTGCATCGTTAGAAATTAAGAATTTAGGTTCAGTTCCAAATACTCCTGTGGATTATTTTGGAGAAAATGTAAGTAAAGTAGCTCCAAAAAATGTTGATATTAAAGTTCTTGATATTAACCCAAATACGAGAGTAGATTCTGAGTGGATTGATGGAGTTCACCATTGGGCTGATTCACAATTAAAGATCGAAAACGCTCGACTTGAAGGCACTTCTGATTCAGATACACCGGATATGACTTTGGTTGCGGATAATGTTTATGTTGATGGTAAACATATTTCATTCGGTCGCGACGGATTTTATGTAAAACCAGATGATAGCACAAATGCTGTAGAAAAAATTGGTGAAGGTGAATTTACATTTGAATATCGTTCTGTAAGACCAGATGATGTAACCGAGATTGGTCGAGACGAAAACGAACGAAATTACTATGATGATGACAAATATAATAATGACTCAGATTCTGACACAGACATAGACACTGATACAGACTCAGATTCAGATACAGATAGTGACGCTGATTCAGACACTGATGCAGACTCAGATTCAGATACAGATAGTGACGCTGATTCAGACACTGATGCAGACTCAGATTCAGATACAGATAGCGACGCTGATTCAGACACTGATGCGGACTCAGATTCAGATACAGATAGTGACGCTGATTCAGACACTGATACGGACTCAGATTCAGATACAGATAGCGACGCTGATTCAGACACTGATACAGACTCAGATTCAGATACAGATAGTGACGCTGATTCAGACACTGATACAGACTCAGATTCAGATACAGATAGCGAC
>CALUVH010000019.1 GCA_944324175.1 Candidatus Gastranaerophilales bacterium | reverse complement strand
CTCCATGCCTGCATATTCTTCCAACCTGATTGTATTTCTAAACGTAATACTCATATTTCGATTATAACGTATTTTTTACAGCGCCGCAAGGGGGCAATGAAAATTTCATTCATCCACAGGAGAAAAGCCAAGTTTCTCAACATGGTAAGGCTTCGTATTTCGTAACAAATAAAAAACGCACAAGGATTAAGTGTAAGATTAACATTTGTAAAGATTATTCTACAGAGGGTTGAACTTTAATTTTTATTATACTACAGTTGTAGTATTAAGTTAATATGTAGGATTTTTACAGAAGGAGTGTGACTATGAAAATTACACCATTACAAAGCTTTAAGGCATATAATTATGCCCCTCAGAACAACGCTTGTCCAAGCAACAACAAATTTAGATCATTTTCAAATCAACCAACATCAGATGTCGTCGTCCTACATAATAAGTGTAAACAAAACCCTATAAGTTTTGGAAATATAAACAAGGCAGCTCTAATACTTGCAAAACAAATTCCTCTTGAAGACAGGATTGCTGCATTATTTGACGTGTTTAAAAGAGGTGATGTTATCACTGTCGGAAAAAATTTAAAAGAAACTCAAAAAGCATTGAAAAATTCTCTTGATTCTTTTGATCACGTTATAAAAAGAGTATTTTTCATTGAAGATGACAACATAGACGGACATCTTGCTTTTTATAAAAATGCAACCGGAGAAAAAGAAATTCTGAATATAAATGATTTTGATCTTTACCTAAGTAATAATTTAGGACAGGATAGTCTAAAACCGCATAGTAGTTTTTATATTGTACCTGATGATATTTTATACATTAACGATACCGCTATAAAAATTAAAGATGCACCGAAAGCAAATCTTTCACTGCAACGTCATATTTTCTCTAAAGTTTTTGACTTTTCGCAAGACTCAAAAGATGTGATTAAGCGTCAAAATGTAAAAGAATTATCTTCATTGGTTAAAGAAACAAAGGGCAAATCACACCCTCTGACTTTTGCTGACGTTGGCGGACAAGATAATGTAATTGAAGAATTGAAAAAAGGAGTCCTTTTCCCGATAAAATACCCTGAAGCATTTGAAGATATTAAAATTAACCACGGTATAATCCTCACAGGACCTCCAGGGACAGGAAAAACTCTAATCGCAGAATCCTTAGCCAATGAATCTAATGCATATTTTACAAAGCTAAACGGTTCTGAGTTGAAATCAAAATGGGTCGGAGAATCAGAAGAAAACTTACGTGCCTTTTTCGATGATGCAATTGAAAAACAACCTAGTATTGTTGTTTTTGACGAATTCGACTCTGTCGCTAAAAAAAGAGATCAAGTAGATAATTACAGCGCAGAATTTGTCAACCAATTCTTGTCTATAATGAGTGACATTGAAAAAAGAGGAGATGACGTATTCGTACTTGCTACAACAAACAAAATCGGTATGCTTGACGATGCAATTATGCGCTCTGGCCGGTTTGGAAAACATATTGAGGTCGGACCGCCTGATCTTAAGGGGACAAGACAAATTCTTGACATCCACACCGCCAAAAAACCGCTCGATGAAGCTGTTGATAAAGATGCATTGGCTCAAAAGATTTACAAAATAAAAGCTACAGGTGCGGATATTGCAAGATTATCAGCAGATGCACACAACAATGCATATGAAAGATTGGGCATTTTTGAAAAAATGGCAAATGGAACATTCAAAAAATCTGATATCGATGAATTGAGAATTACTGATGAAGATTTCGAAAAAGCTATCAATCAGTTTGTGTCAGAAGGTAAGACAAAAGAACGCAAAAAAATCGGCTACAACTAACCATATTATCTCTAAAAAAGCGGGGACTTCATCCCCGCTTAAAACTTTACTTTGCCAAGCCAACATCAAAATAGCTTTTTATACTTGCTGCTGAACAGCCTTGAGGCTCTTTCATTTTATACTCATTGTATTTGCAATAATTCACAACCAATGTGCGATAGTAATCCAATTGTTTTTTATCCATTTCTAACACAAAATCAGTAGATAGCTTTGGATATTCTTCGTTGTAGCCTTTGACAACATTATTTACTATCGGAAAAATAGCATCACGTGTTCTTATACGTTTTGCATCGTAATATGAGCATTCATAATTGAAGAAGTTAAGAAAATAATACTCATACCTTAAGCCCGTACGAACTCGCTGACATACTGTCCTTAACTGTGCTGCACTACCTGCAAGGGCTTTCCTTGAAGCTACGGCACTGGCAGCATCTACGGCATACGCCACTGTTGATAAAACAACTAATCCAAATATTAAACAAATTACTCTTTTCATATTTACATTTTACCAAATTTTTGAAAAATTTTCAAGATGTACATCTAAAAAATTAACACAGCTATAAGTGCAAACACAACCAAAGCAATGTTATAGTGTAAAAAGGTTGGAACGCAAGTATCCCAAATATGATTATGCTGTCCATCTGCATTTAGTCCAGCTGTAGGTCCAAGAGTTGTATCTGATGCCGGAGAGCCTGCATCCCCAAGTGCTGCTGCCGCCGCCATAACTATAACTGTCGCAGGCACACTAAAACCCAGTTTTATACAAATAGGCACAAATAAAACCGCCAAAATAGGAATTGTACCAAAAGATGTTCCAATACCGATAGTTATAAAAAGCCCTATCAACAACATTAACGCAGCTGCAATTATTTTACTACCCATCATCAAAGGAACAAATGCATTTACTAACTCTTCTATTCCGCCTGTTGCTTTTAGTACCATAGCAAAACCTGCAGCGACAAGCATTACAAATGCTACATACCCCATTAACCCGACACCTTCGTTAATAACTTTATCCATTTTGTCATGATCAATCGCTTGAGCACCAAAAATTACGCACAAACCAACTAACGCACCCAATGGCAACGAGCCTGTCCAAAGTTGCACAACAAGAGTCATCAATGCTGCTGACAATGTAATATAGTGATTTTTATTTAACCTTATGGAGCGTTTTTTACCCTCCAATAACTCAGTATCTATTTTTAAATCCGCATACTCTCTAGGGTTTTTATAAGAAACAAATACGGCTATTAAAAGTCCTGTAAGCATTGCTAACCCTAAAAACCAAGTATATTTCCAAATGTCTAATTTAGCTATACTAAGCCCGTTTATCGACAAATTATCAGCCAAAAGCCCTTGGAAAATCAAACCAAATCCTGCTGGAATTGCAATATATGGAGTTTTTAACCCGAATGCCAGCGCGCATGCTACCGCACGTCTATCCATTTTTAATTTGTTCATAACATGCAACAATGGCGGTATAATTATTGGAATAAAAGCGATATGCACCGGAATTAAGTTTTGTGACATCATAGCGATTAATGTAATAATAAAAAGTAATAAAATTTTGTTATTCTTTATCATCAGAGAAATACGTTTTGAAAGCACGAACGCAAGTCCTGTGTGTGTCATGGCAGCTGCAAATGCACCAAGTAAAATATAGCTCAACGCGGTCTCTGAATTACCTCCCATACCATTAATAAATGTGGTCATAATTTCAGATATCGGCATCTTAGCTATCAAACCGGCAACAATAGCAGAGATAAAAAGTGACATCAAAACATTAATTCTGCACAAGCACAATACGCACAGCAGTATAACGGAAACTAATATTGGGTTTAATAATATCTGCCAATCCATCCTTCTTACCTATTCTCATTATCTTAGTCGTATTACAAAAATTATTAAAGTAATCTTTGCATATAGTTATTATTTCACAAACAAATAAATTACCTTATAAATTACAGCAGACAAAATCGTACATGCCGGTATTGTTAAAACCCAAGCCGTAACTATATTTCCTACTATCCGCCACTTAACAGCATGTGCATGAAGCGTTGATCCTACTCCCATAATCGAAGTTGATATGACATGCGTTGTAGAAAGCGGAATACCAAAATGAGATGCCGCTAATATCAACGATGCAGCTGATGTTTCTGCTGCAAAACCATGAATTGGTTTTAGTTTTATAATCTTATGCCCCATAGTTTTGATAATCTTCCAACCGCCATTCATAGTACCAGCAGCCATCGTAAAGGCACAAACAATTATTACATACAAAGGTATCTCAAAATCTCCACTCGGACCTTTATGCAAAACACCTCCAGCAAGCAATGCAAGAGTGATAATACCCATTGTCTTTTGTGCATCATTTGAACCATGACTTATCGCCATTAATCCTGATGATATCAACTGCAATTTTCTAAATCTTTTGTTGACCACCTGCGGATTTGCTCTGTAAAATAAATGAATTAAGAAAAGCATAAAACAAAATCCCACAACAAAGCCTAACACAGGTGAGGTAAACATCGGAATTATTACTTTATCTAATAAAGTTGTTACATGTACGACATCAACTCCTGCCTTAACTATTGCAGCTCCGAGCAGACCTCCTATTAATGCGTGAGAAGAACTTGAAGGCAGTCCTAAATACCACGTCAATAGATTCCACAAAACTGCTGCCAACAATGCACAAAATATTACAGTTAATGTTATCATCTCTGCATTTACTATGCCTGAACCTATAGTTTTTGCAACATGCGTTCCTGTCAACGCACCAATAAATTCTAAACTTGCACCAAATAACACTGCCTGCTTTGGCGACAAAACTTTCGTAGATACTACTGTTGCTATTGCATTCGCACAATCATGAAAACCATTTATAAATTCAAATGCTAAAGCAACTGCGACTACTGCTATCAATAATAAAATTGTTACCGTCATCGATGGCTCCTAGCTTTGTTTCAATACAACATTCAAAATTGCATCAGACACATAAAAACAAGCATCCAGCGCATTTTCAATTTCTTTATACATATCACGTAATTTTATTACCGTAAGTGCATCATACTTGCCTGAAAATAAGTCATTCATAGCCTTATAATGTACTTCATCCCCGTGTGATTCTAATTCTTTCATTGCAATGTTTGCTTTTGTTATTTCTTCAACATCACTTACTTTTTTAAATTTTGCCAAAATCACTGACAACTGCTCCGTAGCTCTAACTAAAGTTAAGGCTTGTTCTTTCATTTCTTCGGTATATTCATATAATCTATATACCTCTAAATTAAGACAAGCCTTGATAATTTTTTTATTGATTTTTCGCAACTGCACCGATATGTATTGAATATCTTCTCTTTCTATCGGGGTAATAAAACTTTTATTCAATTGTTTGAGTGTAAGCTTAAACGACAATTTCCCTTTTTTCTTGTTTTTTAAAGCGACCTCTTTAACTGTATCATTAAAACCTTTATTCATTATTTCATTATACAGCTCAGCAGACTTTTTACATATCTCGGCGCTGTCTTGAAACAACGTAAAAAACATCTTATCCTCAGGCGGTACAATATAAGACATTAAATTAAACTTCGACATACAATCCTCCTTTTTTCACACATGTTCAGTTTAGCAAAAAAAATTTAATTTCATAGTTACTTTTCACAAATTTTAATATTTGTAATAATATAACTGTATAAATAACAGAGGTACATATGAAAGCATACATTTGGCATATCATTTCAAAATCCGCTAAATATATTAATCTTCCCCCCGTTGTTAAGTTAAAAATAAAAAATAAACTTAAGTATATTCAAAGTGTGGGAATAAAAAAATTTTTAACAGATTGTACAGAATGCTATTTGTCAAAAGCAAACAAAGAACCGGAAATTTTTCTTGCAGTAACAGCCATCGTAAAAAATGAAGCACCATACATAAAAGAATGGCTAGAATTTCATAAACTTGTCGGCGTTGAAAAATTTTACATTTACAACAACGATAGCACCGATAATTTATATGAAATTTTAAAAGAATATATTCAATCCCAAGAGGTCATTTATAAAGAATTCCCCGGACAATGTAACCAGTGCAAAGCATACCGAGATTCCATTAAGCACAACCGACACAAAGTAAAATATATGGCTTTTATCGACATTGATGAATTCATCACACCTATTCAATATGATTCAATTCCGCAATTTCTATTATCACTTAAAAAGCAAATCAATCACAACATTGATGCTGTCGGAATAAACTGGATAATGCACGGTTTTAATGAAAAAGCAACTAAACCCGAAGGGTTAGTATGTGAAAACTTCAAACATTGTAGTTTTTCAACACCAAACAATAAACATGTTAAGTCTATAGTAGACTTAAAAAGTGTAATCACAATGAACAATCCTCACTATTGTATCCATAAAATTGGTGCTAAAACAATTAACGCGGAAGGGAATGATATGGCAGGTCCATTTAATGAGCCCCCTACATTCAAAAATATCGTAATCAACCACTACTGGACAAAATCATATGAAGAATACGCACAAAAAATTAACAGAGGCAGAGCAACAGTAAAAACCAAAAGAGGAATGTTACCTTTTGAACCCAAATATTTTTCTGAAGACATTGACTACTCCATGGATAAGTTTCTTCCTGACTTAAAAAAGAAAATGGGAGCTAATTAAACACATTCACCACAGCCAAAAGGACTTTTAAATCCTCATCCAATAAGACATATTGTTCATCTGGAATGACAATTTTATGCTCGTTAAATTCTTTTAAAAAAGCAGCACTCATACAATTTTTGTCAGAATACCCTGCTATAAAAAGGTAGAATTCCTTCAATTTTCTTATATATTCTAAATTTACTTTTTGATTAGGCAAACTTATATCCGCATATTTTGATTCTAATTCTAAAATCTGAGAATATACACTCTCACCACTATTCAGCTTGTAGCCAATATAGTCAATTTTTAGTGAGGCATGATGCCTTGATAAACGACCAATTGGACTATTCACTATACCCCGCGTCAATATTTCATCTTTTTGTTGTAACGACTCTGCTTGTGAACAAGCACCTGTTATAAAAAACAACACTGTCAATAGTAATATCAGATTTTTTTTCATAACAACTCCTTTGGCATAATTCTAACACAAAAATCTACTATCCATTTTTTAGCTTGATAATATTATTTTTTATTTTCATGTATCTCACACATTGTTTAACTCGATCATAACCAAGCATAATACCTAACATAAAATCTTGCTCTGCTGTCAATTCATTTAATTTAGGTGTAAAAGTCCTAACCACATCTACACACTCAGGCGCCCCAAAATACACATTAATCTTATCTTTACCAATATCATGTATAACGTAATCAATTTTTTCATTTCCCAATCGTTTTTCTATAACCGGCTTGTACATAGATTTTTCCGTAGTTAAAATCAAGTTTCTAATACCTTTTTTGAATTCGTAAATATGATGATGAAAAACACGCAAATCGGCACATTCTTTTTTCAAGGTACTATTAACATCAAAAGGTTTTGCGCAAAAAAACGGTGATGTCTTATAATTAAAAGTTGTTTTTGAAAAATTAGTTTGCATTATTCCATTTATTTTCATATCTTCTCCCTTATGTTAGACATGTCTAACATTATCAAAATATAACAATTCTACTTATATGTCAAATAATTTTTTTACGTAAAAAATATTGACAACACAAAAAAAATGCGCTAGAATTAACACAACTATCAAAGGTTAAGGGGTGGAATATGAAAAGGTTTTTATCAAGCTTGATATTGTTAAGCATAACTACTACACATGTAGCGATTGCACAGGAAGCAATAACATGTGAGCCTGAAATTAATCCTCCAAAATGGGAAGAATACATCCCCAAAAAGTATCAAAATCCGCGAGATTTTTCAAGAGGAAAGTCAATAGGAGAACTGGCAACAGGTATATTTTTGACAGACTTACTCATAACAGCACCTATTGGTATTCCCATGATAGTGCACTCTACAACAAAATTAAAAAACAAAAGTTACTACGACAAGAAAATAAAATTTGAGGAAGGTCTAAAAGAAGCAGAAAAAATAACTGATATAGAAGAAAGACAAAAGGCGTATGAAAATCTGTTAAAAGAATGTAAAATGACAGAAAAGATGAAGGAGGAACAATTAAAAAAACAAAAAAAGAAAGCTAAACCAATAAAAGAATTGGAACAGGTATCAGACGATACCAACAGTTAATAAAATAGTTAGTGACAGTAAAAAACACAGGAGGTTAAAATGACATTAGTAAACAAAGTATCAATTTACATTCCGACAGCACGAGAAATAGATCAAGCAGCACGTGCAGCAATAGAGAATATCGATAAGCAACTTCGAAAAATGCCTCCTGTCAAAAAGCCGGCAAGTGCAGCTGATAATTTTCCTGGGATTTATAACAACTGGCAAAACTTGAATCTCATCGTTGGTAATAGGGAATCTGCAGCAAAAGCAAAATTAGCATCAAAAGCTGCCATTAATCAATATCGCAGTGCAGGTTAATGAAAAATTACAAATCTTGATAAAAAAGTGGGCTACTCAACAGCCCACTTTTTTAGAACCTAAGACAATATTTTTAAACAATTTGAGTTATAATAACTTTTATGAAAAAGGTAATTTTATCAATTTTAATAGCAGCGATTTCAGTGAATTTGTCTTACGCGTCAGACTTTCACAAAGTGCTGAAAGTCGTTGATGGCGATACAGTTTATGTCGACTTTAATGACAATGGGTTTTATGAGCAAGATGAAAAAGTCCGCATTAATGGCATTGATACATTTGAAACTAAGCCCAATGATATGCTAACTTGGCAAATGCAACGCTTTGAATTATCACAAGATGAAGCTCTAGGACTCGGATATTACGGCAAAGAGTTTGCTAAAAAAGAATTGCTTAATAAATCTGTAAAAGCAGAATATACAGCAGAAGAAAAATTTGATAAGAATAACAGGCACTTGATGTCAATATATTATAATTGCAATAAAAATGGTAAATGCAAGAACTATGAGGAAGAAGTTTTAAAAGCAGGACTTGCAACAGTTTATACAAAATCGAACCTTGCAGTTCAATTAAAACATTATGAGAATTTAGATAAAATAAAAACCTATGCGAAAAAGTCTCATAAGTTAAATCTTGTTGTATTGAATAAGAAAAACGGTAAATACCATAAGTTAGATTGTAAGTATGGTTGGATGTCTAGTCAGCAGGAGCTAGTTAACAAGCCATTAGTTAAGTATGTACCTGCAAGTTGCTGCTATCCAAAAGAAATAAAAGTTAAGAATCCAGATTTTTTTAGTGAAAGTATAGAAATTTATTTTTCAGATCCTACAATAGCAAATTCCAACAATTTGACTTCTGCTCTAATGAGATTATTATCACTAATTGAAGCAGCTCACAATAGAATATATTTCGCTGTTTATGGTGTTTCAAATTATTCTTTTATAGATAATATAGTGAACAGGTATAGTAATGGTCTTGATATAAAGTGGGTTACTGATGTAAATAAATATGGCAAAAATAATTATTCTAAAACATCCGTATTGCAAGAAAAAGTTCCGAGCTTTAAAACAGATGATACGAATGACGATTTAAAATTTTATAACAAGCAACAGATTGAATTCTATATAAAAAATCAAAAAATCAAAACAGAATTTGAAGATGAGGAGATTGAATATTTTACGGATCAGTTGATGCATAATAAATTTTTCATTTTTGATGATTCTATTGTAACAACCGGTAGTGTGAACATAAGCAATACAGGTATTGGTGGCAAGTATGTAAATGCAAATGATTTTATAGTTATTAAATCAAAACTTGTTAATGAAATATATACGAAAGAGTTCAATCAGATGTACGCAGGAAGTTTTCACAGAGACAAGAAATATATTGCAGATAAGAAAAATCTAACTCTTGAAGATGGTACAGTTGTTTCTATATACTTTTCTCCAAAAGATTATACGTTTATGAACGATGTAATCAAAATTATTGATAAAAGTGAAAAATATGTATACGTTCCAATGTTTTATTTAACAGATAATAAAGTAACTCAATCTTTAATTGACGCAAAAGAACGTGGAGTTGATGTAAGAGTTATTCTTGATGCATCATCAGCTTTAAGTAAATATTCAAAACATAAGATTTTAAGAATCTCAGGTGTACCTGTTAAGGTTGAAAACTGGTCAGGTAAAATGCATATGAAGTGTCTAATTACAGAAAACTATGTAGTAACAGGTAGTTTGAATTGGACAAAAAGGGCTCAAAATTTCAATGATGAAAATTCTCTAATAATCTTTAATCCAAAAATTGCAGAAGTCTATAAAAAGAACTTTAGGCAGCTATACAATAGCATTCCTAGCAAATGGTTATTTGCAGATCCTAAACCAGAAGGGAAAGATTCTCTACATTCTTGTAGTGATGGTTTAGATAATGATCATGATGGATTTACTGATATGGAAGATTTAGATTGCAATCCTAATGCAACTCAAGATGGTAAACCTTTTGGTAAATACTATGAAAACTTAGAATAATTCCATAAGTAAATGAGAAATTGCAGCAGTTTTACTCACATGTTTATACTCTAATACTTTAGCTTCATTTCTAATTTTTTTCATATTAACTGGGGTTATCATATCTTTAAGTGACATATCAATATTCCAACCAAATCTTTTCTCCCTTTTGGTAGTACCAGCATCAATTTCATATTCCATAGCTTTTCTGAATAATTTAGGGTGATGCTCAAAAAGATTTAACCAATCATTTTTAGATTGAAACATGCAAAAGTAGCAGCCAGAACGCTTTCTCCATTTGTAATAGTCTGAATACCCAATACCGGATTTTTCTAAGATATGGTCTATATCTGCTTTGTGTAGTCCGTAATCAACAAAAGGATAGGCAGCTCTAATCTTTTTATCATTATGTTTTGAACTTTCAGTTCTACAGGCTTCATCAGCTCTAATCCCTATATATAAATGTACAAAATCAATACTTTTATTTTTGGATAGATTATCAAAATATTTTTTAAATACTTTTGTTTTTAATTCAACTGTACACCACCTTTGAGCAATTGAAGGTAAATGATTATAAATAGAAATTAGATGATCAAAAGATTTTTCCGGTTTAAGCCTAATTATTTGTTTACCTAAAAATATCTCAATTTTGTTTAAATAATCATAGGTTTCAGGTATCTCTTGTTCTGTATCACAAAAAATGAATTCTAATTTTTCAAATATTTCAGGCATATTTTCACGCATAAAAAACGCAAGTGCGGTGGAATCTTTTCCACCGCTCAAGCTCAAAATATGATATTCTTTTCCCTTAACCATTTATGTGTTTATCTCCCATTTTATCCGCTAACAACTCTACGTAAAATGATACTTTGCTCAACTTTCGAAAGTGCTTGCAGTTGTTTTAACACCTTTTCAACGTCCTTAGATACCACTGTTTCTACAGTGCCGACGGTGGCTTCTATTGCGTAAAATTTCAAAGCTAAATCCTTCACTTTTACTTTAAAATCGGCAACATCTTCATCACTCCAGTCTTTTGGCACACGTGATTTATTTATAAATGTAGCAATTCGATTTATCCATAAAATCTCATCTGCATTTTTTTCGGTTACATTGTTAAATAAAATTTTCAATTCTTTTTCTCCTATATACTCCTCAACTTTTTCAAAACGCTCTGATAATTCTTTACGTGATTGAGCCTTGAAACTGTCAAAAAAGAAATCTCTAACTTCAACAATCATGTTATTTGTAGCACTTTTTAATTCTTTGATTGAATTTTTGTATTCAGTCAAAAATTCTTTATTACACTCTGGTAACAATTTCCCTGAGAGTACTTGAGGAATATCCCTATAAAACAGACTGATTGGGTCTTTTGCGTTCAAAATTACATTTCTGAATCGAAGTGTTTTTTTAGTTAAACGTTCTGTATGCAGCGTATATTTTTCTAAATCACGCATAAAGTATATTAATGCTTTTGTTATATCTAAAATGTTTTTTGTCCCCTTTGCACTTAAAACTTTGGAAATTTTTTCAAGTATCGGGAGCTCTTCCATAATTGTCTTTTGTATTTCAAAATTTTGAGGACAAAAAATCATTCTATCAAACATCAATTGATTAAATTTTAGTTGAAATTGCATTTTTTCATATATTGCAAGAATATTAATATTTTTAGCCAAAACATCTAGCAGTAAAATACCAATTATAGATTTGGTTAGTCCATAAGATGTAAACTTTTCAAATAAATCGGTTAATTTAATTTTTTTTCCACATAAAATATATTTTTCTATTTCTTGTTTTATCGTTGTGCAAGTAGAATTTTCTAGCAGCATTTCACGCATAAGATAACTTTCAACGGAATTTTCCTTCAATTCTTCACCTTCAAGCAAATGTCGTGCCAGACATCTTACAGCTTTGGTAAGTACAGGAGGCATCTTTTCGAGTTTCAAATATTCAAGATTAATCTCCGGACGTTTAGGAAACTCTTTACAACTCCAAGATTTTAGAGGATTTTCATTAAGATACTTTTTTCCTTCCTCTGTCAAGAAAAATTCTTTTTTCTCTTCCCTAACAAACCCATTTGTAATTGCATACTTTTTCAAATCTTTGACCTGAGTATTTGTCAGACCGACAATGAAATTCAAATCAGATTTTTTAAAAATCTCTGAATCTTTTTCTACACAAAACAATAATTTGTTTAAATACTCCATAATAAAATTCCTTTCCACTGCATAATAAAAAACACAAGCTCATCAAATAAGCTTGCTTTCAAAAGCAGTAATAACAAAATAGCAAAGCGGTAAGCTATATGCTATTAACTATACCACGACTTTAGCTTAATCCCGAAACGACTAAATCATCTAGGAAAAGCCTTACAGGAGGTGAATACCACCAAGTATATTATTCGCTATAATATAAACATTTTAGTAAAAATTAATTTTTTTTTAATAATTAAAAAAAAACAGAAGCACTAAATATTTCACCCACACGAAAACAGCACAACGGTTATATCATTTTTAAAATTACGAATTTTAGCGTTATTATTTACTATACTTTAACCTTGCTCGCATACCATATTTTATCAATTTGTTAAGCCATTCTTGAGGGAGTTTAGAAATCCACTGAGCAAGTTTTGCATCTTTTCCCACTGTATAAGAAGATTTAGGGTGCGGATCTTTATCTATTGCTAAAATCAATTTAACGACTTCCATAGTATCAAGTCCGTAAGTTTCATTTTTCCTTGCACTTTCTAAAATATAATCTATTTCTTTATCAAAACCATGAGTATTTTTTATAGACTCTTCATTTTCATCAATAGATTTACCCCAAAGAGGAGTCGCAATAACACCAGGTTTAACTGATGATATTGAAATATTTTTATGAGTCTCAAGTAACATAGAATTGAACATTATATCCAAGGCTCTTTTGGATGCACAATAAGGCGATACAAAAGGGAAAATTCCATAGCTGGCTTTGGAACTTATATTTATAATCTTTGAATCATCTAACAATGGTAATAATCTTTGTGTAAAATCAAGATGTCCGAACGTATTTACTTCAAATTGTTCACGAATTCGTTTTATATCAATATTTTCGATTGCACCTGCAACCACACACCCAGCAACATTAATCAATGTATCAACATGACCGGCTTTAACCTTTATAAAATTTGCTGCAAAAGCAATACTGTCTGGAAGTTTCAAATCTATGTAAAAAGGGATTACATTATGCGAAATAGATTTTAAATCCTCAACAAGTTTTTCATTACGATATCCCGCATAGACCGTATGCTCTTTCGAAAACTCGACACACAAAGCTCGACCAATTCCGGACGTTGCCCCAGTAATTACTATATTCTTTTTTTCTGACATAAGCCTTTCCTTTTTTATTTAATCCATCATATAAGATGCGAAAAGTGGCATATACAAGGCCAAAGCCAAAACCAATACAATACTACCTATGACTAAAAGCATTATCGGTTCAATCATCTTGGTCATTGTATCAATAATTGTATCAAGCTTTTTATCTATAAAAACCGTTGCCTGATAAAGCATTTCACCCAAACGACCAGATTGCTCTCCCGTAGCTATCATAAATAATATCATTCTTGGCATTACACGAGTAGTGCGCAAAGCAACAGAAAGATGTTGACCTTGTTGTACTTTAGTTGTTGCAACTTCAATTCTTTCCTTTAACGTGAAATTTGTCAGTGTTAAATTAGACAAATACAAGCATTCAATAATAGGTACACCTGCATCATAACAAACCTGCAAAACTGATATAAAGTTTGAAAAATTTGAGAATTGCATTAAATCAGATAACAAAGGAATTTTTAACACCCATTCATCAATCTTCCTTTTACTCGGTTCCCAACGGAACAAAAATGTAGTAAGCCCAACTATCGAACCAATAATCAATGGAACAAAAAACCAATATGTCTTTAGAAACACACCAATATCCATAAGCGTTTGAGTAATCCAAGGCAATTCTCGTCCCATATTGTCAAACATCTCTTTGAATACAGGGAATACGAACATTAACATGACCAATACAATAACTATCGCCAGCAAAATAACAAACGCAGGATACATCAATGTACCAATAACTTTGCCTCTGACCGCTTCTTCTTTCGTAAGCAGTTCAAGTAAACGTGCCAATGTCTTTTCCAATTCACCAGAATCTTCACCGGCTTTGCAAAGACCAACATAAATCTGTCCAAACTGCTGAGGATAGCGAGCTATTGTATCTGCAAAAGTTGAACCTGCCATAATTTGGCGTCTCAGCTCTTTTGCTACTAAACGAACTTTTAACTTTGCAGCATCATTCTCAATAAACATCAAAGACTCAATTATAGAAATACCTGATTGAGCCAAAATCTGCAAAGTTGATGTAAAATTAATCTTGTCTGCCAAGCCCAACTTTTTCATCTTAGCAACATCAAATTCTTTTCTTACAGCCTTTTCATCAACTGTTTGACGAGTCTTTTCTTCTGTAACTTTTGTAGGCATAAAACCTAATTGACGAACTGCCTCACGAGCAGAACGCAAATCAGCCGCCTCAACCTTACCTTTGACTACATCTCTGTTATTTTTTAATGCTACATAACTAAATATTGCCATTTATCATACCCCTGCTATTCACTCGCGATACCTAGAACTCTTATAAATTCACTAATCGTTGTCTCACCTTTTAAAATGTGTTTAATACAAGAATTATGAAGAGTTCTCATACCGTGTTTTACGGCTGCCTCTTCAATTTCCAAATCATGAGCTCCTAGTGCTATTAACTTTTTAATATCTTTTGTAATAGGCATAATTTCATATACACCAAGACGACCTCTATATCCGGTAAAATCACACTTATTACAACCTTTTGCACGATATATAGGATTTTTCATAAAATCTTGAATATCTTCTTCGTTTGTAAAAATTTGACTTGCTTCCTCATAGGTCGGGTAATACTCTTCTTTACAATCCTTACACAATTTTCTTACAAGACGCTGAGCAATTACACCTGTCAATGTTGATGAAACCAGATAATCTTTTGCACCCATTTCAATTAAACGGGTAACTGTTGCAGCTGCTGAATTTGTGTGAACAGTACTTAATACCAAGTGTCCTGTTAATGCAGCCGATATAGCAATTTCGAGCGTCTCATAGTCGCGAATTTCACCAACCAATATGATATCAGGGTCTTGTCTTAATATTGCACGCATACAAGAGGCAAATGTTATACCTGCCTTAGGATTAATTTGTGATTGATTAATACCTTCCAATTTAATTTCTATAGGATCCTCAATCGTAGTAATATTTACCGTTTCATCATTCAAACTTTTTAATACTGAATATAAAGTTGTTGTTTTACCGGAACCTGTAGGACCGGACGTCAATATTATACCATTTGGACTCGTTACCATAGATTTAATTTTTGCAATATCATCGTCAAACGCACCTACAAGATTAATTTCTCTATCAGCAGCATTCAAACTTACAGCAGGAGCTAGAACACGAATTACCACTTTTTCTTTACCTGAAACGGGCAACGTGTTAATACGAAAATCATATGATCCATTTTTATACTTAATTGAGAAAGTACCATCCTGAGGGCGTCTATGCTCTGCAATGTTCATTCTTGAAAGAACTTTAAATCTTGCTATTACAGAAGATTCGACCTTCGGAGGGATATCAAGCACCTTTTGCAACATACCATCTTTTCTGTATCTTACAATATATCCTTGTAAACGAGGCTCCAAGTGAATATCAGAAACTTTACCATCTATCGCATTTGTAATAATCTGATTAACAAACTTTGCCACAGAACCAGTTGAATCCTGCAATTCACTATCAACCTGTTGCCATAGGGACTCTTCTTGCTCAAATTCAGCTGATTCCTGCTCAATTTGTTGAATAATCTTTTGAGTTTCTTTTTTCTGACTACTAAAATAAGTATTTAAAGAAGCCTCAAACTCATAATGAGTCATTAATAACTGCTTTGGATTTTGACCTGTTAAATATATTATTTCTTTCAGTACGTCCGGTCTTACAGGTTGCACTACACCTAAAATAAGAGTCTTTCCATCAGAAGAAATTGGTATCACCTGATTAGTTTTAATAAAATCCTCAGGAAGTATATTAACAAACTTATCCTGCTTAGCAAGCAACTCAGGAGTTACAAGCTCCAGTCCGGTTTGTATATGCAAAATTTCTTTTAACTGAGCAAGAGAAATAAATCCCAATTTAAAAAGAGTAGATCCAATAGGAACCTTTTGACGTTTACTCTCTGCCAAAGCCTGAAGCAACTGCACATCAGTGATATACCCTCTTTGTATAAGCATTTCACCTAGTTTTTGTTGCTTTTGAACCTCATCCTCAGGAATACTTATAATCTCTTCTTCATTTGTAACAGCAGAAATCAAATAAGTCAAATCATTATCCGGAATTTGAATGAATTTTACTTGTTGAGGGAAATACTCTTTTAATTTTAAATTTATAAGCGACTTATCAGAAGAAGCATCAATTGCAACAAACAAAAAATTATCCTTTACGCTAATAGGAACAAACCTAAATTGTTCCATTAGCGATTGATTAACCTTATTTAGTATCTGAGTATTGACACTATTTTTTAACCTTGTTAGTAATTCATTCATATTATTTGAGTATTATAATGTTTCTTCAATTTGTTGTTGTGCATCTTCGGTATCAACGACTATTTTTGGAGTAATCATGATAACCATTTCTTCTTTGGATTTATCAGTGGATGTACTTTTAAAGAAGGTTCCCAGTACAGGAATATCACCTAAAAAAGGTATTTTATTTACTTGTTTCTTTTCTTCTTCTTTAATCATACCACCTATTACCAGAGTTTCACCGTCTTTAATTCTAACATTTTTCAAAGTCAGATTTCTTCTTTGAAGTAACGTCGCAGCCAAATCCCTACCACCTTCTCCATCTGAGTATACAGAGCTTGCTATTGTAGCATAATCAGGTTCAATATTCAAAGTAACATACCCATCAGGACTGATAAAAGGAGTTATTGTAATTTTAATACCATTATCATCACCTATTTCATAAGTTCTTTGAACGCCACTAGATCCTGAACCTGTAGTTGTCATAATTTGAGAAGTAACAGTTTTTACATAATCGGACGTCAAATCAATGACAGACTCTTGTCCATTTGTAATAAGAATTCTAGGGTTTGCTACAACACGGCCTTTTCTGTTTTCGATCAAATATCTGATCGCATACATCAACGTTGTTGACCCTTGGAATTTACCTATCTTATCATCTTCAGGGTTTTGACTTCCGCTAAAGAATATCGGGTTATTTGGATTTGTCTGGAAAGCAGTTCCTGTAAAGTTTGCAGAAAAATGCTTACTCCAAAATGACCATTGGTTTTGAAATTCTCTACTACCAGCCTCAGTTAACTCAACAATAGACATCTCCAAATAAGCCATTGGTTGTTTTTTATCAGACTGTTGTATAAATTCTCTTATCATTTCGATTTGTTGTTCAGAGCCACCGACAACGTTTATTGTACCTAACTGTGTGAAATAAGACACTGCCAAATTCTGCAAAGGCACAGAAGAGAACTTATCACCTTCTACTTTAGTAGCAACGGTACAAGCTACAACGCCACCGCCGAGTGTAAGTGGTTCTTCATCCGGTTCATCAATAATATCACTATCATCACCGGTATTTATTGTATCAGAATCACTTGAATCACCTTCAGTTCCCACAGTTGCCTTCAAAAGCGAATTACACACCATATCCGCCATTTCTGCAGGAGTTGTATGCTTGACTGTGAAAGTTGTTATTGTAGGTTTTTTATCAAATTTTTCTACTATTTTCTTTGCAATTTCAGCATCATTTTTTGAGCCCATAATTAACAATTCATTTGTTGAAGGGTTAGTGACCGCAATTTCAGAACCTGAAAATCCCGGTCTTTTAAGGCTATAGATATTTTTATTCAAAAATTCTGCTATAGCTGCCGCATCGACATATTTTACAGGAATCAAATTCATCTCTTGCTTCATTGCAGTAAACTCAGTATCAGAAGCGGCTGCAACTAGGATTGTATTTCCTTCTTTTGCATAAGTAAGTCCTGCAGTTTCCAATACCATATCAAAAGCATCATTCAGTGGTACGTCTACTAAATCTAACGTAACTTTTCCACTTACCGAACTATAAAATATGATATTCAAACCAGCCTTATCTGCAAACATTCTAAGTACTTGTTTAACATCAGAATCTCTCAAACTTAAGTTTATAGGAATTCTTTTATTTGTAAGTGCTACATCGCCTTTTAATTTTAACGAAGTAGGTCCCATACCTCTTATAATAGGTGCCTGACTACTCACTGCATTTTGTTGCACATAATCTTGAATCAATCCAATATCATCCGCGGCTAACGCAGTTAATATCGATCCATGCGAAAAACAAAACGCTGTCAACATAACACTTGCAATAATTCTGTTAAAAATATTTTCTTTCATCTTAGCTCCTGCTCTTATTTTATTTATTTATTAATATTTTTTTACCTACGTCTAGCTCGTCCGAAGCTATCATTGACATAGTTTATATCATCATCCGAGAACATTTGACCAACACCTGCACGGTAGGTATTTGCGCCCAATTGAACTGTCACCGTTGAAGGTGAAATTGATAGTACCTTATAATTATTAATCGTATCACCGGCTCTTACAAGATAATCCGTATCATCAATATTTAAAATTGCTGATGGATTGTATCTATCATACATTATGCCTGAGACCTTAGTTTTAACAACGTCAACTGCATCCTGATCATAACCGGTTGTCTCAGGAGGCGGTACCATATAATATGGAAGCCTATTAACATTCGGAGTAGACAACGCTGCAATTGCTTCATAATCAGCGGATGGTAAAAAAGGATCCGCACGACCTGTATCGACCATCGAAATAGTCACCATTGTATCTGTATTTTGAGGAGTCGCTACAACCTCAACATCATCAGGGGCTATCCCAGCACCTTCTTCCGGAGCAACAGCAACCGGTGCATGCTCATTATCCAACTCTTCTACTGATGCATTGTTTTTATGTGCTGATATAATAATTCCAACAGATGCGCACAATACCAATAACATCCCGACCAGCACCTGAACATAACGTCTTTTGTACCAGACTTTATCTTTTTCTGATTCTACAATCAATTTTAATTTTTCTAAAATTTCTTTAATCACTTGCCACCTATTTCTATATGGATTAATTATAATCAATTATAAAAAAAAAGATATCAACTTTTTAGTGTATTTAATTGAAAATTTTCACACAATTTTCAACGCAACAAGCATAATATAATAATACCATATATTGAAAATAAAGGCAAAAACGTCAAAAAACAATCAAATATCGTAAATTTATTTTACATAAAGTTATTTGTAATAGTGTAAATATATTCAAGCACTTCAGCAAGATATTTTAAATCTGCATTACCGTTTAAGACAAAATCAGCCTGCTGACGACAAGGGCGAACATGCTTAGAGCCGGTTTTTTCGAGATAATCCCACTGTTTGATGGCATTTTCCAAATTCTGATTACGTTCCTCACAAGCGCGACGCATAAATCTATTTTTTCGAATTTCATTATCAGCTTCGACATAAATTTTCACATCAAACACATCTTTGATATCTTCATACATTGTAGCAATACCTTCAACTACAACTACTTTTTCTGAAGAAATATTAAGTGCAGCAGGAACAGAAACACCGGTTCCATTAGGTAAATACATCGGTGCCTGAATATCAATACCTTCTGACAAATCGATAAGATCCGCCTTTAACGTTTCCAATTGAAAACTTCTTGGAGAGTCAATATCATAACCATGTTCTATCAGACTGTCAAAACTTCCATATTTACTAATTAATGCAGAAATGTCGTTAAAATAATTATCGGTACTTAATACAGACACAGGCATTTCATACTGACCGATTACTTCCTTTATTTTCTTACAAATCGTTGATTTACCGGATGCAGATTCGCCTGTAATACCTATCAACATACGTTTATGCGGATTATTAATCAGTCGTTTTGAAAATCGCGCGATAAAATCGGGGTTTACCACCTTAAAAATCGGGGTACTACATTTTTTGTCATGGGATAAAATCTGTTTGAATTTCGTTTGTAAGTAAAACGCTAATAATTCGCGTCCTGTTTTAGAGTTGAAATCCGGCTTAAGGATTTTATCCGTAGAATTTAATTCTTTTTCAATAAGTCCTTGCATTGCGTCTTCCAATTTGAAATATGCATTATATAATACAAGAGAAAAAAAAAATTTGCCAGTTTTTTTAAAAATAATAAAGTTTTATTAACTCGTTAAAAAATAATTAAAAAAACACAAAATGACAAAAATTTATATTAATATATATATTAGGAGAACGAAAAAATGCAATATAAAGATTATTATGAAATATTAGGTGTAAAAAGAGATGCCACAGAATCGGAAATAAAATCAGCTTACCGAAAACTGGCAAGGAAATACCACCCCGACGTAAATAAAACAAAAGAAGCAGAAGGAAAATTTAAAGATATAAACGAAGCCTATGAAGTGCTTGGAGATAAGCAAAAGCGACAAAGATATGACAGTCTGGGTGCAAACTGGCAAGGCGGAGCGGAATACACTCCACCACCGGGATTTGAGCAGTTCAATTTTGGAGGCGGTTCAGGTGCGCAATATCAAAGTTTCAACTTTGGCGGCGACATGGGCGGATTTTCAGACTTTTTCAGTTCGCTATTCGGAGATATGATGGGTGCGCAAATGGGTGGTCAATCCTCTCGTAGAAGGACACAAGATTTTAATGGCTTTGATTTTGGTGCCACATCAGGCAAAAGGACATCACGCACTGCACGCGAAGCCCAGACTATGAATGAAAATCTTGACGTTACAAAAACATTAAATGTCACGGCAAAAGACCTATTTGACCAAAAACCAATTACAGTTAAATTCAACGAAATAGAAAGATGTACACAATGTCCGCCTAATGGAGGCTACTGCAGCGTATGCGGCGGTACAGGCATAAGATCTGAGCAAAAATCAATAAAAGTTAAACTACCACCTGAAATTAAAGAAGGTCAAAAGGTCCGCGTACGAGGTGAAGGGAAAACAGACACAAGAGGTCAAAAAGGTGACTTATACCTCGTAATCAACATAAAAGACAAAGAATACGAAGTGTCAGGCTCAGACCTTACAAAAGATATTGAAATAACGCCCCCTGAAGCTGTACTTGGATGCAAAAAAGATATATCGACTTTGCACGGCAACATAGGAATAAAAATCCCGCCAAAAACTTCAAGCGGACAACTACTCAGACTCAAAAACCTCGGATTACCGAAAAAGGAAGGCGGATTTGGGAATCTCAATGCAAAAATAAAAATTATTATCCCTAAAAATCTAAGCGACAAACAAATTGAATTGTATAAAAAAATTCAAGAAATAACATAGCACAACAAACAGGTGCCAATTAGGCACCTGCGTGTTGGGATTGTTTTTTGCTTGCGCGTAACGCGATTTTATAGTTCTTTTTATTGTCGGATTAGTAAATCCGACCTACAGTAACTAGCGCAAGCCGAGCAGAGGCAGGAGCGCAGCGAAAGACGAGCGACAATCAACGGAAACGTTGAGTTTTCGGTGTTGGCGCGAGCGGTGCCGTTTATCGCGAGGCGGATTTTACGTAAGAGTGGAGTCGAGCGTAGCGAGCGAACTCGAGAGTCTAAGGGCGAGATTTGCGACTAACGTAGTTTTAGCAAATCGCTCGCCCGAAGACAGTAAAATTCAAGATAGCGCATGAGGAAATTAGTTACTAAAACACCTAGCGCGGTAGCCAGCGCTGGTCACGCCGGCGATGTAGTAACTGCCGGAAGAGCTGAAGCCGCGCGCGTGCGCGTAGTACCTGCCGGTAGGCTCACTAGACCAATAGCACCAGCCGTTAGCGGCCCAATTGAGTTCCGCTACTCGGTCTGAATCTGAGGTTATTCCGCTTCGGGTTTCCTTCCATTGGAGTGGACTTTCTTCCTGTTTGTATATATATGTTGCTACGTCTGCTAATTCTTGCATCGTTGGTAAGCGCATCTCATTGGCTGCGCATGCTTTCTTTGCTCCTGCCCAATTGTTTGCTGCAAAATTAGTGTTTGTACTTCCTCTGTCATCCCATTCCTCGTTTTCACTGCCAGTGCAGGTGTTTATTGGTGTTATTGGATAGATATCACTTGCCGCTATACATTTGTCTTGGAATTTCATATCGCAGGTTGAGATTGTTGCATTCTTTAATTGGATATCATCGCCTACTCTATTCGGACCTTTCTTTCCGTTTACATCTATCAACATACTCATGCAGCCTACCTGACCGCTTTGACCTTCTTTACTGAATGGGTCTACGCTACTGCAATTCGGGTTGTATGCCATTACTACTGTTGTACCGTCTGCTATTACAAACCCCATTGTATTTGTATTCCAATCTTTTTGTCCTAAGCTGTTTGCGGTTGTTAGAGTACTTACTTCTACTTCTGTTTCTTTATCACCTGTTTGCACAAATTTTGTGGCGTAGCAATTTTCTAGTTTATCGTTTTCACAAGTTTTGATTACTTTTACATATTTCTTAAAATAGTTCATGTAATCTTCTGTACTGTTTGCTACTCCTGTCATTACGCCGTCGATATTCATTTGACGCGTCGCTTCGACAAGTTTTTTGTTCCACAAGTCCTTTGCGGTTGACCAAGCTTTGTTGTTGTGGTTTTCTATCATGCTCGGTATCGTCAATGCTGCTACTATGCCGATTACACTCAGCGTGATTAGCACTTCCGCCAATGTAAAAGCACTCCGACCAAAACCCAGGTTTGAAAGTGGTCTTCGACCACCTTCAGCGAGAGTAAACACTCTTTTGCGTTTTGTAATTTTTACAATCATATTCTTGCCTCCTTCGTTTCCTTTCATTTTTACTACTCTAATATGATTTTTGTAATTTTTTGCATAGCAAAGCACACAAGTATTACTACTTGTGTTTATTCCAATATGGCGCAAACGCCCGTATATCAAGCCCCTAGAGGTTACCCCCCCCCCCCGTGGAAACCACGTGGTACAAAGGTTTTGAGCCGTTCATTAAATACGACTCCCTTATATATTCTCTATTTGTCTGCTTGTTCAAGTTCATATTCTGATTATATCGTATTTTTTACAGCTCCGCAAGGGGGAAATAAAAATTTCATTCATCCACAGGAGAAAAAGCCTCGTTTCTCAACAAAGTAAGGCTTCGCATTTCGTTACAATAACCACACAAAAAAAAGGCGACAACAAATCTGTCGCCATAACTGCGAAAGGAGCAGCATAAAACCAATCTATAAATATGATATATTCAATATAGTAACATGTCAATAAGATTTTTGCAAGTCGTTTTAAAACTTTACATTGTAAAAATTATTCATATCAAACCAGTGAAAATAAGCCTAATTCTAATCCAAATAATATTTCTCAGTATCAAAAAATTAATATTGTCTATTTTTTTTATCGTGAGCCGATTTAAGAATTATTAAAGAAACTTGATAATAAAGTATAAATAAACACCTAGGAGAGAATATGAATAACGAACCAATAAAAATTTTACTTGTAGAAGATCAAAAACTTATGAGAGTTGGACTAAAGTCGCTACTCGAAAGTCAGAATGAAATTTCAGTAGTTTCAGAAGCCCAGAGCGGGAAAGAAGCAATCGATAAATTTAAAATAGTGCATCCTGATGTAATTTTAATGGATATAGGCTTACCTGATATTTCGGGAATAGAGACTGCAAAAAGGATTATTGAACATAATAACAAAGCCAAAATAATCATGCTTACATCGCATTTAAGTGAAGAAAATGTAATGGATGCACTGCATGCAGGAGCTTGCGCATACGTAATGAAGGATATAAACACCGAATACTTAAAAATGATTATAAAAACAGTAAAAGATGGAGCTATGTGGCTAGATCCGCAAGTTGTCCCAATTTTACGCGAGAAAAATTGCGGTGTAATACCACCTAGACAGATGTCAAGAGCAATGTTCAAAGAACAGCATGCTAATCTCACTCAAAGAGAGTATGAAGTGCTAAAACTTGTTGTCGACGGTAAATCAAACCATGAAATAGCAGAAGAGCTTACAATTTCTGAGCATACCGCGAAAGCTCACGTTTGTAATATCATACAAAAACTGGTAGTCGATGACAGAACTCAAGCTGCTGTTAAAGCCTTAAAAGAAGGACTTGTATAAAAGTTCTTTCCATATTTATTAAAAACGACAAACAAACCTTTTATATTCGGTCAGTTTGTCGTTTTTGGTATAAAATAAACTTATGGCACAAAATGTTTATATTCACATCCCTTTTTGCAAGCAAAAATGTCACTACTGCTCATTTATATCATTCGTTGATTTGAAATTAAAATCAAAATATATTGAGCAGTTAAAAAGTGAAATAACATTGCACTATCAAAAAGAACCGCTAAAAACTTTATATTTCGGTGGCGGAACTCCATCGATATTAAACATAGAAGATTTTGAAACAATAATTACACTTTTTAATATAACCCAAAATACTGAAATTACGGTAGAATTAAACCCTGAAAACCTCAATATTGAATACTTAAAAGGGCTTAAATCACTCGGGGTTAACCGGCTGAGCTTCGGTTGTCAGACCTTTGATGATACCATGCTTAAATCTATCGGAAGAAAACACTCTTCAATAGATGTGGTTAACGCGATTGAATTATCAAATAATGTTGGCTTTGAAAATTTGAGCGTCGATTTAATCTATGGATTACCTGCTCAAAATGTTAAAGATTTTGAAACAGACCTTGTAAAAGCAGCCTCAATGAACATTAAGCATATCTCACTTTACGGACTCAAAATAGATGAAGGCTGTTACTTTGCGACACATCCTCCTGCTAAACTTCCTGATAGTGACTCACAAGCTGAAATGTACTTAACTGCAATAAAAATACTCAAAAATTATGGTTTTGAACATTATGAAATAAGTAATTTTGCCAAACCAAACTACCAATCTAAACATAACTTAAATTACTGGGATAATAATTCATACTACGGTTTTGGCATAGCGGCTCATGGGTATATTTCAGGCATCAGATATTCTAATTTTGAGGATTTCGACAACTACTTCAAATCTGGCGATAAACAACATTTATATGAACATGAAGTCACTTCACAAGAGCAATTGGAAGAAGAAATTTTTCTCGGTTTTAGAAAAATGCAAGGGATTTGTGTCGAGGCAATAAACACAAAATATAATATTGACTTTGATCAAAAATATAAACCCATTTTAGATAAATATCAGTATAGCGGTCATTTGGAACTTGAAGATAATTTTTATAGGCTGACTGAGTCAGGAATACTCGTAAGTAATACCATTTTAGCTGATTTTATCGAATAAAAAAGATGTACACTAAAGTCATACATCTTTTTTATAAAATTATATAGTCTGTTATCCGTGCTGACTATTAGACTTCTTCAACACCTGATCCGCGAAACTTATTAATTTGTTTTGCGCCCCAAGCTACCACATCATCATAAGCCTTTGCAACACCATTTCCTATAGTCGCAAAGAAATTCTTAGCATGATCCACCATGCATTTAGGAACTTCAACTGAATTCAATTTTCCGGTCTTTGCTGCAATTCCAAGACCTACTGCGGCTGCAGCCAACACACCTACTGTCCATAAAAACGCCTTAAGACCTTTATTTTTCTTTTTAGGCTTTTCAAAGCTATCTGCCGGAATATCTGCGGGTTTTGCCTGAGGTTGCTGCGGTTGAGAAGAATATTTACCTTCACGCTCTAAAATCGGATTACCTTGAAAATTTACTCCTGATACAGAATTTAACATCGGACTTAACCTCCTAATTTACAACACTAAAATCACTATTAACAAAACGACTGATAAAATTATTTTGACTCAAATAATTTATATTTACAATTATTGTAACAAAAGTTTACAATATTTTTGGAATATTTTTCATTCTCGTGTCATCTATATAATTAAGGAGAGTCTTAAGCATAATGAAATTTGAACAAAACACACTAATTTATATAGACGAACAGGATAAAACACAAGCAAGTGCGGTAGCTAAAGCTTTTGCCAATAAAGATGTTAAAAATAGAGTCTTTGTAAATATATTAGGTGCAGAACTTGCAGGTAAGTATTTAACTAGCGAGGGTATTGCCATTTCACCTGTTGATAACCTTCATAATATTAGAAAAGTACTCGAAGAATTAGATATTGCTGATGTTATCTTACCCAAAACTCACATTGATGTAAGAGTTATTTTTGATGAAAATTATATTTTTATACCGAAATCTCATTTCGATTTAAAAATTCAACCGCACATATATTTTGTATTTGAGCTAGCAAAAGATATTTCTCACGTGAAATTCTTAGGTTTTTTTGAATCTTCTGCTGTAGACCTTAATTGTCAAAATGAAAAATACTATTTTTACCCAAAAGAAAAACTTATCCCTGTTGAAAATTTAAAAGCCTATCTCGACAGCGCAAAAACTTCCACCAGAACAGAATTATCAGATGAGGAACTCGAAAATTTTGAACAGAGTATTATCGAAATGATAGATAATGATATCAACCTTTTAGATAAGAAAATTTTACTGAAAGTCCTTACCAAAAATCAGGATTTGAGAAATAAATTTATTGAATTTGAAAATTTTGAACTAATTTCATATAAAACAGCAAATGAATTGGAGTTTGAAAGCGAAATCGCGCCGCAAACATATACAGATAAAGATTTTCAGGGTGATGAAATTCCAAAAGATGAATTTGAAATATTTGAAAAAGATGAGAAAAATATTAAAAATCTATCACAAACGGAGGATGTAACATCTGAAGAAATATGTAATGATATAAATGGAGAATACTCTGCAAATAATCCTGAAAACGAAAATTACAAGGATTAGCAAAAAGATAGAGGAATTTAAAATGCACAAAGAAGAAGATAAATTATCGCTGAATATGAATGAAGATTTTACCCTTCCAAATCTGGAGGAATGTATGGAAATTAACGAAATGCCATCAATTGAAGATTTGATATCTTTAGATAAGGATGAAGTGGAAAAAATTCAAGCAACCGAAATTGCAGACATTTTTAACGAGAATGATAACACAAACTTATTTGATGATAACATTGGTGAAAATTCTTCTCAAAATGAAACTACGTCTGCTGAATTTAACAGTTTTGACAGCAATTTCGAGGAGATGAATTTATTTGATGAAGATGTAGCATTAACTTTGGATGAGCCTAACTTTAACACATCCGCTACTGAAGTAAATTCCTTTAACGAAGAACAAAATTTTAATAACCAATCTGAATATGATAATGATAATTCCAGTGAAGTTTTTTCAGCAGAGGAGTCTTTTGATAATAATACTGCCGAAAATTTCGCCTTTGAAGAAAATACACAAAACTCAACTTCAAACGATGAATTACAACAAGAAAATCTAAATATTGACGAAAATATTGAAACAGAAACTTCTTCATTTGATAATGAATTTGACATGGGAGAAGACAATGAAATTCCTTTTGAAAATGAAGACTTGGAGTTTTCATTAAACGAACAAAACGATGAAGAAACACTTAAAACAGACATACTTGACAACGAAAAAGAAATGTCAACAGATGAAAAAGATACCCCATCAAATGAAATTGATTCACTCGATAAAGTCGAAAAAATTATCAATGAGCAAAATGAAAATTCTAATGTGACTGAAGATGAAAATATAAATTCAATCATGGAAGAAAACACAACAACTGAGACGATTGAAGACATAAGTTTAGCTGATAAGAATTCAACATACTCAAAAACTGATGACGTTTTTGCTAAAATTGATTCTCTCTTGAATGATGACAGTGCCTTTGAGGTATCAAGTAATACTTCAAACTTTGAAAATAAATCTATTAATGAGAATTTAGATATAGAAATGCCTAAATCAACTTTCAAATCGAGTTTCAATCCTGCAAAATATATCAATAGAAGCAATATCTCAAATTTATCAGACAAAGAAGACAAACTTGGTATTTTATACGCAGCGAAAAAAGTCATTGACAACATTAAAACACTCGGCGAAGAATTGAATTCAAGTGAAAACAATTTATCTTTAGGTGAAATACTAAAAAGTAGTAACGGCAAAAAAGCTTTAGTCACTGCCGCGGTATGCGTAGTTGTCCTTGGAGCTGGTATTACCGGAGTATCCGTTTTTAATAACAAATCAGTAGAAGAAATAGACTCGATAAGTAAAAACGACGTTTCAACACCACTGGAAGTTGAAAATGTATCCCCAACCGAAACTACTCCAGCAGAAAATAGACAAAATCAGCCAACACCATTAATTGATGAAAATGCAAATGTGGCTTCTGATGCCCCTGATCTGGGTCAAATTCAACAACCTAAAGTAGAGGTAAAACAAGAAGTCATAAAAGAGGAAGTAAAAAAACAAACAAAACCAGTAAATACAGAATCCTACCTCACTGTAAAGAAAATACAATGGCAAGTACCTGATTACCTTTCATATAGTCCGAATATTAAATCATACCTTCAAACCGCGGGTAAAAGTATTAAACTGGGACTATCCAGCGATTTGTTGCTTGCGACCGAATATGCTTATTCTAATGTTGTAAAAATCAACTTAAAAATGAGCAATTCAGGTGCTGTTCAAAATGCAAATGTTGTAACAAGTAGCGGTTCTAAAGAAATTGATAACATTGTGTTACAATCTGTTAAAAGTACCTTAAACGTAGTAAAACCGCCGGCTAACGAGGTAAAAACACCTGACTTTAACTTAACAATTACAATATATTTGTAAATATGCTATAATATCTTTGAAATAAGGATAATTTCAAAGTGGAAGAGTTAGCTCAAGATAAATTAGAATTAATTTCAAAAATAATTAAAAATGACAAAAAGTTTTCAGGTAATGAAGATCTTTATGATGATTTTTTTAATGAAACCTGCAAACGTAGTTTTATCATAGCTAAAAATGTTAAGTCAGAAGCTACGTTATCGACCTATGTAAAAAGAATTGCTTCTACTGCAATTTTAAATGTGCTGAAAGATAACGGCAGATTAAGAAGAACAAGAGAAGGTTACATACCAACAAAAGAAATTCCTCTTGGTGTTTCTTCGACTTCATCTTTAAATTATAATGATTTTGAGGTAAGATATCCTGAAATAGCAGTAGAAGAATCACCCGAAGATATATTTGTAAAAAAAGAAATTCTTAATCTTGTTAGAAAAAATCTTTTTCAAATCAATGAAGCAGAGCCAGACAAAAATTACTTAAAACTTTTTATGCTACGCTATGAAAAGGGAATGACCCAAAAAGAAATTGCTCAAGAATTAAATCTTTCACAATCTGAAGTTTGCAAAAGGCTTTTTAGATTAATGGAAAAAATAAAAACAGCTTTTAATAATTAGGATACACCAAATGAAATGCCCAATATGTAAAAAAACAATTCCTGATGGAACCCTAAAGTGTCCATATTGCAAAACAAGAACAGGCTTGGTTTGTCCTAATTGTAATACAGTAAATTCAATTTTCAATCTCACTTGTACGACCTGCGGTCAAGAAATTCTAAAAACATGTAAACATTGCAATAGCGTAAATTTTCCAGATGCAACAACCTGTAGAAAATGTGGTTTTCCATTTGAAGAAACTCAACAAGAGCATACAGGTGCTAATACATTTGAAATACCTCCGCAAATTATGCCACAACTAAGTGCTAAAAATATAATTGTAAAAGGGATTTTATCATCTGAAAAAAAGATTTTTTCAATCAGCGGTCCAAAAGGCTCTGGTAAAACTATAGTTCTTAAATCCATTATGGAAGAACTTCAAAAACACGAATTTAGTTGGATATACGGCAAATGCACCCAAATAACTCAACTTACCTCAGGAGGGGTTATTCAAGATATTTTGCTTAACATCTTCAATTTACCTAATTTTTGCATTGATAACGATCAATTCAGAAAAGATTTTTGTAAATTTTTCCAAAATGAATTTACATTTTTAACAGGTACAGAAGTCGAGCTTTTAATGAATTTCCTTTACCCGACCAGAATAGGTACGTTTGAAGATTTATTCAAATCAAAAACAAAGACATTCAATCTGTTAAATAAGCTTTTTGAAAATATACTGGATGGAAGAAAATATGTTATAACTCTAGATAATTTTGACTTTATTGACGGTTTTTCTTATGAATTTATAACAAAATTAATTCAAAAAGATAAGATATTTGACAATTTAAAACTCATACTCGTCTATAACGAACAAAAGTCAGCCAGAGGATATTTTGCGTTCCCGAATAATCCATATATGGATGTTAGCATCGCACCTTTGGAAGCTGCGCAAGTTAGTCAAGTAGTTTCACAAAAAAAAGAGAATTTAGAAGACTTTTTAGCTCTTAATCCAAGAGAAATTGGTGAACTACTCGAAAAAAGTCAAGGAAATCCTGCATTTATTGAGCAACTGCTATGTCTACGTTTTGACTGTCAAATTGCAGATAAACCATTTGGAATCCCTGATAAATTTTCAGATATACTTACTTACCGATTAGAAATATTAAAAATTTTAAATCCTATAGCATATAAAATTCTTGTGGGTGCTGCAGTCATAGGTGACAAGATAAACTTAAATCTTATAAAAGAGATTTTCGAGCTTGATGATGAAAAATTCTCAGACATCCTAGCATATCTTGAACAAATGAGTTTTATTTCACCTGTTAATGACATATTTTACGAATTTAAAAGTTTAACACTTTGGGAAAATATTATAAAAACGGCTAAAAAAGTTGAATGCTTTGAGAGCATAAATGAAAAAGTTTTCGACTCAATAAAAGATTTCATCATGAACTCAAATGCTATACTTGGAATTATTGCTCAAAATTTAAAAAATCCGAGATTAGCCCTAGAAATTTGGACAAAAAATACACGCCTTGGAGCATTTATAGGTGATGTAAATTTATACGCAATATCACAAAAGCAATGCCTTGCATTAATTAATGAACTAGATGATAGCGAGACTTTACATATCAGATTTAATATCGCAGAAAGATTAGGTAAACTGCTTTCTGACGCAAACCCACAGGAAGCTATGGAGTACCTGCCTGACGCAATTTCAAACGCACAGTCAATCGGAGATACTCCAAAAGAAATTGAATTACTGGCATATCTTGCGCACTGTTGTAAAAAAACAGGTAATTATTTGGGTCAAGTAGAATGTGTAGATGCTACAATTGACAAGACCAGTCATGAGAAAACACTTGAATTGGCATTACTGAAAGCATCAAAACTTGATGCTCTTTTAAGTATCGGTAATTGTGGACAAATTATAAATCTAATCGATACTGAGATTATACCGGTACTAGATAACACCTTGAGTCATAAATACAACCGCAAAGATATCCCAATTGAATTCATTTACGAAACTTGGCTTAAGACATACCTAGTGCTTGCTAACGCACTTGTATTACAAGGTAATGACCGAGCATTTGAAATTTTGACAATTTTGTTTGACTTGATTGAAAAACATCGACTTGAAGACGAATTGTTTATTTGTAATTGTAAACTTACCCTGGCTTTTGCAAACACAATCAAGGGAGATGTCAAAACTTCTAAAAAAATTCTTGATGAAGTGTTAAAAAACCACAAAGATAATAGTATGGATGCTGATGCAGTCCTCAGATGGAATTTAATCAATATAATAAATAATTTCTTTATAAAAAATTACTCAGGAATGCAAGAAGACCTATTCCAAGTTGTCACTTATGCCAATAATCATGGTGATAACTTTACTAAAAATATTTTAAAGACACTGCTCGGTAAAGTGTTTAAAGATAATGAACAAACAAAGCAAGCAATGGAAATTTACAATGATCAGATAAATTATTTTGCCAAAGAAAAAATGGCATTTGGAGCATTGCTTACTTGGTATTTGATAGCAGAAGCATCATTAATAAGTGAGGGCGCCAAAACTGCATTAGAAATAGCATCACAAGCCTTAGATGTCGCACAAAGTCCCAAAATAAACAATTATTTCTTTACGATACTGTTAAAATCAGTAATTGCAAAAGCATTTATTACTTTGTCTGATTATGAGGCTGCAAAAATGAACATCGAAAGTGCATTGGTAATAGCTCAAAGATATAATCTTACAGATTTAACATCTCATTTGCTTTTACTGTTTGGTAAATACTATCAAGAATTGGGACTTATTAAGTCGCCACAGCAGGCAGAATATTTAACGGCCTCAGCTAAATTGTATGAGAAAGCATCCGAAATCGTAAAAGATACAAAAAATAAATACGTTCATACCCAAATAGAAAAAGCCAAACAAGTTCTACGCTCTTTTTGCAACATTAACGGAATAAAAATCAAATAACATATCTTAAAATATATTTGCAAAAGACAAAAAGTAATCATTTATAATATTTACTAACATAGGCATAATCCATACCAGTATAGCAGCGCCTACAACCGGTTTAAACAGGAAACTTAACTGGAAAACATTTACCTGAGGAGCAGTCTTAGAAATAACCCCGAGAATAATATCTTGTCCTAATGTCGCCAAAAGAACAGGAGAAGCAATTTGTAACCCCATATACAAAACATTTGAAGATAACTTGATTATATAATCCATATTAACAATCTGATCAAGAGGAATACTCACGGCTGAAATAGGGAAAATAGTAAAACTTCTGACTAAAGCTTGTATTAACCAATAGATACCACCAAGCTCGATAAAAATTAATACACCCATTAACGAAAAGACTTTACCAAGTAATGATACCTGAGCAGAAGTTGTAGGGTCTAATACCATAGCAGAAGAAAGCCCCATTTGCATATTTATCATATCAGCACCTGCATCAATCGCCAACAAAATAAGCTGTGCTGTGTATCCGATTAATGCTCCGACAACTATATTTAAAATAATAGATAGTAAAAAGGATTCTTGAATTACATGAATATCCGGTTTTAACATAGGAGTCAAAACAAAAGTGAGCAATAATACAAGGCTTAATTTAACGATAGTAGGTATTTCTTTTCTGTTGAACACAGGTGCCATTCTAACGAAACCTATTAACCGAGCAAAAACAAAAATTCCTGCAGCGAGATAGGCATTTAACATTGGGAACATTTTAGTTAAATCGTTAAAAAGCCAATCCATTTTAACTCACTACCTCCCAAGTATTGTGTTAGTTTCTACAAAATCAGGTTTAGGCATAGGAGTCCTTGGAGAAGGTAAATATTTCATTTTCTTCTGCTGATCGATGAAAGGAACTTTGACTGGATTTTTCATAATTTCATTCATAGTAGGCTGGTTTTTAAACTTGTCAACCATTTCACCTTCAAAAGGTGTAGTGTATTTATAATAATCAGCAGCAAGGACAAAATTGTCACTTTTAGGTACTAAATTAAAAGCGATAGCCATGCCATCAATAAAAAATCCCTTTAAAAGGTTAATAAATCCAATACCACCAATAACTATTACAAGGAAAACACCCAATATTTTCGGGGCAGCTGCAATAGTTTGCTCTTGAACTTGAGTAACAGCTTGTAATATACCGACAACCAAACCGATACCTGCTGCAACTAGTACACAGGGCATTGAAATTGCTAACATTATCAAAAAACCTTTTGCGAGATATTCAACTAAAGCTTCCATTATAATTCCTCATTTTTAATTGTAACTAGTGACAAGCCCCTGAACGATTAAAGCCCAACCATCAACCGCGATAAAAATGAGCAGTTTAAACGGTAGAGAAATAATTGTAGGCGACAGCATGAACATACCAAGCGCCAGCAGGATATTTGCAACAACCAAATCCAATACAATAAACGGGACAAAAATAATGAATCCTATTTCAAAGGCCGTTTTCAATTCGCTCATAATATAAGCGGGAGCAACTTGCCAGATAGTTATTTCATCAGGAGTCTTAGGCGGTTCTTTTTTTTGCAATTCAACAAAAAAAGCCAAATCAGTCTCTCTAGTTTGTTTCATCATAAACTCTTTTAAAGGTTTAGATCCCTCTTCAATTGCAAGCACAATGTTTTGATTTTTATTATACGGGACAGAACCCATTTCATACATTTTTTGAAAAGTAGACCCCATAGTATAAAATGTCAAAATCATAGCAAGCCCGATAATTACAATAGCAGGCGGCACCTGTTGTGTACCCATAGCGGTTTTTAGCATAGAAAACACGATTACAAATCGTAAAAAGCTCGTCATACAACAAAACACAAACGGTATTAGTGAAAATACTGTCATCACTATTAGCATTTGTATTACAGGATTTAAATTATTAATCACATTATCCATATTTAACTATCCCAATCTTATTCTACGATATCTATTTCATTTACACTTTTTATTCCGTTAATCATTTTTTTCATAACGGGCTGCTTTTTATTTTTTTGAAAATTAACAATAGAAGGTAATTCATCAATACTAGATTTTGTTTCTTGATTAATTGAAACATTTTCAAAAATCTTTTCATCATCATCCAACTTAGAGATTAAATTAGTCCTATCCATGTCAGAAGCAATCAAAAATCTTTCTTTACCAGCACGAATTACATACAAATTTTTTCTCGGAGAAAGGCTGATACGATCTTCAATATTTAAAAAATCGGATTTTGAAGCGAACCCACAACCTTCTGCAACCTTTTTATACACAAGAAGTGCAGCAAAAATAATACCTATCATTGCAATTGTATAAACAATAAAATGTCCTAAATATCCTGCCATTCTCAAATCCCTTTCAACTAAATATCGTCATCCATTTCAAAATCACTGTAGTCAAATTCTTCCTCTTCACCTCCGCCCCCTTGAGCAGCAACAGGAGCTTGTTCACTTTCTACGACTTCATCAGTAGTTAATTCATTTATTTCATCACCTACAGCTTCTTGATTTTGTGGTTTTGTAGCTTGTTTAGGTTTATTAGCGACTACTTCTTCTACTTTCACACCATATCTGTCGTTTACAATTACCAATTCGCCACGAGCAATCGGCTTATCTTCAACAGTCAACGTGACTTTATTGTCATAAATTGACGTCAAATCAACAACCATACCGTTTTCAATTTTTTTCAAATCGCCCAGTGTTATTTTAACGGCGTCAAAAGTAGCACTCATTTCTACTTCTATACTATCCCATAAATTAGTATTATTCTTGTTTTCTGCCATATCTGACTCTCCCTCATTTTCAAAAGGTATAACCAAACCAAGGTTAGGATTTAATTTTATATCTTTTTCGTAATCTCTTACTTGTAATTGCATCTTTTTCAAGTTGCTATCATCAAATACAACGATATCTTCTTCATCAAGTTGTTTTAGATCTATTAGTGAAAATCTTGTCGTACCGACCTTGATGTTGACATCCAAAGTGCTTTGCAAAAAGTCATCATAGCTAAAATGCTTTCCTGAAGGCTGAACCGCTTCAGGTGTAATAAGCACATCAGGCAAAGATACAATAAATCTTGCTGTTTTATTTTCTTCTATATCTTTTATAAAAAACGTTAAATGCACGACATCAAAGTTAGTACGTTTCAAAGTCGGAGGCGGAGGTGATAAGAATTTAACAACAGCGGAGAATAAAAAATCGTTAAACGCCGTAATGACTTTAGCCTCTAAATCAGTCATCCTATTCAAATCAAATCGTTTAGCTGCCCTACCTAAAGAGCGATCTAAAATTAATGAAACTGCACTTTGAGAGCTCCTAAAAAACAAATCATGCTGTTTATCAATTCTAACCTTAGTAACGAAGTAGGAATCCTTATCCATAAGCGGATTAATATTTTTACTTATCCCCATCAAACCGAACTGAAAACCGGGCAGGAAAAACTCATCGGCAGCTTGTTGTACAACTGACGGGAATGTGTTTTTATACCAACTGTATTGTGCGTATAACTCAGCACCGGAATTCAAATTTTCCATATATTAGCTAATAATCCCTTTTTTATAAGTCTGGTTTCCCACTAATACAATAGAATAGTTTTCACTACTTCACATCAATCATTTAATGGATATTTTTGCAAAATCAAGCGTTTTGTATTGATTTTTTTTCATAAATAATTAAAAATGGAGGTATGAAAAAATTATTAGTTTTCATATTGATGATAATGTTTGGTAGTGCGGTATATTCAGAAGCGGTAGACTATGAGCAGATATATCGAGATTTGCCCGTACCTGACTTTAGCTATGTGCATGATGTTGACCCCGGAGAATACTACGACACTGAAAGATCCACTTGGTCACCATATCCGCTTTTAAGACTAACAGCACCATTGTTTTTCAAAACCGTAAAAATAGATCCCGGGTATTATCTTTTAACGCCAAGACAACAAGAGGGCAATTGGTATATTTTGTTCAAAGAAGCAGGGAAAGTGAAATATATAATTCCAGCCTATGATAGAGGGCTGACTCCTGAAACTTTTTACGATGAAAACATTCCAAAGCCTAAGCTCACCTTCACACAAAAATTTCACATAAAAACCCTCGATTTTGTAGGAAAGGTATTTCCAAGCTCCAAAAGGGAACCGGCACCACAGACATATCTAGAAATGAACGACCTTGAAAACAACTTTGTGTCAATGGTTATATATTGGGGAAATTACAGGTATTACCTAATATTGCGAACAATTCAAATGTAGAGAATTTAAAAAATTGATACGCAAAATGCTATACAATGAATATTTGTAAAGTAATACACGCACAGGCGCCTAGCAATTAGGCACCTGTTTGTTGGGATTGTTTTTTGCTCGCGCGTAACGCGATTTTATAGTTCTTTTTATTGTCGGATTAGTAAATCCGACCTACATAAACTTACATCAAATATTTTTGTTGGGGTTTCTGAAGTGTACCCACAAAAACGTAATCAATCAGTAGGCAAGTTTCACATATAATAATAAAAAATAAAGGAGAAAAAATATGAGAAAACAAAAAAGCCTT
>CALUVH010000018.1 GCA_944324175.1 Candidatus Gastranaerophilales bacterium | reverse complement strand
AAGTATTACTACTTGTGTTTATTCCAATATGGCGCAAACGCCCGTATATCAAGCCCCTAGAGGTTACCCCCCCCCCCGTGGAAACCACGTGGTACGAAGGTTTTGAGCCGTTCATTAAATACGACTCCCTTATATATTCTATATTTGTCTGCTTGTTCAAGTTCATATTTTGATTATATCGTATTTTTTGAAGCTCCGCAAGAGGGAAATGAAAATTTCATCCGTTCACATGAGAAAAAGCCTCAATTCTCAACACTGCAAGGCTTTAATTTTCGCTACAATGTTATAAAACTACTAAAATCAAAAATATCTATAAAATTTTTTATACACTAGACAAATGTCGTTTAAATGTTATTATTATCATGTAAACGGAATTAGGTAATTATTTATATGATGAGCCAAACAAAAAAGTTATCTGTCGCATTCTACTGGCATATGCATCAACCGGTATATCAGCTCACACCAAATGGCGATTATTTAATGCCTTGGGTGCGGTTACACGCAATTAAAGATTATCTCGATATGGTAACAATTCTTGAAAAATTCAAAAGAATTAAGCTAAATTTTAACCTAGTACCGGTATTACTCGATTGTTTGATAGATTATGGCGAAAAAGGTTTACATGACATTCATTCAAGACTTACCATAAAAGAAGCCGAACGACTTACTGATGATGATAAAGAATTCATCCTAAATAACTTTTTTGACGCTAACTATCAGTCCATGATTTTGCCTTTTCCCGAATATAATAGGCTTTTTCAAAAAGCTCAGCTGGAATATTCAAAAGGAATTAATGCATTTTCTAATCAGGAATACGCAGATTTAATGACATTATTCAATCTCGCTTGGTTTGACCCTGTACATGTCAAAAAATATCCCGAAATAAAAAAACTCATTAAAAAAGGTAAAAATTATTCACTTCAAGATAGAATTAAAATTATCGACATTCAACGTGAAATAATAAAAAAAATTATCCCTACGTACAAAAAATTCTTAGATAAAGGTAGAATTGAGATTACGACAAGCCCGTATTATCATCCGATTTTACCAATTTTACTCGATATTAAAGGGATTAAAAAATCAAGCGGAGACGATTTACCTGCAAACTTAAAAATGGAGCTTGATGCAAAATTACAAACAGAATATGCACTTGATAGAATTGAACAACTGTTTGGTAAACGCCCGCGAGGGGTTTGGCCTTCTGAGCAGTGCGTAAGCTCAAAAGAACTTCGAATGTTTGCTGATCTTGGAATAGAATGGAGTATTTCTGATGAAAATATTCTTGCCAGTTCCATTAATCAAGACTTCGTAAGAGATTTCAAGGGATATCTCGAGGACCCTTACAGCCTTTTGAAATCTTACAACTACAAAACTAAAAATTCAGAAATAAAGATGATTTTTAGAGATTCAGTCTTGCCTAATTTAATCGGGTTTGAATACCCAAATCACAATTCTGTTAATGCAGCAAATGACCTGTACGACCGTTTGAAAAGTATCCAAAGTAAACTATTGTCGTCACCAGACGATAATCACCTGATTACAATAGCCATGGATGGAGAAAACTGTTGGGAAAATTATGAAAATGACGGACTTGATTTCCTTATGACACTGTATTCTCTACTAGAAAAAGACAACACCATTGAGACCGTCTTGATAAGTGATTACATAGAAAAAGAACAATACCACAAACCCCTAAACAAGATTACATCGGGTTCTTGGATTAACCAAAATTTCAAATTATGGATTGATGAGCCATTGAAAAATCTTGCTTGGACTTATGTTAAGCACGCTAGAGATGATTTTTCGGCATACGTCAAGCAAAACCCGCTTGATCCGAATATTCCGCTTGCTATGAGAGAATTATTTATTTGCGAAGGCAGTGACTGGTTTTGGTGGTATGGCGAACCTAACGATTCAGGACGCGATAATATTTTCGATTACCTGTTTAGAGAACACTTAAAAAACATCTATCTGTATTTAGGACTCGAACCACCTCAACATCTTGATACCGCACTGTATGCCGCAATAGCTAAACCCTCAAGGTATCCAAAAGGCGAATGCTCCCCTACTATTGATGGAACAATCGAACACAATGATGAATGGCTTAACGTCGGATGTATCGAAATTCCTGACGGCCCTGTACTAAAAGAAACAAAACTGTTTGATAAAATTTGCTTCGGATACGACAAAGATAATTTCTACCTGAGATTTTATCTTAATGAATACATCAGAGAAAACCCTTCCAAATTCAGACAAACTTACCAAATGTACATATATATGCGAAACGGTAATAAAAAACATTCACTATCTCCAATCAGGTTGATTAACAAAACCGAAAATGTCTTGTCCCTATCAAAAGAAAAATTTCATAATGAACTCCAGCTTTCAATACATAATAACGAACTTCAACTTACAAGATTGATTAAAGCTTTGCCTAACAATATTTGGGCTTTGCAATCCTCAAAAGACTTTACTGCTGCTTATGATAAATTTTTGGATCTGAAAATACCTTTCGATAACGTCGATATCAAAATGGGTGAAACTCTCGAGTTTGTCTTTGTTAACGCTAACTTGGGGATTAAAGACCTGTTTATCCCTAATGATATGTTGCTCAGCGTTACTCGTAAGTAGTCACCTTTTATTATTGAAAATAAAAATTTTTCATGCTACCATAAGCTTTGTAAATTACATAATATGAGGTAAATATATGCAAGCCCGAAGAGCCGCTCGTGAATTAGCTTTTATTCTATTTTCACAGTTCGATAAAAAAATTACAAACTATTCTAAGCAAGATTTAGAAGATATAATACTTAAATCTGTCAGAATTTTGACAAGTAATGCAGGTGATGAATTAAAAATCGCAGTCGGTGCGCTTGTCGAGATGAAAGCACAAATTGATGACTATGAAGCAAACCACGAGGAAAATCTACAACGCCCGCTAGGTGTTTCAAATATTCCTGTACCGCTTCCGATGACTTCCGATATGTCAGGTAGAATTAATGAAATGATTGATATTGCGGAAAAAGCACTGCTCGCTCTTGAAATCGCTGAATTTACAACACTTGATTCTCAAAGTGATGTAAAAGATTATGCAATAACTATTGCTGAGTTTTTCCAAAAACATCACGAAGAAGTTGATGATATCATCAAAAAATATTCTAAAAATTGGGACTTCCAAAGACTCGTCAAAATGGATAAAGACATCTTGCGTATAGCTATCGTTGAGTTGCTATACATCAAAGATGCTCCTATGAAAGTTGTTGTCGATGAAGCATTAGAATTAGCTAAAAAATACTCTACCGATGACAGTTCTGCTTTTATTAACGGTATTTTGGCTAAAGTTATTGTAGATTATGGTATAAAATAATGTTCAAATTTTTTTCAGATAAATTCAACAACCTTAGACAAGCCGTTTCTAACACAGCGCAGGCGCTGGTTGGGAATGTAGTATCTGCTGTCGAAAAAGAAGAAGAATTTTCTGAATTTGTCTTAGAAGACATGGAAGATCTTTTGATAAGTGCCGATCTTGGTGTGGGATACGCCGCTGAGCTTGTAGATAACCTTCGAAATCAATCAAAAGTTAAACCAAGCGAAGTCAAAAATTATTTGAAAAATGAATTTTTAAAAACTCTCAATAATGCAGGTGATAATACCATACATTATTCAGAAGGTAAGTTAAACATTTATTTTATCACAGGAGTTAACGGTGTCGGAAAAACAACTCTTATTGGTAAGTTGGCTTACAAATTTAAAAATCAGGGTAAAAAAGTGCTTATCGCTGCTGCTGATACTTTTCGTGCTGCAGCAGAGGAGCAATTAGATATATGGTCAAAGCGCGCAGGCGCTGAAATAGTTCGTCGCGATAAAGCAGATCCGGCTTCTGTAGTGTATGAAAGTATTGAGAAAGCTCAAAATCAAGGTTTTGACGTTATATTAGTCGACACTGCCGGAAGGTTACAAAATAAGTTTAATCTTATGGAAGAGCTTAAAAAAATCAAATCCGTGATTGATAAAAAAGCCCCTGAAAGTCTACGCGAATGTATGCTTGTACTTGATGCAAACACAGGACAAAATGGGCTTCAACAAGCAAAAGTCTTCACAGAGGCCGTTAACCTCACATCTGTTGCCCTCACGAAGCTTGATGGCTCCGCTAAAGGTGCAATCGTCATAGCTGTTGCTAAAGAATTAAAACTACCTGTCAAACTAATCGGTGTCGGTGAAAAGATGGAAGATTTAAAAACCTTTGATGCAAATGAATTTATAGAGGCTTTATTTGAATAAGTTAAAATCAACAAAAACAAAATTGGGAAATGAAGTATATCTTACCGGAGATAAGTATGCTAAAACACTTGTTATTGGCGTATTTCACGGTGATGAGCCTCAAGGGAAATTTCTGATTGAAAAATACCTCCACAAAAACTCACCTCTGCTTTTTATCCCTTGCCTCAACCCCGATGGCTTGCAACTCGGTCAAAGAACTAACGCTAATGGTGTTGACTTAAATAGGAATTTTCCAACAAAGAATTGGGAGCATACTGAAAAAAATGAATTCTATGGGGGACCTCAACCAAGTAGTGAAATTGAAACAAAATTCTTGATTGAAATTATTGAAGAATATTCTCCAGATACCATTTTGACCCTTCATGCACCTTTCAAAGTCGTCAACTATGATGGTCCGGCTCAGGATATCGCTGAAAAAATCTCTAAAATTATTAACTATCCTGTTGAAGCAAACATCGGTTATCCTACCCCAGGAAGTTTCGGAACATTCGCAGGTGTTGAAAAAAATATTAAAACAATAACCTTAGAACTCGATGAAAACTGCCCTGTAGAAGATTTATTAGGACCCGTTCATAAAATTTTTGACAGCATTTTGTAACAATTTCTTAATATAACCGCATTTTAGTATATCAAATTTACTTAATAAGTATATATGAAGTGTATAGCTAAAATGGAGATATCTTATTATGACAAAAATTGGTCCTATGCAAAATGTAGAATTTAGCACACCTACATCATCAGTTGGTGCAACCGATTCAGGAAATGTGGAAATTAACTTTAGTAACAGTGGAGATATTGAAGATAGAATTCAGCGAGAGAATACAAAAGAAAGCGTTCAAAATACTCTCCAATCAAATAAAAAGGATTATGAACTTAAAATTCCTTGGATAGGAACTGATTACGTAATTTATACAGGCGATGGTAAAACAACCTATGGACAATTAAGAGAAAAACTGGGCATTCCACCAAAGGTCTTAAGTGAAACAAATGGTAAAAAGCTTACAGATGACCAAATTGTAGATAAAACACGAATAAATTTAGATGATATAGGCTGGTATCCTGTCACACCACAAAGTGACATAGAAGCTCAAGATATCCGAGCTCAAAGGAGTTATGGAAACCACTATGCAGGATATGACAGAGCTGTTAATAATAATGACATAAAAAATTATCTTAAATAATAAAAGTTTTTAGCTCCCCATTTCGGGGAGCTTTTGGTATATGCATAAATTCTTTTTTGTTGTAAAATAATTACAATAAAAGGGGATTTTAAAAATGAAATTGCACAACTCTTACACAAACACAATTGAAGAATTTAGACCTATAGAAGAAAATAAAGTAAAAATGTATGTGTGTGGTCCGACAGTTTATGATTTTGCTCATCTGGGACATGCGAGATGCTATATCACTTGGGATGTTTTATATAGATATTTAAAGTTCAAAGGGTATGATGTTACATATTGCAGAAATGTGACCGATGTCGATGATAAAATTCTCAAAAAAGCGGAAAAAGAAGGGAAAACACCTGAAGAAATTTCACAATACTGGTACAAGCAATTTTCAAATTCAATGAATGCATTAAACAACTTGAAACCTGATATTGAACCATTTGCAACAAAAACATTAGGTGAAATGATATCAATTATAAAAGATTTGATAAAAAACGGATACGCATATGAAGCAAATGGAGATGTCTATTTCAGAGTAAAAAAATTCCCAAAATACGGCTATCTGTCAAAGCAGCCTATTGATCAGTTGGAAAGCGGTGCAAGAATTGAGGTTGGAGAGTTAAAGGAAGATCCTCTTGATTTTGCACTATGGAAACGCGACGAAAAATTCGGATATAATTCCCCTTGGGGAGTAGGTCGTCCTGGGTGGCACATTGAATGCTCTGCTATGAGCAGAAAATATTTGGGTAAAACTATTGATATTCATGCAGGGGGAGCTGATTTAATTTTCCCTCACCATGAAAATGAAATTGCGCAATCTGAATGTGCAAATGGGTGTAAATTTGTTAACTACTGGTTACATAACGGTTTTGTGACCATAAATAAAGAAAAGATGTCAAAATCTCTCGGAAACTTTCTTACAATTGATGAATTACTCAAAAAATACGATGCAAATACGATTCGTTTCTTTATTTTGACAAACCATTACAGAATGCCTGTTGAGTTTTCTGATGAAGCACTTTCTTCGGCTCAGGCAGGTGTAAAAAGAATGCTTAATGCAAAGCGCACTAAGATTAATGAAGATTTGGATATTTCTAAAACCGAAGAATATGCAAAATTCATTGAAGCTATGGACGATGATTTGAACACGTCAAAGGCATTAGCAGTCTTGTTTGATCTAACAAACAAAGCAAATAAAGATGAAAAAGATGCTTATACAATGCTATTTAAGTTGGCTAGTGTGCTTGGTTTTAGCTTTGAAAAACCAACTTTGTCAGAAGAAGAGTTGCAAAACGCGGTAAAAAAAGTATCACAGGGCTTAGGAATTGAATTTTCATCAATGGATGAATTGCTTGCATACCGAAAAAAAGCCCGTGAAGAAAAGAACTGGGAAGTCGCTGATAAAATCCGTATAACTTTAGATGAATGCGGAATTATCGTCAAAGATTCAAAAGATGGAACAGTGATTGACGTTAAATAAAGATAGAATAAAAGGTGGAATAGTTTTCCACCTTTTTAGATGTTTAGATTTTTTTAATTTGTGCCATAAACTAGTCAACTAAACAAATTGCCTGCATACCTGATAGGTTTCGTTGACCATTCATGGTTCCATAAACATAAGTATAAGTACCCATGTAATCTCTACGGTATGCATGTGTACTGTTACATTCTTCACTTGACCATACGTTAAAAATTTCACCATATAACCAATTATCCACGACAAAACCGATTTTGCTCACTTTATCTTTATCCATTACAAGACCTGAACCAATATTGGAATAAGGTCCTATATCTGATCGATTGTAAATATAGTTAGCAATTTTAGCTAAATGTCCCATTGTTGGCATTTTATTGATTCCTCCACAGGCTTTTATAGCTCCAGCCCAATAGTCATTATCATAATTGCATTCTTTTATGCCTAGAGTGCTTTTTTCAACTTCACATTCTGCTTTAGTTACAGATGTAGGGAAAAATGGTGCTGAAAAACATATCCCCTCAATCTCAAATGCACAGTTACTTGCACCAAGCTTCACAATATTAATAGCTCTTAAATCTTTTCCGTAGGTGTTTGGATTTTTTCTGGCACTTGTGTCATATAAAACAGCCATGCAGTTGGAAGCCTGTATTTGATTATTGTAAGGATCTTGAACACAATTTGGATCATAAGCAATAAGTGCATCTATACCATTTGAAAATTCCACACCTACAACTTCCGTGCCCCAATCCAGACCAAAATACTTCGCTGAAGTGACTTCTGAAATATTAATCTCTTCCTGTTCATCTCCCCAAAGTACGCTTGATGGAAAACATTTTGTTAACTCAGTATTATCACAAATTTTTGTTATTTTTATATGTTTTTTCAATTCATTTACAAAATCTTTTGTAGTTGTGTAGCCAGCTAGCACTTCCTGAGTATTCATAGAACGTGCTGCGACCTCAAGCTTCTTTTGAAATACATCTGCTGCTGTATTCCAAGCTTTTTGTTTATGATTCTGGATTAAATTGGGTAAAGTTAAAACTGCAACAAAACCTATAACCATCAAGGTAATTAAAATTTCTGCTAAAGTAAAAGCCTTTTTCATAAAAATTTCTCCTTTCAAAAAATACTACGAATTGCATTATCGCGTTCGCGATAGGATATTTTTTATATTACATACAAAATTATAATTATGCAAGATGTAAAGAAAAAAATAATATATACAGCGGTAGGTAATACCGTAAAGAGACTTCGAGGTAAAAAAAGCCAATTTATGTTAGGAGCCGAATATGATATTCCTTCTTCTGTGTTAAGCAATTTAGAAAGAGGGATGAAGGATCCTCAACTTACGACACTATTTAAACTAGCAAGTGCATTTAGTTTAACAATATCGGATTTTTGTGCAGAAATTGAAAAAGAGTTACCTAAAAATTTTTCTGTTAATGAAGAGTAATTTTTGTCATATAATAAATGTATGAAAAAAATTGCTATAAGTTTGCTTACAACGACCGTTTTATTTTCTTTTATATCGAGTGCTTTTGCATTTGGTGAAATTCCTGCTGCGACTATGCAAATAGCAAAGGATTACGGTTATAACCAAACACTTTCAAATGTGCCACGCTCACAGGTTGTACGTGTCGGCATTGGTAACTCAGGTTTCTCAACATACGTTTATTCAAACATCGGGATATACGGTACTGAGGAAGTTCAAATTTACGATAATAACAAATTTGTAAAATCAATTCCAGCATACAGTAACGTCAATATAAAAATCAATGCTCAAAAATATGAATTAGCCAAAGACAATGGAGAAAAAATAGCAAGCTTACAAGGTCCTGTGAGATTTACTTGTAATAATGGACTTTTAGGCGTAAAGAATTTGAAACGTGCCGGAAAACCTGCGTTATACCATGGTGCGTTTGAACTTGCAAAATATAACAGTGATAAATTTAATCTTGTAAATTTGATAGAAGTTGAAGATTACCTAAAAGGAGTTGTGCCAAATGAAATGCCTGTTGCATTCGGGCTAAACGCTCTCAAAGCTCAAACTGTTGCAGCTCGTAACTATGTGCTTTCGCCTCGAGTAAAATCTTCACCCAATTACGACGTTGTAGACTCTGTAGCAAGCCAAGTATATTTTGGAGCGAATACAGAAAAAGATCTTGCGACCCAAGCAGTTGAAGAAACTGAAGGAGTGGTAGCACTTTATGATTGGGAGCTTATTTTGGCACAATATAGCTCTACTGCAGGCGGTTATACTGAAAGCTTTTCACTTGCATTTTCAGATCCTAATACAAAAGCTTTTCCTTCAAAAGAAAGACCCTACCTTGTCGCGAAAGCCGATATGTTAACTCAAAAACCGCTCAACAACGAAAACGATGCCGCTGAGTTTTACAAATCACGTCCTGACTCTTTTGATATCCGCTCTCCTTACTATCGTTGGGAAAAAGAATGGACAGCTCAAGAATTACACGATACATTACAATCGACACTTGTTGCACAATCAACTACAGGATTTGTAAAACCCGTATTTAATAAAGGAGATAGACTCGGAAATTTAATTGCTATAAATGTCAAAAAAAGAGGGGAATCAGGGAAAATAGTTGAGCTTGAAATTATTACAGATTCTCAAAGTTATACAGTTCAAAAAGAACTCGTAATAAGAAGGTTGTTTGTAAATCAAGGAAAAGCTTTACCAAGCGCAAATGTTGTATTTGAATATGCACAAGATGATTATGGAAACATCACAAACATAAAAGCTTTTGGAGGCGGTTATGGTCATGGCGTAGGCTTGAGTCAATTTGGTGCAGGATTTATGGGTACAGAATTAAAAATGCCTTATGAAAAAATTCTACAGCATTATTATTCCCATATTGTACTTGGAACAAAACCTATTCAACTTGATCAACCTAACCAGACTATTACTCAAAATTTTTATACAACACAAAAACAAACAAATATAATTATTGATAACCGTTCTCATGCTTCAACTTTTGAATGTAATATAAATGGTAAAGATATTACATTTGACATCCCTTCTGCTTTGTTTAACGATAAAATAACGAAAATAGATATCTCTAAATACATCAATAAAGGACGAAACACAATTACTTTTAAAGCTCCTCAGGAAGGTATTCAAGGAAAAGATAAATTTATTAAATTATATGTGGAATTGGTGAAAAAAGATGACAATAACTACAACTGGTGATGATGGTAAAACAACGAGTGTTTTGAAAGCCGCATGGATGATTGCGGTAGTAACAATTTTTAGTAAGCTGATCGGTTTTATACGAGATGTTGTTATTGCGAACTATTATGGTGCAACAACTGTATCTGATGCATACTTTTATGCTTATCAAATACCTTCGCTGGCAATTATACTACTGGGCGGGGTTGGTGGTCCTTTCCACAGTGCAACAGTTGCGGTATTTACAAAATTAATACCTGACTTAAAGTCGAAACCCTCTGAGTTTGTTAATAAGTTATACAATACATTTTTGACAGCGAGCGTAATGTTTTTTACTACACTCGGTGTTTTATTTTTTATATTTTCAGATAAGATTATGCAATTAATCATTTCTGACTCTAATCCTGAATTATTGACACTTGCATCACAACATTTGCAAATAATGACACCTGTATTTATTGTAGGAGGAATTGTAGGAATATACTACGGTCTATTAATAACCTTTAAAGAATTTATGTTACCGAATTTTTCTCCAATAGTAATGAGTATCGTGATAATTCTAATGGTAATGCTGGTAAAACACGATCCCCATGGTTATGTACTTGCAATAGCAACTACAATTGGTGCGATTTGTCAGTTTTTATTGCAATTCCCTAAAATAAGACAATTGGGATTTCGTTTCAGACCAAACTTTGAATTTCGAAACAACCCTGAATTTAAAAATATTTGTGAACTCTTATTCCCTGCAATATTAAGCTCTACAGTTGGACAAATTCACATATATGTTGATATGTTTTTCGCATCCTCATTAAAAGAAGGTGCCTGGACAGCAATAGGATATGCAAACAGAATTTTTCAATTCCCTGTAGGAATTTTGGTTACAGCATTTTTAGTACCACTATTCCCGATATTTTCAAGGCTAGTCGCAGAAAACGATATGATTGGTATAAGAAAATACTTTAATAAAGGTGTAGGAGTACTGTTTTTTGGAGCAATACCAATAATTATAGGAATACTTGTCGTCGGTTACGATGGAGTAAGTCTTATATTTGAACGCGGAGCATTTGATGCTAAGGCTACCTTTATGGTAACAGAAGCTCTATGGTTTTTATCTGTATCTATTTTACCTTATGTTTTTAGAGATTCAATCACAAGAGTATATTATTCTTTTAATGATTCTAAGACTCCATTTGTAATAGCATTTTCATCTATAATACTTAAATATCTCTTGAACGTGATTTTCATAACTGTTTTGGGGATGGGGATAGGAGGAATTACATTATCTACATCACTTGTTACTCTATTCAATGCGGTAGCACTTGGAGTATTGATACAAAAAAAACTTGATATGAATTACAAAGAACTTTTTATTAATTTAATAAAAATGATTTTGGCGGGTGTAATTTCATTTATACTCTGTATTGCAACCGCATATTTGATTGTACATTTCATACATATACCTAAAACTGCACTCGAAATAACTAAAATACTAGTTATAGGTATGGTGTGTTTAATAACCTACACAGGACTTAATATTTCTTTTGGAATGGAATATGCAACAGAGCTTGCGGGCAGATTGATGAATAAATTTAAAAAATAAAAGGACAAAAAATGATAAAAAATAAAGAACAAATTAAAGACATATTAGAAAATGACGGAGTGATAGCATTTGTAACAGATACCGTATGGGGACTTGGATGTTTGCCTCAGTCTGAAAAAGCTGTAAAAAAAATCTATGAAATAAAAAAAAGAGAAGCTCAAAAGCCTCTTATTTTAATGTCAAATGAAACTTATCATCTACTTGATTATGTGACAATTATTCCAAAAGTCGGGCAAAAATTGATAAAAAAGTATTTTCCTGGTGCTTTGACAGTAGTAACCCAAAAATCCGACAAAACTCCGTATTATGTTACATCAAATATGGAAACCGTAGGTATCAGAGTACCAGATAATGAGATTTTCAAAGAGATTTGCGAAATAGTCCCGAATCATGTACTGGCTACGACCAGTGCAAACTTATCTCATCAACCATCTGCCAAAACTTATGCTCAAGCTTTAGAAAATATGAGCGGACTTGCTGATTTAATCATTGAAGATTACGGCCACACCTGTAAAGGACTTGAATCAACAGTGGTTGGAGTATTCAATGACGAGTTAAAAATTTTTCGTCAAGGTGCAATTATAATAGACATATAATAAGCAAAATTACACAAGCTCAGCCGCGCGGTATGAGCTTCTGACCAAAGGACCTATTTGATGATGCTTAAACCCTATCTTTTCAGCTAAATGTTGAAGTTTTTCATACTCACGAGGCTCATAATATTTTTCAACAGGCAAATGCTGTTTTGAAGGCTGAATATATTGTCCTATGGTTAAAATATCACACCCAACATTTCTCAAATCACATAAAGTTCTTTCAATTTGTTCAAAAGATTCACCCAATCCAATCATCATACCCGACTTGGTTAAAATATTACTATTTTTTTTGACATATTCCAAAACTTTTAAAGAACGCTCATAAACCGCCTGAGGACGAGCAATTTTAAACAATTCTTCAACAGTTTCAATATTATGGTTAAACACATCAGGATGCGCAGAAATAATTGTATCCAAAGAATTTCTATCCCCCTTAAAATCAGGCGTTAAAATTTCAATTTTACATTCTGGTATAAGTTTTCGAATTTCTTTAACACACTTAGCAAAATGCTCAGCTCCACCATCTAATAAATCATCCCTCGTAACAGAAGTTATTACTGAGTACTTTAGACCAAGCTCTTTAACAGCTTTAGCAATATGGAACGGCTCTAATTCATCTAAAGGTTTAGGCTTTTCACAAGCTATATTGCAATACCTGCAATTTCTTGTACAAACATTTCCCATAATTAAAAATGTCGCTGTATTTTTTGTATAACACTCATTTTTATTAGGACAACGCGCATTTTCACATACTGTACTAAGACAATTCACTCTCAAAATTTGTCTAACATTCCTTGTCGTTTCAGTATCTATTATCGGTCGTTTTAAAAATTCCGGTAACCTTTTATGCATAACATCCCTCTTTTTTAAGAAAATTATACTCCAATAGAGGCAAAATGTTGCATTTTTTGTAAAAAAGTTTTAAAATGTAAATAAAAGGAGTAATTTATGAAGAAAGCTTTAGTAATTATTTGTCTGCTATGTTTAGCTCAAGCGTCTTACGCCGCTCGTGACAGAAACTACTTTGAGTATGATTTAACACCATCAGGCACCTACCAAGAAGACTCAAAACCTGATGTAACCACAACTACAACCACTGTTAAATCAGAAACAAGCGAAGTAAAAGAAGAACAAACAACTAAAAAAACTAAAAAAAGACGCCGTTTTACAGGACAAGGTGCAAATCCTGCTAACACTTATTGGGACTTCGGACATCCGAATTACGGGTATTCTGGAGAAGTTCAGTAGTGTATAAAGCTATCTTTTTATATTATTAATTTAAAATTATAGTTTGAATAAACTTTCGAATATACCTTCTGAATATGTTGGATGAGCAAAGCAAATCTCTTTTAACTTTTCAACAGAAATATTATTCTGCATTGCAATGAGAATTTGTTGGATTAAGGCAGATGCTTCTTTTGATATGATGTGAGCACCTACAATTTTATCATTTTGGGAAAGTAATTTAATTATTCCTTCACTACAGTTATCACAGTGTGATTTACCTAAAGCAGAAATAAGCATTGTGGATTTTTTATAATCTTCGCCATCTAAATCTTGTTCGCGTTTCCCGACCCATGCAATTTCAGGACAACCATAGACAACCGCAGGAATTAGATTTCTATCAAATTTTATTCCTTTTATCTCTGATACAGCTTGTTTTATTGCATAATGAGCAAGTTGTATTTCACCACAATCATCACCAATATATGTAACCCCTCCAAGCTTTTTATCTGTACAAGGTTTTCTTCCGACAGCAAGTAAGATTTTCTCTACAGAAATCTCATCACCAGAGGATAAATATAATACTTTATCTTGAATTTTTTTAACAGTTGTTGATGTGTAAAATTTTATTTTCTTTTGTTTGAAAATGCGCTCAAGCCTTTTAGAAATTTCGACATCTGCAACTGGAAGAATATTATTCGCTGCCTCAACCACTGTGACATCGACGTCAAAAGTAGATAAAATCCTTGCCCATTCAACCCCTATAGCACCTGAACCTATAATTAAAATACTTTTAGGTAATTCTCGTAAATTCAAAATATCATCTGAATTTAAAATAAATTCATGATCAAATTCTAATCCCTTGATATCTCTTGGCTCAGAACCGACTGCAGAAATTATTTTTTTACAATTATAAACACTATCCTCCGCTTCAATTTGCTTATCATTTAATAAAAATGCTTCAGAATTAACTAAAGTAATACCGGCATTTTTTATCGCAAGTTCAAGTCCCCTACGAAGTTTTTCTGTTGTTTTTTCTTTATGTTCGATAATTTTTTCAAAATTCAAGGAACAATTCTCAACATCAATTCCTAAATCCGTACAATTTTTCAATTCGTTATACACCTCAGCGCAGTGCAATATAGTTTTAGTTGGAATGCAACCACGATTTAAGCATACACCACCTAATTTTTCTTTTTCGAATAGTACAACACTTAAACCTTCACTTCTGGCATGTAAAGCAGCTGTATATCCTGCCGGTCCGCCACCAATTATACCTAAATCATACATTTCCGCCATGTCAAAATCGCTCCCACAAACAAAAGTAACTACCGTGTATAAATACGAGGTAATCTAACCTTAAGACCACATGTCAATTCATAGCTAATTGTGTTAGCAAGTACTGCCCAATCATCAATAGAATGCTGCTCATCAAGTAAAGTAATTACATCACCTAATTTTGCATCTACACCTGTAATATCAAACATCATCTGATCCATGGTAATGTTACCCACTTGAGCTACTGAATGTCCATTTAATACACCTGATATTTTATTTGATAATATACGAGGTACACCATCTGCATAACCGATAGGAATAGTTGCTATTTTCCTGTCACCTTTTGCCCTATATGTGTGACTATAACTTACCCCTTCACCGTCCTTTGCTATATGAATATTTACTATTCTACCCTTAAGCGAAATAATCTGCCTTAAATCAGGTCTTTTCACTTCACCATCAGGTGGTAAGTCAGGATAAAGTCCATATAACGCTATACCTGCTCTACGCATATTTGAATTTGGCACATCATAACTCATTCCGCCTGCTGTATTCAAGATATGCAAAAGTAAACCATCTGTATTCACTTGAGAAATAACTCTATTCCATTTATCAATCTGAATTTGAGTTTCATCGCGTTCCTCGGCTGCAGCTAAGTGAGTGAAAATTCCTTGCAAATTTATAAAGTCAAGTTCCTGTGCTTGCTTAATAAAATCAACCGCTTCATCGACTGATACTCCAATTCTGTTCATACCAGTATCAAGTTTTATATGAACTTTTGGTTTTATTCCTGTCCTTTCATAAGCTTGCTTACATGCGGTTAAATGTTCTCTGGAAAATATTGAAATTGAAAGATTAGCTTTAACTGCACTTTCAACAGCCCACACCGGTACAGCTCCCAAAACTAATATATCTGAAGTTATTTTGGCTTCTCGAAGGTCAACCCCTTCATCAATAGAGGCTACCCCCAGCATATCAGCTCCTGATGCTAAAAGCGTTGGCGCCAACATAACCGCGCCATGACCATATGCATCAGCTTTAACTACGGCAAGCAATTTATTCCCCTCAGGTACATTTTTTTTAATCTCTTTTATGTTATTCGTTAAATTTTCAAGATTAATTTCTACCCAAGCATCTCTGTGCGTATTAACATTTGTCTGTCTCGTGTTTCTCATAGGTAAATTATATGACAAAAAAAATAATTACAAAACAAAACTTTTTAAATAGACTTAAGCAAGTTTACTAATATAATCTCTCGTCAAATTACGAACTTTTTCATCCGTTTCAAAAATTTCATCTATTGAAGGATTTTTTATAGCATTGTGACGTGAAAGCATTTCTTGAGTTACTTCATATATATTGAATAATTTTATTTTTCCATCTAAAAATGCAAATACCGCCTCTTCATTTGCCGCATTCAAACAAACCGTAGCAGTTCCACCTATCCTACCTGCTTCATAGGCCAGTTTTACACAAGGAAATTTTTCAAAATCAGGTTTTTCAAAATCAAGTCTTGCTATATCTGCAAAACTAAAACTTTTTGATTTTATTCCCTCAAAACGTTTAGGATAAGTGATAGCATATTGAATAGGAATATGCATACTAGGTAATCCCAACTGTGCTATCACGCTGCCATCAACATATTCAATAGCCGAATGTACAATACTTTGAGGGTGGACCACTACATCAATTTTGTCATAGTCAAACCCAAAAAGATGGTGTGCTTCAATAATCTCAAGACCTTTATTCATTAATGTAGCACTATCCACAGTAATCTTTTTCCCCATATGCCAACGAGGATGGGCAAGTGCTTGTTCCACAGTTGCCGCTTTCATATCATCAACAGTTTTATGCAAAAATGGTCCACCTGACGCTGTAATAATTAACTTTTCCACCTGTGAAATATCTTTTATACATTGATGAATCGCACAATGCTCACTATCTACAGGTATTATATTTACACCTTTTGCTTTTGCTCTGTTCATAACTATATCACCTGCCATTACAAGTGTTTCTTTGTTGGCAAGTGCAATATCAATACCATTTTCTATAGCTGTTAATGTTGGTCGAAGCCCTATTTTTCCAGATACAGCAACTAAAATAATATCGTTGGCTTTATTTGAACAAATATCTTCAAGCGAAGAAACGCATTCCACTCCGTCCACAAAAATTGGCTTAGAGGCATAGACAAATTTGGGCTTGAATTTTTCTACTTGAATTTTTAGTAAATCAACATTTGAACCACCTGCAAGTGCAACTATTTCAAATTCATCTTGAAGTTTTTCTATTACTTCCAAAGCCTGTGTGCCAATAGAACCTGTAGAACCTATTATACTTATTTTTCTTTTCGCTTTTTCCATATGACAATTATATTATAAAAAATATATTGCACAACTATAATTTTACATCACAAAAACCGGCTTATTTTATAAAGTCGGTTTATTTGTAAGATATTAAATTGTTTTACTCCTATATCAAACCAAGTACCTTTTTGTACCAGCTGAAAGTTTCAAGCTCAAGTCCATTAAAAGTTGTTTTCAAACATTGATTTTTTAAGTAATGTTCAAATTCATCATTAAATTTTGACTTAACCTTCGGCATTTTTACCGTTTCATTCACTAAAGTTGACATTAGACTTCTCCTTTTGTTCCCTTTTGATGCATAATATATAAAATAAAAATTAGCGAGAATAGATATACACATTATAACATACTTGTCAAAACTTTTCTAGTCCATGTTTTTTGCCATACCTCCTAAATGGCGTCATTATAAGAAAAAATCGTTGTAAATTTTTATTAAGCACTTATTACAAAATTCGGTTCATCATTTTTTATTGCACTAGCAAAATTTGACGCAGGATGCTTATAGTCCCCTGCAGGCAAATGCCCATAAGAGCGTTTGACCTTGTCCATAAGTCCTGAAAGATCTTTGTTGAAATATATGTCAGAATAAAGATTTACACCATTTTTTAATATTTTAGCATCATTAGTTTCAAAAATACCCGGGTCTTTAGCGTTTAATGTTCTATGTGCCATTGAATTTAATGACAGGCAGTTTATTTCTTCTTGGATTGAGCTTGCACCGTCCAAATCTTTCGCATGTCCTGCTTCATGCAATGTAGACTCTGCAATGGCAAGCACTATTGCCTTGCTTTTTGTTCCCCTATACTGCTCATTAATTTTTATTGTCTTATTTGCAACATCCCACTGTGCATGGATATCGTCAGAAGGAAGTTTAGCAAATTTCACTTTAATATCATTATCTTTTATAAAATCATAAGCCTGACGTCCATTTTTGAAGGGCGGTCTTGCCCCCATTTTTTTTACATAACGAACATCATCATTAGCGAATTTAATTTGTTTCATCTCTTCCAAAGCAGCAGCAATAACAGGATCTTGAATTTGTTTACCCTGATTATTACCTTTAAAATTCACACTAAATTTTATCGAATTCACCCTAACCATAGCTCAATTTTAACACATTTTAGAAAATGTGCAAATTTTTTATGTTATAATTTGCATATGAAATTAATTGGCGAAAATATCCACATTATATCTAACTCTTTGCGTAATGCACTTATAAATCGTGATGAAACATTTGTTAACAATTTGATTAAACTTCAAAAACAAATGGATTATGTCGACTTAAATGTCGGACCAGCTAAAGGTGATTTATCTGGAGTACTACCTTGGTTGTGTAATTTAGTCGAAAAAGAATCCGACTTAAAAATTTCATTTGATACAACCAACGCAGATGAAATGCGTAGTGGATTGAATATTTGTAAAAATGCAAGTAATGCCATTATAAATAGTACCAGCAAAGATGAGCCAAGATTTTCGGCAATGACTGCACTGGCAGCAGAGTATGATTGTAACCTTGTTGCACTCACTATGGGAAAAGAGACCGGTATTCCAAAAACTGCCGATGGCAGATTGGAAATAGCTTTTGAAATTTATGAAAACTGTTTAGAAAAAGGTATTAATAACGACAAATTATACTTCGATCCTCTTATCTTACCAATCACAGTTGACCAATCACAAAGTAAAGAAGCATTACACACAATACAGATGATAAAGGAGAGCTTTGACCCTCCTGTTAAAACACTCATTGGTCTTTCAAACATTTCAAACGGTTCACCGAGTGAATTACGACCTTTGATAAACAGGATATTTGCAGTACTTGCCTATGGAGCCGGACTTGATGCTGCAATTATCGACGCATCAGACACTGAACTCATCAGAATTTTTAAAATGCTTGATTGTAATTCTCCTCAAAATGAAATTGACAATTTGTACTTAAATTTAGCAAAAATGATTTCTGAGTTTGGAGAGTTGGAAGATATTGAATTTGATAAAAATTCCATTGAGCAATATAATGTAATTAAAACAGTAGAAGTGCTGTTAGATAAGAAAATTTATTCAAACAGCTTTACACAAATCTAGTTTTTTGCTAATATGTTATAAAGTATACTTAATTAGAGGGTTAGGACAATTAAAAAACAGTTATTAACATCAGCTATACTTTCAATTATGCTAAGTGGGATTCCTGCTAGTGCTTACATGTCTCCTGAAGCGAATTCACTATACCAGCAAGCTTGTACTTATGAATACAAACAAGATTTCAAATCAGCAGCAGCAGCACTGGAAAAAGCTATTGTATTATCAGGGAATGAACCGCAATTATACATAAAACTTGCAGGTGCATACACTGAACTCGGCGAATATGACAAAGCTCTCGCGACATATATAAAAGTTGTCGAATTAAAACCCTCAGATGCCTTCCTTTACATAAGCATGGGAAGTATATACGAACATAAAGGTGATTATAAAAATGCCTTGGACTCATATAACAAAGCTATGATACTTTTCCCTGAATACAAATATAATTACCTAAATATTGCCAACGCTCAATATCAATTGAAAGATTACAAAAATGCAACTGATACTTATAACAAATTTTTGAGTACTTACTCACAGCATAAAGAAGCACGAGAAAGCCTTGCTGCTTCATATTTACTTACAGGAAATGCTCAAAAGTCAGTCGAAGAATATGACAAACTATATTCTGCCGACCCGAATGGATTTAATGACTTGGATAAATACGGTTACGCACTTTTTTGTGTAAAGGATTATGAAAGATCATCCTCAGTACTTTCAAAGCATATTGAAAAAAATCCTGAAGATCTTAACTCACGTTCAATACTTGCTCTTGCATATCAGGAATTGGAAGATAATGATTTGGCTTATGCTCAATATCAAGAAATTTTCAGACAAAAACCGGAATTACATGCAGTAAGACTTGATTATGCAAACTTACTTGCAGATATGGGTAAAAATAATGAAGCAGTAGAACAATATAATATTTACATTAAAAATTTTCCTGATAATGCCCTTGCATACAAAAATTTGGGAATTGTTTACAAAAGACTTAATAACATTGACAAAGCAATTGAAAATTATGAAATTGCAATAGCAAAACATTGTCGTGATTTTGATTTAAAAGAAGACCTTGCCCAATGTTATCACCTTAAAAAAGATTATAAAAATGCCATTAAATATTACGATGAAATTCTTTTAGTCAAAAAAGATAACTATGATGTAAAATTAAACAAGGCACTCGCACTTCATGCCCTCAAAGATTATCCTGACGCTATAGCATTGTATAACGATCTTTTACAGGTCAAACAAAATCCGGAAGTGAAAAAAAATCTTGTCGTCGCATTAATTTCACAAGGACAAATTTGTTATGATGCACAGGATTACACAACTGCAGCAACATATCTTGAGCAAGCAGTATCGAATGGCAGCGAAGAAAGTTTTGGGTATTATTTACTTGCAAAAACGTATCGTAATTGCAATATGTCAGACAAAGCCGCTGAAATGTATGAAAAGGCGATTGCGATAGATCCTGCAAATGCCCAATATAGTAATGAATATGCTGAGTTTATTGCTGCTAAATATAACAACGAAAACAATATACTAATGGAAGATAATGAGCAACTTGTCAAAAACGGTGGTGAACTACCTGCTATAAATGTAAGTGATACCATTACCAATCAAGTATCAGAGTTGGATTCTGAAAAACATAAAGACCTTATTGAGCTTGGCGATGAAAACCTGAAAAACAAAAAATATGATGAATGTATCGTTAACTATAAAGAAGCACTAAAAATCCGTCCCAGTGACGAACAAACATTATTTAAGCTTGGTTACGTATACAAACTCAAAAATGATAACACCAACGCAATAAGTTTTTACAAAAAAGCCATTTTTGTTAACCCTGATTACAAGGACGGCTGGTTCAATTTGGGTCTGATTTATGCTGATGAAAACAACCTTGCAGGTGCAATTGATGCATTCAAAAAAGTTGTCTCAATCGACGCAAATTACGGTTATGCATACTATGCTCTTGCATTGGCCTATGAGAATGAAAAAGACTATATAAACGCTATTCAAAATTACAAATTATTTTTGGAACACAGCAACGATGAAACTACTAAAAAGGCTGTAAAAGAAAAATTAAAAGTATTGGAAAAATAAATGAAAAAATATCTTATAATTTTAGGATTTGTTTTTTTAATGTTATTTAGCTCTGCTTGCGACAGAGTAAAACCGTCAATACTTTTCAATAACGCCCCAATCACTACACAAAATGTAATGAATTTAACAAATACTTTTGCCACCGGAATGAGAATTTATTATCTTGTAATTATTCCAAAACCAATAAAATCAAGGTATGTCTACATTCAAATAATTAAAAAAGATGGTGCAAATGAAAGACTGGGATATAAAATGTTTTATGGCAATACAGTAAGACTTAAAGATGAAGAAATGTACTATTACGATGATTATATTGTGATAAATGAAAAAGGTACTTATGTTATGAAAATTTACTCAAAAGACAATCCGACAAAAGTACTTACCATGGCTCAGTTTTGGGTCCAGTAAATTTGCTAACAGAATGCTTAACATTTCTTAATAACAATTAAAATAAAAAGGCAATTATTTCGCTATTAGATACTTTATATATATAAGAGTATTAAGAGAAAAGGGTATGCTATGGGATTAAGCGAAATTAATGCAAGAATGCAGTATGAAAAAGATCCAAAGTTGCAAGAGAAATTTGGCTCCTTTGAAAAGTATTTTGAATATAAAGCATTGGAATTAAAAAAAGAATCTATACTAACTTATGGCAAAAACGTTAGCGATAGCATAAAAAACAGTGTCAAAGGTTGGGCATTGGAACAAGAAGCTAAAAAAGATGAAGCAGAACAAAGATATTATGCAGCATTACAACAATACAGTCTTATGAAAAGTGGTGAAGATAAAGCATTGTCAAACTTGAGAACTGTATATTCTAATTATGGTGAAAACTCAACGCAATTCAATGACGCAATGAAATCATATAAAAATTCAACTAACACCTTATTTGATGCAAATATCGAATTGTCTTGCGCAAGAGATCACTTTAACAGTGCTAATAAAAACGCTTTTATGTCTTATTTAACAACAAGAAACCTTCAAGGCTAAATTCTTGTTACATAAATTTATCAGGTGTTGATTTTTTTTATTTATATATTATCATTTCCCATGTAGAGTGCTTACGCCAATAATCACTCAACAGAAAAGGAAAATGATATGTCAATTAACTTAAAAAACAAACAAGACATCGTAAAGGAATACGGTGCTAATGAAAAAGATACCGGTTCAACAGCAGTTCAAATTGCTATGATGAGTAAAAAAATTAGCGAGCTTACCGAACATTTGAAAAACAACCAAAAAGACTTTGCAACAAAAAGAGGTCTTTTAATGATGGTAGGTAAAAGAAAAAGATTACTTTCTTATTTGAAATCAAGAAATCTTGATGAATACAGAGAGTTAATCAAAAAACTTGGTATCAGAGGTTAATTTTTTATTTTCACAAGCTGCCCTGAGGGCAGCTTTTTTAGTATTTGGAGCCGATTAATGAAAACTTTAAAATCAATGCGCTTACATATTGGAATTTTCGGGCGAACTAATGTCGGAAAATCTTCAATAGTAAATAAAATAACATCACAACAAGTCTCGATTGTGTCTGAAGTAGCAGGTACAACAACCGATGCAGTTGAAAAATCAATGGAACTTTTACCTATCGGACCTGTAACTTTTATTGATACCGCAGGGATTGATGACGATAGTGAATTGGGTAGTTTACGAGTAGAAAAAACGAAAAAAATAATCAATCGTACAGACATCGCTATCATTGTCACAGATTATGAAGGTTTCACCGAATACGAAAAAAATATTATTTTGCAGCTGACTGAGCTAAAAATTCCATACCTTATAGTTGTCAATAAAGATGATATTCAAAGCATTCCACCAAACAAGCTGGAAGAACTAAGGCAATTCACTTCAAACATAATTCAAACCTCTGCCAAGAATGATGGTGATTTTGTTAATAAATTCAAATCAAAACTTGTTGAATTTCTACCTGATAATTTTGTAAATTCACCTAAAATAGCAGGAGATTTAGTGCCGGAGAAAAGCACTGTAATTTTGGTAATACCAATAGATAAGGAAGCTCCTAAAGGACGTATCATACTCCCTCAAGTGCAAACGATAAGAGATCTACTTGATTCACATTGTCTAACATACGTCACAGAGGTAGAGGGTCTTGCTCATGCTATCAGTAACCTTAAAAATCCACCGTCACTTATCATCACCGATTCTCAAGCATTTAAGCAAGTATCTGAAATTGTCCCAGACAATATCCCGCTGACTTCATTTTCAATATTATTTGCGAGATTAAAGGGCGATTTGGCAGCATTTATAGGTGGGGCAGCTGCAATAGAAAAACTTCAAGATGGAGATAAAGTATTAATCTTAGAAAGCTGCACTCATCATGCAATAGAAGATGATATAGGTAGAGTAAAAATACCAAATCTACTAAAGAAAAAAACAGGTAAAAATCTTATTATCGAAAATTATGCAGGACACGATTTTCCGAATATTGAGGGGTACAAACTCATAATTCATTGCGGAGCTTGTATGACAAATCGAAGAGAGTTGCTATCGAGGATTTTAACAGCAAACAAAAAAGGGATTCCTATAACAAATTATGGGGTAGCTATTTCTTATTGTCTGGATATTCTATCCCGTGCAGTAAAAATTTTTGAAAACAATTAATATTGAAAGAACCTGTCGAAGTCTACATCATCAAAGTTACACAAAAGGCGGTACACTTCATCATCTTCATCTATTCTTTGGAAGTTGTATTCATCAAATTTCCAATATTTAGGATTAATCCCCTTAACTCGGACAAGTCCGGCATCCTTTAAAATTACAAGCTTTTTTTTAACGACTTCAAGTGGCAACTCGACAAGCTTTGCAAGCTCTACCGCCGTAATTCCATCGGGATATGAACATTTTTCAGGCGTCATAAACATTAATTCAAGCCCGACTTTTTTCAATTCTAAATCTTCAATTTCTGTTTCATACTCATACATAAGTCAATACTACATATAAATAAGATATTTTTAATCATATTTTTGGTGGATTATAAACGAATAAAGTATATTTTGTGGTATGATGTAATTGGGGAGAGTAAGCTTATGCCTTTTACTTTTGAAAGACTGGATATTGAAGATGTTATACTTGTAAAACCTAAAATCTTTGGGGATGACAGAGGATTTTTTATGGAAAGTTATAAAAAATCAGAATTTGTAAAAAACGGGATTACCCAAGAGTTTAATCAAGATAATCATTCGAAATCTTCTGCGAGAGTATTACGTGGACTTCACTATCAAGCAAAACCTCATTCTCAAGCAAAACTTGTAAGATGTTCAAGAGGTAAGATATTTGATGTTGCTGTTGATTTGAGACCAAATTCTAAGACTTTTACAAAATATGTGAAAGTTGAACTTTCAGAAGAAAATAAACACATGTTATATATCCCTGAAGGTTTTGCACACGGTTTTGTTGTACTCTCAGAGGAAGCTGAATTACTATACAAAGCTTCAGGTGAATATTCTCCTAAACATGATAGAGGATTGCTTTGGTCAGATGATAAGATTAACATAGACTGGGGTATTAATTTTGAACCTATTTTGAGTGAAAAAGACAAAAATCAACCGTGTCTGGAAAATATTAACTTGGAGGAGCTAATCTGATGAAACTTTTAGTTACAGGTGGAGCGGGATTTATCGGAAACTGTTTTATAAGACATATTTTGAATAAGTATAACAATTATAAAATAATAAACTTGGATGCATTGACCTATGCGGGAAATATTGAAAATCTTGATGATGTAAAAAATAATCCTAACTATGAATTTGTACATGGTGATATTTGCGACAAAAAGCTCGTACCTCAGCTGTTAGAAGATGTCGATGCGATAGTAAATTTTGCTGCAGAAAGTCATGTTGACCGCTCAATTACAGGACCTGAGGTGTTTGTTGATACAAACATTAAAGGTACTTTGAATCTTTTGCAGTCCGCTAAAGAATTTAAAATTTCGCGCTATGTGCAAATTTCTACAGATGAAGTGTATGGAACACTCGGTAAAGACGGTTATTTTTATGAAACAACTTCAATAGCTCCAAACAGTCCCTATTCAGCTTCAAAAGCAAGTGCTGATCTGCTTGTGAGAGCCTTTTTTGAAACTTACAAAATTCCTACACTTATTACACGTTGCTCAAATAATTATGGACCATATCAGTACCCTGAAAAGCTCATTCCTTTGTTTATTTCAAAACTGTTAAAAGGAGAAAGGGTGCCTGTATATGGTGATGGGATGAATGTTCGGGATTGGTTATACGTATATGACCATTGTTCAGCGATAGATGCTGTCCTACATAAAGGACGTGAGGGAGAAGTCTATAACATCGGTGGGCATAATGAGAAAACAAATCTTGAAATAACAAAAATTCTACTTGAAGCTATGGGAAAAGATGAAAGCTATATTGAGTTTGTAGATGATAGGCTCGGTCATGACAGACGATACGCAATTTGTAATGACAAAATTCAAAAAGAATTAAATTGGCAACCATCTGTAAGCTTTGAAAAAGGAATTCGATTAACTATTGATTGGTACCTAAATAATCAAGATTGGATAAAAAATATTGAAAATAAAAGCTTAAGGAGTAAGGTATGAAGATATTGGTCACAGGCGCTAACGGAATGTTAGGGAAAGATTTATGTCCGGTACTTGAAGATGTCGGAGCATTTGTAATAGAGACAGATATCGAAAACTTGGATATCACAGATGATGAAATGGTATCTTCTGTTATAACAAATACAAGACCAGATATGGTGATACACTGTGCAGCATATACAAATGTTGATGAAGCAGAAAAAAATCTGGAAACTGCTGAAAGAATTAACATTTATGGTACAGAAAATATAGCAAAAGCCTGTGGTAAAATTGATATCCCAATGATATATATTTCAACTGATTACGTTTTTGATGGAGAGAAAAACTCCCCATATACGCCTGAAGATAATCCAAAACCGCTCAACAATTATGGACTCACGAAATTACGCGGAGAAGAAATGGTCAAAAAGTACTGTGAAAAATATTATATAGCACGCACAAGTTGGTTGTACGGTCATCATGGCAAAAATTTTGTAGAAACTATGATTAACTTAGCTAATCAGGAAAAAGAATTAAAAGTTGTTGATGACCAAATCGGTTGTCCGACTTGGACAATCGAACTTGCTAATGGAATTTTAAAACTTTTTTCAAAACCATATGGAACTTATCATATTTGTGGTTCAGGTGAAACGAGCTGGTATGGCTTTGCAAAAGAAATTTTCCAACAAAGCAATATCAATAAAGAAGTAATCCCTTGTAAAACTGAGGATTACCCGCGTCCTGCCAAACGTCCAAGCTATAGCGTAATGGAAAATAACGGACTTTGTAGAAACTGGCAAGCTGCGCTTCACGATTATTTGGAACTACGAGAAATTTAAACTATTAAAATTATTTGAATGTATATTTCTTTCCAACAAGCTCATCTGGTAAGAATTGTTGCTCTATTTCAGGTGCTGAATGAGAATAAATGTAACCTTCACCAAAACCGTATTTTTTAGCATCTTTGTAGTGCGCATCACGCAAATGCATAGGAGGAGGGAAATCTTTTCCACTTTCAATATCTGCAAGTGCAGCATCAATTGCGCAAATAGTTTCATTTGACTTTGGAGCACGAGCGACGTATATCACCGCCTGAGCAAGAGGTATTCTACCCTCAGGTAGTCCAAGCAATTCAACGGCTTTGTATGCATTAATTGCGACATTTAAAGCATTAGGGTCAGCATTACCTACATCCTCAGCAGAACAGGTAATCAAACGTCTTGCAATAAACCTTGGATCTTCACCTGCCGCAATCATTTTTGCAAGATAATATATCGCCGCATCAGCATCACTTCCTCTTAAACTTTTTTGGAATGCTGAAGCACAATCATAATGTTCTTGTTGCGAATATCTCGTATTTCTTTTTTGACAGATACTTTCAATTATTGCAACAGTTAAATTTCTTCTATTATCTTTTAAATCACTTGCAAAATAAGCATTTTCAACAACATTGAGAGCATATCGAGCATCGCCCCGAGCCAGATTTATTATAAAATCTATAACCCCGCTTTCACAATCCATAGGTAAGTAATTCTTTGCAAGATAAGCAAATCCCCTTTTAATAATTCTATTCATACTTGCATCATCAATAGCATTCAATCGTATAACTTGAACCCTTGAAAGTAATGCCGGAACAACTTGGAAAGAAGGGTTTTCAGTAGTAGAACCTATTAAAAATAAAGTACCATTCTCAAGATGAGGTAAAAGTGCATCCTGCTGCGTTTTAGAATACCTGTGAATTTCATCAATAAATAAAATTGTTTTAATGCCACTTCGTAAATTCATTTTCGCAGTATCAACAGCATCTTTAATATCTTTAACACCTGAAGTTACGGCAGAAATTTCGATAAAATCAGCATTTGTTTTAGCAGCTATTAACCTTGCAAGTGTTGTTTTTCCACACCCAGGGGTTCCCCACAAAATTATTGAAAACAATCTTTGAGTTTTCATCAAATTTAAAAGCGGACTATTCTCTGATATTACATTACTTTGTCCCAAAAACTCCTCTAAAGTCTTGGGACGTAACACCTCAGCTAGCGGTACTTGTTTATTCTGTTCTTCAAGTTCTGTAAATAAATTTTTCATAGTATAATTGTAACATCAAAAGAATAAGGTGTCTAATGAAAAAAATTCTACTGGTTTTTACAATAACTTTAATCATAATATTGACAGGCATTAAAATATTTACTAATTCCGAAAAAACAGCTGACACAAGAAAAGAAATAACTTTTTGGACTCTCCAAATGGGAGATTTTTCATCATACATAAATAAAGTAATTAAAGAATTTGAAACCGAAAATCCGGATATAAAAATAAAATGGGTTGATGTACCTTTTTCAGAAGGAGAAAAAAGAACTTTAGCCAGTGTATTAAGTGATACTCCACCTGATTTGATTAACCTTAACCCCGACTTTTCCTCTCTTTTGGCGCAAAAAGGTGCACTGTATGAAATTGATGAAACTCTCATGAAAGATTTTAATCAAGAGATAATAAATTCTGTAAAATACAAAGGCAAACTCTATTTAATACCTTGGTATGCAACGTCTGCCATCACAATTTATAACAAAAAATTGTTACAACAAGCAAACGTAAAAGTTCCAAAAAACTACACCGAACTTGCCCAAATTTCACCACAAATTCGAAAAACCGGTACATATTCAACCTTACCAAACATCACTGAAAACGATACAATGCTCAGAATTCTCAACAAATACGGGATAAATTCTTATGAAAATATAAATTCTCCCAAATCTGTGGAGGTATTTAACTTATTTCAAAGTCTGTATATAAATGATTTAATTCCTAAAGAATCAATTACCCAAACCCACAGAGAAGCTGTGGAAAAATTCATGGCTGAACAAATTGTATTTTTCCAGTCAGGAGCAAATTTTTTGAATATGATAAAAGAAAATGCACCATCTACATACCAAAATACAGATGTCTCACAACAAATTGTAGGAGAATTGGGACAATATGATTTTTCACTTATGAATTTCATAATTCCTGCAAAAGCTTCACATAAAAATGAAGCCCTTAAATTTGCCCTTTTCATAACTAATGAAAAAAATCAACTTGAACTCGCAAAATTGACCAATATTCTTGCAACAAATGAAAAAGCTCTACAAAATGATTTTTATAAAAATTACCCCCCAAACGATCTCATGGCAAAAGCACGAGTCATAAGCGCAAAGCAACTAAATAAAATAACACCTGCCTATAAAACAAATCAAAATCAAAAAGACATAAACACGATTATTAACACTTCTGTTCAAGAGGTTCTGCTCCAAAACTCAACAACACAATCTATACTAGATTGTGCTGCAAAAAATTGGAAAGCACTTTCAAACTAACAACAACAACCAAACGGTCCAAACGGTCTGTTTACATCAAAAAACGTACCACCATATGAACCAAACATGCTTCCGCCACAGAATCCTCCGCCATAATAACCGCCATACATAGGCATCATAGGCATTGAATACATTGCCATAGGAGGTGCACAATATCCACTGAATACAGAAGGTCCACAAAATCCACCATACATAAATGGATTTGTCACCAAAGATGCACCCATTAAACCGACCATACCTTGAGCATTAGCCGTTGCATCTCCATATCCAGCTAAATTATTTACTGTATATCCCAAATAACTTCCAGTATCCCTTCGAATACCCTCAGCTATTGCATTTCTAGCTAGTCCGTTAACTACATTCATACCAAAATTGACTTCAGCAGCACCGCTTTTATCGCCCTGTTGCTTGTCATAAATATAATTAACACCACTGCCCAAGACGGCATTGACGTTACTCAATACATAATTAAGCTTTCCTAGACTCATAATATCATCTCATATTTATATACTTGATATATATATAAACATGTTTTTCTCACAAAAATTGCCATGATTTTTAGAAAATATTAAGGAATGTTACAAGCATCACTCTAAATACTAAAGCAAACCTAAATATATGCCGTATAGAAAAATATAAGGAAAAAAGGGATACAAAAATGGCAATAAGTGTTTATAACAATTCACAATTATTAGCTGCTAACGGCATTGATAGAAGTGTTTTAAAAGAAGTTTCTCAAGAAATACTTAAAAGGGCTGCCGAAAAAAATCAGCAATATAATGTACACTCAGTATCTCAAAATTCTTCTTTACGTAATATTGGATTAGATTTATACAATGGTAGTGTAGATAACAATACTGCTCGCCAAATTGCTATGAATAACTCCGGTATACAAATCCAATTAAATCAAAATGTTCTCAATTCAATAAAATATCTTAACACTCAAGCTGCACAAAATGTACAAAAAAGTGTTGAAGGTAAAATGACAATTAGTGTTAATGAAGCTCCTGCCGATATTAAAGCAAATAACCAAGCTCCAAAATTTAACAGCATTATTAGCTTTTCAACTGCAAAAGACAAAAACGGTTCAAACCCTTCTTATCATGGTGAACTATTACAGTTGAAAAAATCCGAAAAAACTCAAGAAGAAACTCAAGAAAACATCTTTAATAGAATTTTTTAAAGATATTCATTTTCTTCATTTTCGATATCTATTTCCTCATGTAAAGCTTTCAATTCGTGTTCATTTTTCTTATTTTTTTGTTGCTGATTTTTATCATCTAGAATAGAGCGTTTTTTTGCGTTGATAACATTAGCAACATTCATCATAGCCAAAGAGTTAAGTGTAGCTCTTAGTACCGCACTCCGATCCATGTATTTGTTATCTTCTTGATTTTCTTCTTCGGCTTCTTTTTTCTTCTGTGCGAAGTATTCTCCGCCCTGTCCCATTTTATCATCCTGAGTTCGGGCTGCCGTACCGGATATATCTCCGCTTTTGAAGTTAAAAGCACCGCCGACGCCGTAAAATCCCGCTGACCTATTATCGACCATATTTTTAACCCTCTATTGATGGTTTCCACTCAAGCCACTTTCTTAACCTAAATTAAAAAAGTTTTCCTCTTGTTTATTACTAAAAGAATACATGATGGAACGATATTTTAACTCATCTAAATAAATTATTTTGCTACAATATTAACAAAAGTTTACAAATCAAAAATAGCACATCATTCAGAATAGAGTGATAATTCATGGTAAATAAACAGTTGTAAAATATCATGATACATGTTATCATGATATTGAGGTTGTATTGATACGTCAGGAAGGAATAACATGAAAAAAGGCTTTACGCTTTCAGAATTAATGGTATCCATGGCGGTACTTGGGATATTGTTGGCATTAGTAATACCAACATTAGTAAACACAAGACCTGATGAATATAAAATGCTTACTAAAAAGGCCTACTACGTCACAGAACAAGTAGTCAGCAGTTTGATAAATGATCCTCTTTTATATCCGGATAATTCAATGTACTGTCCTACAGGCTCTGTTGCTGGTGAAGAATGTACATATGGTTTTGATGATAATTCAAGTGTAGTATACAATGGTGACACTTTTAGCGGAAAAACAAAATTTCCTAAGCTTTTTGCAGAACAATTAAACGTTGTAGATACGGTTGAAGAAAGTAATAAATACCAAATACAAACTTCAGATGGCATGGTATTTGATTTTTCAACAGATGCTAATAGTCCTATAAAAAGAGAATGGACTAAGGGTGAGATTCCAAAAAATAATGCACGAAATATTATCATTGATTTAAACGGAGAAGAAGGTCCGAATTGTCTTGAAACAGACAGCGGATGCTCAAAACCTGATCAATTCAGAATAGTAATCTATTCAAATGGCCGTATCCATATTCATGAAGATGATGAAATTGCAATTAAAAATGTGATGATGGATACAAAAGTTTATTAAAAATTGAATAAAGTAGCCGGATAATCGCGCTTTTATAATAAAAGTGAGGAAAGTCCGTGCATCCAAGGACAGATTGCCGGAGAAAGTCCGGACGACGTGAGTCGGTGGATAGTGCCACAGAAATGAAGACTGCCAATGGATTTTAAATCACAGGCGATGGTGCAACGGTGAGTTAAGAGCTTCACCAGCGATGTTGAGAAATATCGGCTAGGTAAACCCCAATCGGATGCAAGATTTAATAGAAGGTTAAAGGTGTCCGCCTACTTCTGAAAAAATCGCTAGTAGTTATGAGTAATCATAATTCCAGACAGATGATTATCTAGAAACAGAACACGGCTTATGAACTACTTTATTCATTTTTATTTTCAAAAAAGAGAATTGAAATACATTCTCTTTTTTAAACTTTTTTATGCTAAAATATCAGTATGGACAGAAAAGAATTTATAAATGCTAAAAGAATTGTAATTAAACTGGGTACAAATGTTTTAAGAAGTGACGATGGTAATGTCTCCTTACCTCGTGTTTTTTCATTCATTGAAGACATGGCAACACTCGTAAAACAAGGAAAAGAAGTTATTTTAATTACCTCAGGTGCTGTTGGAATGGGGAAAAAACGACTAGGACTTGATAGCACGGAGGGAATGGCTTTAAAACAAGCTTGCGCAGCAATAGGGCAAGGGAAATTGATGTCCATATATGAAAATGGTTTTGATGGCTATGGACTTGTTGCAGCTCAAATTCTTTTGACCGAAGATGATTTTTCAATAAGAACCAGATATCTAAGTCTTAGAACCACCTTAAATAAATTATTGGAACTGGGAGCAGTGCCTATCATCAATCAAAATGATACAGTATCCACATTAGAGATATCTCAAAGATATGAAAATAAACTTGTATGTTTTTCTGATAATGATAAACTTTCAGCCCTTGTTGCAAGTGAGTTAGATGCTGATTTATTAATTATACTTTCAGACATTGACGGACTTTTTGACTCTAACCCAAAAGATAATCCTGATGCCAAGCTCATTAAAGAAGTCCCCGAAGTAAGTGATGACATTCTTGCTCTTGCGCAAGGAGTATCCTCAGGGGGTAGAGGCGGTATGTCTACAAAACTTGAAGCAGCGAGACTTGTTACACGTTTTGGCGGTAAAGTCTTGATAGCTAATGGTAAAATACCTTTTGTAATTAAAAAAATCTTCGAATGTGAAGATATTGGTACAATGTTTTTGCCTCAGGGTGAATTTTTATCAGATAAAAAACGCTGGATAGGATACGCTACAAACATCATAGGTAAAATAGTTGTAAACAGCGGCGCTAAAAAAGCATTAATTGAAAAACGCAAAAGCTTATTACCTATAGGAGTACTAAAAGTCATAAACAAATTTGACAAGGGAGATGTAATATCTATTCTTGATGAAGATATGAAAGAATTTGCTCGTGGTATTATAAATTATAATTCTGATGCTTGTAAAAAGGTCATAGGATGCCATTCTGATAACATTCTTGAAATATTAGGATTTAAGAATTATGATGCAATTATTACAAGAGATAACATAACCATTTTGTAAAAAAAGGAAATAACAATGGATTTTATTGAAATTGCTAAACTTGCCAAACAGGCATCGCTTGAGATTGCCGATTTGAGTACTGAAGCTAAGGATAATGCACTTACATTAATTGCAAATGCTTTGGAAAGCAATAAAGAAAAGATATTTGAAGCAAACAAGCAAGACTTGATAAATGCTAAGAGTTTGCTAGATTCAGGTGAAATAAATCAGGCAACATATAACCGTTTAAAACTTGATGAAAATAAAATGCGCGATATGATATCAGGCATAAGAGATATCGTCAAATTAGATGACCCTATCAATAAGATTTTACTGAAAAGAGAATTGGACAAAGATTTAGTTTTGTACAAAGTTTCTTGTCCTATAGGAGTTTTAGGAATTATATTTGAAGCAAGACCTGATGTAATAGCACAAATTTCATCTTTAGCGATAAAATCTTCAAATGCGGTCATTCTAAAAGGTGGCAAAGAGTCAATTTGCACAAATAAAACGATTTTAGGAATAATAAATTCAACTCTTGAGGGAATTGAAAAATTCCCTAAGAATTTACTAAAACAAGTATTTACACGTGATGATGTAGCTGAAATGCTTAAATGTGATAAGTATATCAATCTAATTATTCCACGAGGCGGAAATAAATTAGTGAAATACATTAAAGAAAATACCAAAATCCCTGTACTTGGACATGCTGATGGAATTTGTCATATTTTCACAGATAAGACTGCTGATATTGAAATGGCTAAAAAAATTATTATTGATGCTAAAACTCAATATCCAAGTGCATGTAATGCAGTTGAGACTCTACTTATTCATAAAGATTTCTCTGCTAAAGATGAATTGTTACAAGCACTTGAAAATGTCGGTATAAAACTTATCTCTACACCTGAGAGTTGGTCTTTTGAATATGGCGATAAAATTCTTGCATACAAACTTGTAGACGATGTAAATGAAGCTATTGAACACATAAACAAATACGGCTCAGGACATACCGAAAGTATTATTACTTCAGATATTGAAAACGCAGAAAAGTTTATGAATAAAGTTGACTCAGCAGGAGTATATTTTAACACATCAACAAGATTTGCAGACGGATTCAGATACGGTTTTGGAGCAGAGGTTGGTATTTCCACAAACAAAACACATGCAAGAGGACCTGTAGGACTTGAGGGATTAACCATCTATAAATATAAATTAAAAGGTAATGGACAAATCGTAGCTGATTATGTTTCAGGTAAAAAGCACTTTTCGCATAAGGATTTATAGACAATGGTAAAAAAAATCGGTATTATAGGACTTGGCTTAATTGGCGGATCAATATTCAAGGACTTGATTTCTTTAGAATATGACGTCAAAGCTGTATCTAATTCTCAAAGTGGAGAAAATATTTATAAATCTTATGAAGATTTAACTGACAGAGATTTAATTTTTGTATGCACACCTATGAACAAAACCCTTGAGGTACTTGATGAATTGGAACAAGTACTAAGACCTGAAACTATTGTAAGTGATGTATGCAGCCTAAAAAGCTTTGTATGTAAAAAAAAACGTAACTACCGTTTTGTGCCATCACATCCGATGGCAGGTACAGAAAATAAAGGCTTTGAAAACTCTTTCGAAGGACTGTTTAAAGGAGCAAAGTGGGTAATCACTCCTCAATTTGGCGAAAGCAGTGAGCTTGTTGAAATAATAAAAATACTTGGTGCTACACCAATATTCACAACAGCAAAAGAGCATGATGAGGCAGTTGCAATGATTTCTCATATGCCAATGGTGGTATCTCAAGCGCTTTTTCTGGCAGCCTCAGAAAATCCGCTGGCTGTTGAAATAGCATCAAGCGGTTTCAGAGATATGACAAGGCTTGCTCTTTCTAATGAAGAAATGGCAGTCGATATGGTGAGTATGAACGCTAAAAACATTCAACATTCAATACTCAAACTATACAAAAGTATAGGCGATCTAACCTCAGGAGATTATCCAAAAATAATCTCCAAGATTAAATCAAAACGCTCTAAAATGTTCAAGAAAAGCTAAGCTCTGTTTGTCTTTGCAACATTGTAAGCAACAGCTCCTACAAATCCTAAAAATGCACCCAATCCAACAAATGCAGGTCTTATCCTCTTGGTTACACCAACCTCATAGGCTGTGATATGATGTTTCAGCATCTTTGAAGCATAATCATTTACGGTCGAAATAATATTTCTCAATTCTAACTTATCATCCGGTTTTAACTTATTTATAATACGCATTTTATCATTGATAGCACCTTTCGGAGTCTCTACCACTTTTAAAAATGTGTCTTGGGCGAGAGTTTTGTTAGGTAAATTTTTTATTCTTTCAATCATAACTCCCTTAATATTACCTGTCTCTCTTTTGATAATTTCCATAGCTTTTTGATATTCTTTTGTGCTTTTTTCACCCGGTTGTACCGGAAGCATATACTTGGAAATGTACCCTGCACCTGCGCCGACTGCAACGCCTTTGACTACGTTACTCAACATAGAGTTGTCTTTTTGATGTACTGCACTTACTTTAGCCATAGCTAAACACCTCACTATTTAACTAACACCTCGTAACATACCATACGCACCCTAAGTTTAATTTTTTAATAGAAAAATCAAACTTATATGACCGTATAATATAGCAGATTTACACTTAAATATTTTAAAACTCTTGTCGCAGAAAACAAATTTTAAAACTGAGTAATTAAATCCGTGTAGATTTTATCATATAATTATTTTTTTGTCAAGACTTTTATAAAGTTTAGTAACAACATAATAATAACTAAGACGGCAATAGCAATGAAATAATATTTAATTACACCAACAAACAATGTAGCCATAGCACCTGCTATAATAGCAAATGAAGCTAATATAACAACTGTTTTTTTCTGGGAAAATCCTGCATGTAGAAGTTTATGGTGAATATGTTCAGCATCAGCGACGAAAGGTGATTTACCTTTGCAAATTCTACGTAAACTTGAATATGTAATATCCATAATAGGCACGGCGAGCACAACAAACGGTAGTAAAATTGCTAACGTAGCGGCTTTCATCACACCGGTAATAGAAATTGCAGCGAGCAAAAATCCTGAAAAAAGCGCACCGGAATCCCCCATAAATATTTTTGCAGGGTTATAATTATAAGTTAAAAATGCTAACATAGAACCTGCGAGAATGAATCCTATCAAAGCACTAATAGGACTTGAAGGAGTGATTGATACAGCAATAATCGCAAGTGTTACAGCGTTAATGGTTACAACTGATCCTGCCAACCCATCTACACCGTCAATAAAGTTAAATGCATTACTTATTCCAACCAGCCATAAAATAGTTATCGGATAAGACCACATTCCAAGATCAAGCCCCCCAAAAAACGGTATATGACTGATTTGTACGCCAAGTAAATACACCAAAGTAGAAATTGCGATTTGAATAAACAATTTAAACTTAGCATCAAGGTTATAAATATCATCAATAAGTCCAAGCAAAAACATCAACGAACTGCCAAGCAAAATTCCTGAAAGAAGGCTACCATAAGGATAGTAACTTAAAAATACCAAACTTAAAAAAGACAACATGGCAGAAAGCCAAATTGCTACACCGCCTATTCTTGAAATCGGTTTTGTATGAATTTTTCTTTCGTTAGGAAGATCAACAAGACCTTCTTTTTTAGAAAAACTTATTACAAGCGGCACGAGAAAAACACCGAAAATATAAGCAATAACCGTTCCTAAAATATGTGCATGTGTAAGTTTAATAATCATTTTGTAAGCCTTTTACCTCTTATTCATAAAGCGGGTATTTTTTGCAAAGTTTGAGTGAACGTTCTTTTAAGTTTTGCAATCCCAATTCATTATCTGATGAAAATATTGCAGATGCAATAATTTTTGCAACTTCAATCATATCATCTTCCTTAAAACCTCGAGTAGTAACAGCAGGAGTACCCAGACGAATACCACTTGTAACAAAAGGACTTTGAGGGTCGTTTGGTACTGTATTTTTATTAGCGGTAATCCCGACGCGCTCAAGGATGTTGGCCATATCCTTACCTGTTTTACCTGTTCTTCTTAAGTCAAGAGTCATCAAGTGATTTTCGGTCATACCGCCAACGATGTCCATTCCTTCATCCATAAGCCCTTGAGCCAGAGCTTTCGCATTTTTTATAATTTGTTGTGCATAAGCCTTAAACTCAGGTTTTGAAGCCTCAAGCAGTGCGACAGCTTTTGCAGCAATAATATGTTCCAAAGGTCCGCCTTGCATTCCAGGGAATACTGCCTTATCAATACCGGCTGCATGCTCTTCGTTACACATAATAATACCACCTCTAGGACCACGAAGAGATTTGTGCGTAGTAGTTGTAACAAAATCAGCATATCCGGCAGGTGAAGGATGAAGTCCAGTTGCAACAAGCCCAGCAATATGAGCAATATCAGCAAGTAAGTATGCTCCCACCTCATCCGCAATTTCTTTAAACTTTTTAAAATCAATAATCTTAGAATAGTTGCTAGCACCACATATAATCAATTTTGGTCTGTGTTCCTTTGCCATAGCTAAGACATTATCGTAGTCAATATTACCTTCGTCATCTACCCCATAGCTTTTGACATTGAAATATAACCCTGAAAAATTAACAGGTGACCCATGAGATAAGTGCCCACCATTAGATAAATCCATTCCAAGAACTGTATCACCCGGTTTTAGACAATACATAAATACAGCCATGTTTGCCTGAGCACCACTGTGAGGCTGTACGTTCGCATGAGGCATGTTAAACAATTCACAAGCACGTTTTTGAGCAATTTCTTCAATCATATCTACATGCTCACATCCGTTGTAAAATCTTTTGTGTGGCTTACCTTCAGCGTATTTGTTTGTCAAAACGCTTCCACTTGCCTCCATAACCGCAAGTGAGGTAATATTTTCACTGGCAATAAGCTCTATTGTCTCTTGTTGTCTTCTTAATTCAAGCTCGATTTGCTCTGCCACAAACGGATCAACTTTTTTTATATTCTCTAAATTCATGCTACACCTCACCCATTCCATAATACTGAAGCTAAAAGAATGATAACTCAAAGATAAAACAAAGACAAGAAAATTAAAAAAGCTTAATAAATAATCAACAGACGCCTTGCAATTAAGCACCTGATTGGAAATCTTCAGGCCGAATTTATTTCAGTATTTTTTTTGGATTAGTAAATCCGACCTACATAAACAGCTGAGCCGATAGGCTCTAACTGCTATCGTTATCCGATTTTATTCATTTATTATCATTTTTTTATCGTCGGATTGGTAAATCCGACCTACATAAACTTATCGAGTTTATTACCGTTTTTTATCTGAGCCGATAGGCTCTATTATGTAATTATACAAAACAGGTGCCAATTAGACACCTGCGTGTTGGGATTGTTTTTTGCTTGTGCGTAACGCGATTTTATAGTTCTTTTTATTGTCGGATTAGTAAATCCGACCTACAGTAACTTAATAAATAATCAACAGGCGCCTAGCAATTAGGCACCTGCGTGTTGTTGTTTCAAAATATTATTTGCATTATGTACATTATACAAGGGCATCGTTGCGTCTATTTAAAACACCTAGCGCGGAAACTAGAGCTTGCAATGTTAGCGAAACCTTGGAAACTACGAGAAGATTGGAAATCGCGTACATTTGCGGTGGTAGATCCTCCTAGGTATGGCTCACTTGACCAATAGGCCCCCCCGCCGATAGACCAGTTGAGTTCCGCTGCTCGATTTAAATCTGGAGTTATGTTATTTCGAGTTTCTCTTATGCCTATTGGGTTGTCTTGTTTGTATATATATGTTGCTACGTCGGCTAATTCTTGCAAAGTTGATAGGTGCATATCATTCTTTACGCAGGTTTTCTTCGCTCCAGCCCAATAATTCGTTGCACAATAATCGTTTTTACTTCCTCGATCATCGTAATCTAAATCTGGACTTCCATCACAAGTGTTTATTGGAGTTATTGGATAGATATCACTTGCCGCTATGCATTTGTCTTGGAATTTCATATCACAAGTGGAGATTGTTGCATTCTTTAATTGGATATCATCTCCTACTCTATTCGGACCTTTCTTTCCGTTTACATCTATCAACATACTCATGCAGCCTACCTGACCGCTTTGACCTTCTTTACTGAATGGGTCGACGCTACTGCAATTCGGGTTGTATGCCATCACGACTGTTGTACCATCCGCTATTACAAAGCCCATTGTATTTGTATTCCAATCTTTTTTTCCGAGTTTGCTTGCGGTTGTTAAGCTGCTTACTTCTACTTCGGTTTCTTTATCGCCTGTTTGGACAAATTTTGTCGCGTAGCAGTTTTCTAGTTTATCGTTTTCGCAGGTTTTGATTACTTTTACATACTTCTTAAAATAGTTCATGTAATCTTCTGTAGTACTTGCTACTCCTGTCATCACGCCGTCTATATTCATTTGACGGGTAGCTTCCACAAGTTTTTTGTCCCACAGGTCTTTTGCAGT
>CALUVH010000017.1 GCA_944324175.1 Candidatus Gastranaerophilales bacterium | reverse complement strand
AAAAAGACACAAGTTAGTGAACTTGTGTTGATGTGTATAAAGAGCAATAAATCAACTTAAAAGGTAGAATTATTTAATAAAAGGAATTAATGGTCAGAATAATAAAAATAAAGGAGTCCAAATGACAAAGAACGAACAAAAGAATTATTCAGCGCGAACTGCGTTTACTTTAGCCGAGGGTGGTCGAAGACCACATTTGAACCTGTGTCAACGTAAAAGTGCCTTTACTTTAGCAGAAGTGCTAATCACACTGAGCATAATCGGAATAGTTGCAGCGCTGACGATTCCAAGCATGATAGAGAACCATAACAACAAAGCTTGGTCAACAGCAAAGGACCTGTGGGACAAAAAACTTGTAGAAGCGACCCGTCAAATGAATATAGACGGCGTGATGACAGGAGTAGCAAACAGCACAGAAGATTACATGAATTATTTTAAGAAGTATGTAAAAGTAATCAAAACCTGTGAAAACGATAAATTAGAAAACTGCTACGCACCAAAGTTTGTTCAAACAGGCGATAAAGAAACCGAAGTAGAAGTAAGTAGCCTAACAACCGCAAGCAAACTAGGACAAAAAGAGTGGAATACAAATACAATGGGATTTGTAATAGCAGACGGTACAACAGTAGTAATGGCATACAATCCGAATTGCAGTAGCGTAGACCCATTCAGTAAAGAAGGTCAAAGCGGTCAGGTAGGTTGTATGAGTATGTTGATAGATGTAAACGGCAAGAAAGGTCCAAACAGAGTAGGCGATGATATCCAATTAAAGAATGCAACAATCTCCACTTGTGATATGAAATTCCAAGACAAATGTATAGCCGCAAGCGATATCTATCCAACAACAGCAATAAACACGTGTGAAGGAAGTCCTGACCATGACTATGATGAACGCTCAGATAGTGAAAACAGTTCTTGTTCAATTAACTATTGGGCGGGAGCAAAGAAAGCATGCGTAGAGAATGGAATGAGATTACCAACGCTGCAAGAACTTGCAGATGTAGCAACATACATCTACAAACAGGAAGATAACCCGATAGGAGATGCATATAGAGATGGTATAACCCCAGATTCGGATCGGGTAGCGGAACTCAATTGGTCCATTAGCTGGAGCTATTGGTCGAGCGAGCCTGACGGTACCTGCTACGCACTCCTACGCTACTTCGGCTCTTCCAGCACTAACAGGAACAATTATGGCGTGTACGACTCAAACTTCCGTGCTAGATGTTTTAGTAATTAATCGTTAAAGCGTCTCATTTGCGGGTAATAGCGCCCTCATGAGCATGGTTAAAACGCGAAAAACGATGTTTTTAACCTAAAACACCAATATTGTCTCAAATAACGCAGTTACTGTAGGTCGGATTTACCAATCCGACAATAAAAAGAACTATAAAATCGCGTTACGCGCGAGTAAAAAGCAATCATATCAAAGGGTGCCTAATTGCAGGCGCCTGTTTGAATTATTTTGAATTAGAGCCTGACGGCTCAGCTGTTACTGTAGGTTGGGGTTTCACCTCAACAAAAATATTTGATGTAAGATAAAAATATGAATTATAGACGTGTTTTTATTCCAAATAGTTACATTCACATAATAATCGTTTCATACAATCGTAAAAATATATTTATTGATAATATAGATCTAGTGCGGCGATCATTTAAAAATGCAAAACGTTATTTTAAGTTTGAGATTGTGGCAATATGCATACTTCTTAATCATATCCATGTAATTCTAAATCCTTGCGATATTAAAGAGTATCCAAAAATTATTATGTCAATAAAATATCATTTTTCTAAGAATTGTAATGTTGGGGTACACTTCATTCTACCCCAACAAAATTACTTCCTAAATTAAGTAAAAATTGTTGACAAGTTATAAATTTTTATGTTAACATTGTTGTAAAAACAACAGACATTGAGGGAGAGATAATGAAAAAAAATATTATAATTATCATAGCGATAGTTATTGCTGCGGTATTGCTAAGGTATGGTTATTCGGCGTATACCCAGTATATGTCAGGTAATTCAGCTAAGAACAAGCCTGCACCAAAGGTACAGATAGATACGGTTACAGAAGAAAATATAATAAGGACATACGAAGCCCCTGGGCGTGTCACCTCAAAATATCGGGTAGATGTGCTTGCGCGTATCGCCGGTTATTTGCAAAAAAGCTATTTTAAAGAAGGCGATTTTGTAAAAGCAGGTCAGACACTTTTCTTGATAGAACCGACGGAGTTTTCTAACGCGTCAAAAGTCGCTGGGGCAAATGTTGCAAACCTGAAAGCGCAGCTTACTTATGCGGAAAAACAACTTCAACGTGCTCAAGAGCTTGTGAAAAAAGATTACATCGCAAAGGCTCAATATGATAATTTGCTTTCTCAACGTGATTCGTTGCGTGCGCAGTTGGCGTCTGCTCAGGCTGCTTACAGCGATGCAAACAGAAACTTGAGCTACACAAATGTAAAATCACCTGTCGATGGTCGTGTAGGTATTATAACAGTTACTGTTGGTAACTATGTTTCACCTTCTTCCGGTGCGCTAACTACAATTAACAGCACAAACCCGATATATGTCACATTCCCGCTCGATTCTACTGAGTTTGCGGCTATTTCGGCATCGGATAAAGAAGATAATAAAAACCGACGTGTAGAACTGCTTTTGCCAAACGGCGAAAAATATGACATTGACGGTGTTCAAGACTTCCAAGACAACAAAGTTGATCAGTCTACAGGTACAGTTACAATGCGTGCTACATTCAAAAACCCTAACAATACCTTAATTCATGGTGAATTTGTTACGGTAAAGCTTTTTGCTAATCGACCTTCACTTGTTCCGGTTGTACCTCAGACCGCTGTACAAGAAAATCAAGCAGGTAAATATGTATATAAGCTTGATGAGCAAGATTTGCCTCAGTTGACTTACATCAAAACCGTCGGACAAAGCGGTAATAAGTGGATTGTGGGTGAAGGTCTTGTCAAAGGCGACAGGGTTATAGTCGACGGTATTCAAAAGGTTACTCCTGCTAAGCCTGTGACGGTTGTTAGCGCTGAAGAGATGGCTAAAATTAAAAAAGCAGAAGGTGATTCTTCAGATAAAAAACAAGAGAATAAAAAATAATTGTAAATTAAAAATCTAAATTATAAAGTTTAAAGGAATGGTAAATGTCAGAAAAGCAAACATCCAATATATTTATACAAAGACCTAAACTTGCGATTGTAATATCCCTTGTAATTATGCTAGCGGGTATTTTAATGATAAAAATGCTTCCATTGGAAGAATATCCTTCAATTACGCCTCCGCAAGTTGTTGTAACTGCTACTTATGCAGGTGCGAGTTCTGACGTTATCGAATCTACAATTGCTGCTCCTGTTGAAGCTCAGTTAAACGGTGTTGAGGATATGATTTACATGTCTTCGACTTCGCAAAACGGTCAATATCAATTAACTTTGTATTTTAACATCGGATCTGATCCTGATATGGCGGTTGTAAACGTTCAAAACCAGTTGCAGCTAGTGACTCCGCGTTTGCCTGAAGAGGTTAGACGATATGGGCTTTCTGTTAAAAAGTCTACGGGTGGTCCTGGGCTTTTAATGATTTCTGTTAACTCACCTTCAGGTACTTATGATAACTTGTACATTGCAAACTATGCTTCAATTTATATTAAGGACGAACTTGCTCGTATCAAAGGTGTAGGTAAAGTATCAGTATTCGGTTCATCTGATTACTCTATGAGGGTTTGGTTGGATGCGACTAAAATGGCTAACCTCGGGATTTCAGTAAGCGATGTAAACAGTGCGATTACTCAACAAAATACTCAAGCTCCGGCAGGTGATTTGGGGGTTGAGCCTATGGTCAATAAGCAGATGATTAAACTTACCTTGAGAACTCCCGGACGTTTGCAAGATGTTAAAGAGTTTGAAGACATCATAGTGCGCTCAAAACCTGACGGCTCTCAAGTGCGCTTGAAAGATATTGCCAGAGTTGAGCTGGGAGCTGAAAGTTATTCTTATTTTTCAAGAATTAACGGTAAAAATTCTGCGATTATTTCAATTCAACAGTTACCGGAAGCAAACGCTATTGATTTGTCTAATAAAATCCAAAAGAAAATGGAAGAGTTAAGTAAAGGTTTCCCTCAGGGGATTGAATATAAAATCCAGCACGATGAAACAGAATTCGTAAGGGAGTCAATTAACGAAGTTGTTAATGCAATCGCGCTAGCTATCATCTTGGTAGGTATTGTTACATATTTATTTTTAGGAAGTGCGAGAGCTGCATTTATCCCGTTTTGTGCAATTCCTGTATCGTTAATCGGTGTATTTATATTCATGAATTTACTTGGTTTTTCAATAAACCTGTTAATTTTATTTGGACTTGTACTTGCTGTAGGTCTTGTTGTTGACGATGCGATTGTTGTACTTGAAAATACACAAAGACATATTCAGGAAGGTAAATCACCTCGTGAAGCTACTGAGGTGACAATGGTTGAGGTATTTGGAGCTGTTCTGGCAACTTCCCTTGTATTGATGGCGGTATTTGTGCCTGTATCCTTTATGGCCGGTATTACAGGACAAATGTTTAGACAATTCGCGTTATGTATTGCTACATCTATCGGCTTATCTACGCTTGTTGCGTTGACTCTTGCTCCTGCACTTTGTTCAATGATTTTGAAAACAAACGATCAGCAAAGTGAAATTGCATTCATTAAAAAATTCGATGAATGGTTTAATAAAGTAAGAGATAAATACCTGCTTGGTGCGCAAATATTCATTAATTCGCCTAAAATAACTTTGGTGACTTTTTTCTCTATTGTTGCATTTATTTTGTTTATGTTTAAAATAATTCCAACAGGATTTTTACCGACAGAGGATAAAGGTGCTATTTTCTCTCAAATTCAGTTACCTGAGGGATCTTCTGCATCAAGAACCGACATTGTTGCAAGTGAAATTGAGCAACGTATTTTGAATATGGATGGTGTTCATAACACTATTACACTCGTTGGTTTTTCCGGTGAAAATACGGCCTTGATAGTCGCGGATTTGGATGAATATAAGTTTCGTAAGAAAAGTTCTTTATCAATGCAAAGTATTTTGAAAAAAATGCAAACTGAGTTCGCTAACTACCCGTCTGCTACAATTGCATCGTTCTCACCTCCTGCTATTTCCGGTTTAGGTATGTTTGGTGGCTTTGAGTATCAGCTGCTTGATAAAGGTAACAGAACTCCTCAGGAATTGTATGAAGAAGCTATGAAACTTATTGCCGCTGCAAATAAAAATCCTGCTTTCTCGCTTGTATACACTTCATTCACAGCAAATTTACCACAAATGTTGATTGATATTGATGAGCCAAAAGCTTTAGCTCAAAATGTTCCAATTTCGGAAATTTATAGTGCTTTAGCCGGGTATTTCGGTAAATCTTATGTAAATGACTTTAATAAATACGGTCGTGTATATCGTGTATATTTGCAGGCGGATGCTCCTTTTAGAGAAAAACCTGCTGATATTGATAAAATTTATGTGAAAAATTCATATGGCGGTATGGTTCCTTTATCTTCTGTCGTAAAGATAAAAGATATTGTCGGACCTTATAGTTTGACCCGTTTTAATATGTATAATGCAATTACAATTAATGGTATGGCAGCGACAGGAGTAAGTTCTGGTCAAGCGATGAGTGCAATGGAACAGGTATCTGATGAAGTGTTACCTAAAGACATGGGCTTTGCTTGGTCAGGAAGTTCACTTCAAGAGCATGAGTCAGAAGGACAAATCGGACCTATTCTTGCAATGTCTTTGGTATTTGTGTATTTGTTCCTAGTTGCGTTATATGAAAGCTGGATGTTACCGATTGCGGTACTTCTTATTTCACCTGTTGCACTTGTCGGTGCATTATTCTTCCAGTACGTTTCAGGGTATTCACTTGATTTGTATTCTCAAATCGGGCTTGTAATGTTAATCGGTTTGAGTACAAAGCAGGCTATTTTGATTATAGAATTCGCAAAAGATGCCCATGAAGCGGGTATGGGAATTAAAGAAGCCGCACTTCAGGCAGCGAAACTGCGTTTCAGAGCTGTAATGATGACTAATATTGCATTTATTTTAGGCTTGTTACCGTTGGTTTTTGCCTCAGGTGCAGGTGCAGCAAGTCGTCATTCTGTTGGTATGACGGTATTTGGAGGTATGATGGCGGTTGCTTTCATTGGTACATTCCTCGTCCCAGCGTTTTATGTTATGGTTGAAGAACTAAAATTAGCCATGGCAAAAAAAATAAAAGAAAATAATAATAATGAAGGTTAAAGATGTTTAAAAAAATATTTTTACTATGTTTAATAATTTCACTTGGGAATATTGGTTTTTGTAACGATATTGGAAACAAGATTATTGAAGATGAATATCCTCAGGCAGATGCGGTATTGCCTCAAAAGTCGGATTCAAACTTCATTATTGAAGGTGGAGTTGAAAAAAATATTGATATGACGCTTGAAAGATGTCTGGAGCTTGCGTTAGGTAATAACCCTCAAATAAATGCGGCATTTCACGATATTTTGGCCTCTGACACAAGGATAAAACAGGTCTGGTCAAATTATTTTCCTCAAATCAGTTGGCAGACAGGATATACAAGAATTAGACAATTACAATTATCTGACGCATTGGGACAGAATTTAACTTTCAATTATTATGTTTTAGGGCAGGTTACACTGCAGCAGATGTTGTATGACTTTGGAGTTACGCAAAATCAAGCAACAATTAGAAGATTGGACTACGAGGGGTATAAAACTACTTTAGCTGCAATAATAAATGATGTTGTATTTCAGACAAAAGATGCTTACTATAATTTATTGTATGCTTTTGAAAACAGAAAAGTTGCTCAAGATACAGTAGATAAGTTTGAATTGTTTTATAATCAAGCAAAAGCTTTTTATGAAATAGGTATGAACCCTAAAGTTGACGTGACGATTGCCGAGGCAAATTTGAGTGATGCAAAGCTTAAATATATTCAGGCAGATAATGCTGTAAATCTTGCTGTTGCGAAGCTAAACAATGTTATGGGAGTCCCATTTATAGATAGATATAATGTACAGGATAAATTGCGCTATCAACCTGTTGATATGACATTTGAGCAGGCTATTGATATAGCAAGAGAGGCACGACCTGAACTAAAGTTGGCAGAGTTAAAGGTAGAGACTGCAAATCAAACTTTGAAATTAGTTAAAAAATCTTATTACCCTACATTATCTGTTGAAGGGCAATTGCAAATAGGTGGTAAAAGCTGGGTTTCTAACCATGGTTATAACCTTGGTGGATATTTGAATTTCCCTACTATTAACGGTATGTTAATAAAAAATGAAATTTCTGAGGCAAGGTATTTATATGATAAAGAAATTGCGAATGCTAAAAATACTCAAAATACAATCTATTTAGAAATTCAAAATGCTTATTTGACCTTGCAAGAAAAGAAAAATCAAATGCCGGTTGCTCTTTTGCAGGTGAAACAAGCAAAAGAAAATTATGAGCTTTCATATGGTCGATATAGAGTTGGCGAAGCTAGTCCGACCGAATTAAAGGATGCGCAGATTTTATATCAAAATGCTCAACTGAATTATTATAGTGCTTTATATCAATATAACTCAGCTAAGGCACAGTTAGAAAAGTCTATCGGTAAAAACATAAATCCTGATGATAATGAAATTATCGAGTTAAAGACTTAATGTTTTTATGTTAGAATTTCAGCGGAGGAGGGAAGATGAAAGGCATTGTTTTAGCAGGTGGATCAGGGACCAGATTATATCCGAGTACTTTTGCTGTTTCAAAGCAGCTTTTGCCTATTTATGATAAACCTATGATTTATCATCCTATTTCTGTTTTGATGTTAGCAGGTATACGTGAAATATTAATTATTTCGACTCCTACAGATTTACCGAATTTTAGAAAATTACTAGGTGATGGCTCAAAGTTTGGTGTAAATTTTTCCTATGAAGAGCAGCCAAAACCGCAAGGACTAGCGCAGGCTTTTATCATTGGTGAAAAATTTATTGCTGCAGATGATGTTGCGCTTGTGCTTGGTGATAATATTTTTTATGGGAATGGATTTTCTGGTCGTCTTAAGTTGGCTGTTGAAAAAGCTAAAATCGGTAAAGCAACAGTTTTCGGGTATCAGGTAAAAGATCCTCAAAGATTCGGAGTAGTCGAATTTGATGAGAATAATAATGTCTTGTCAATTGAAGAAAAACCCAAACAACCGAAATCAAACTATGCTGTCACTGGTCTATATTTTTATGATAATAAGGTTGTTCAATATGCAAAATCACTTACTCCTTCAGCTCGAAATGAATTAGAAATTACAGATTTGAATAATATTTATCTAAAAAATTCTAATTTAGATGTTGAATTGTTAGGCAGGGGATTTGCTTGGCTCGATACCGGTACGCATGATTCACTTTTACAAGCCAGTCAATTTGTCCGTACAGTAGAAGAAAATCAGGGGATAAAAATTGCTTGTCTGGAGGAAATAGCATATAGACTCGGTTTCATGACAAAAGAACAGCTTTTTACATTAATACCGAATGATATTAATAATGAATATTATGATTATATAAAAAGGATTTTACGCTAGATGAAAATTCTTTTTATAACTGATTTATATCCTGTAAAAAATGATGAATTAACAACCCCAAGGACATTGTTTGATTTTGTTCAAGGGTTTAAAAATTTAGGTGTCAGTGTAGATGTTATAAAACCGAATTTTCTTTTTAATTCTTTTTTGCGTGGAAAAAAGTTTTACAAAAGTGGTCAATATGATGAAGTATTGAATTTGAATTACCATACGCCATTTTTGTTTGACGTAACCCAAAAAATTAATAATCAGATTTTAGCAGATGTAATAGTGGCACATATGCCATCGGGGTCAATTTTTGCATACAAACTTGCCTGTAAGTTTGATTTACCTTTGGTGTGCGGGGTACACATTTCTGATTTGGAAGTGCTTACAAAGCCTTTGTATTCGATATATTTTAAACAAAAACTTTTATTGGCATTTAGGCGGGCAAAACTCTTAGCTTGTCGTTCGGATGTGATAAAAAAACGTTTGATTAAGATGTATCCGGAGTTTGAAAGTAAGGCTTTTGTCGCATATTCAGGTGTAGATGAAGATATAATAGTTGATAGAAGCGGTGAGGATTTTAACAAAAATAAAATCAAGGTATTGACTTGTGCGAATTTTAAAAAACGTAAAAATATAGATAAAGTCATAAAGGCTTGTAAGGGAGTTGAAAGTATTGAGCTGACAGTAATTGGCGATGGTAAAGAAAGACATAGGCTTCAAAAAATTGACCCAAGTGCAAAATTTACCGGACATTTGTCTAAAAATCAAGTGCTTGAATATATGCGACAAAGTGATATTTTTATTTTACCTAGTGTGAATGAAACTTTTGGAATGGTCTATTTGGAAGCTATGGCATCAGGTTGTATTACAGTCGGAGTGAAAGAAGACGGAGTTGATGGTATCATCAAAAATGGTGAGAATGGCTATTTAATTTCTCCTGAGGTAGCTGATATTTGTGAATGTTTAAAGTACATAAAAAATTCAGATGATATTTCCTTGAAAGTCTTGCGTAAGAATAGTTACAGTACAATTCAAAATTTCACAAAAAAGCTTGCGTGTGAGCATTATTTGCAACAAATTTTTAAGATTTTGTAAATATTTGACAACATATTTTCATGTTTCTGCTACAATAATCAAAGTTGGTTTACACTCAATAGAGAGCCGAGAGATAATTTTATAAGGAATTTTTTGATGAACAAATTTTTAATCGTACTTTTGACACTTTTATTCAATGTTCAAAATGCAAATGCAATGAATGTGGATGCATTTATGGACAAACATGTAGCACCGGTATCTGATGCGGTTGCAAATCTTATTTTTTACCATGTAATGATTGGGAGTTCAAAAGTTCCTATAATTATTTTTTGGATATTGATAGCGGGAATATTTTTCACATTATTTTTTAGAGGTGTTTCAATATGGGGATTAAAGCACGCAATTGATATTGTCGCTAAACCTAGTGATAAAAGCAGTGGTTCAAGTGGTGAAGTTTCATCATTTCAAGCGCTTGCGACAGCATTGTCAGGAACTATCGGTATTGGAAGTATTGCGGGCGTTGCGATATCCATTTCGATAGGCGGTCCTGGCGCAGCTTTTTGGATATTTGCTGGCGCAATACTTGGTATGTCAATAAAGTTTGTCGAGGCGTCATTGGCTGTAAAATACAGAAGATTTAACCTTGATGGTACAGTATCAGGCGGTCCGATGCACTATATTGCTCACGGGCTTACAAGAAAGAAAATGAGATGGCTTGGTCAGCCTTTGTCTGTAATTTTTGCTGTGCTTTGTATCGGCGGGGCGATATCAGGTGGTAACATGATTCAAATAAACCAATCAGCTCACCAGCTTGTTTTGATTACAGGCGGAGCTCACAGTATTTTGAACGGTTATACTTGGATATTCGGTCTAATTATAGCGATATTGGTATGGCTTGCAGTTGTTGATGGTATTAAAAGTATCTCAAAGATTACGACCATTTTAGTCCCTACAATGTGCTTTTTATATATTGGTGCAGGATTAATTGTTATATTTGCAAATTTTGTACATATCCCTCATGCAATAGCTTTGATAATAAGAGAAGCATTCTCACCACATGCGGTTGCAGGCGGTGTGTTTGGAACAATAATAATAGGTTTGAGAAGATCAGTTCAGTCTAACGAGGCTGGTACCGGTGCAGCTGCGATTGCTTATGCGGCGGTTAAAACCAATGAGCCTATAAGTCAAGGCTTTGTGGCACTTTTGGAAACCCTATTGACAGGTATTTTATGTCTGTTGACATCTTTTGCGATTGTATTTTCAGGTATTTTAGATACAACTCAGGTTGGTCAGATTTCAGGTATTGAATTAGCATCATCTGCTTTTCAATCAGTAATATCATTTTTCCCATATATTTTGTCGCTGGTTGTAATTTTGTTTGCATTATCAACATTGATTTCTTGGGCATATTACGGGCAAAAAGCTTGGACATTTTTAGTTGGTGAAGGTCATAAGCGTAATTTAACTTTTGATGTTATTTACTGTTTGTTTATAATCGTTGGTTCAGCGATGAATGTAGCTTCTGTAATCAACATTACTGATGCGATGATGATTGCGATGTCTGTACCTAACATTATTGCATTGTACATTTTATCTCCTGAAATTAAAGCGGATTTCAAAGATTATGTAAAACGTCATAATGTTGCAGCTTGGCTAAACAGGGATTGGACAAAAGCAGAGCCTGTCAAAGTAATTCCGGAGGAAGAATAATGTCAGATCAACAAATAATAGTTACGGTATCAGGGGTTGACAAAGTCGGAATTGTAGCCAAAGTTACGACGGTTTTGGCAGATAACGAGGTGAATATCGAAGATATTAAGCAAACTTTAATGCAAGGACATTTCGTAATGTTTTTGCTTGGTAATATTGAAAAATCAAAGTATTCGTTTAAAGAAATAAAAGAAAATTTGATTAGCGCTGGTCGTGAGCTTGGTATGGAAGTGTGGGTGCAGCGAAAAGAAATTTTCGACAATATGCATAATATTTAATTTTTAAGTTCCATATTGTAACGAAATGCGAAGCCTTGCTATGTTGAAAAGTGAGGCTTTTTCTCGTGTAAATGAAGGAAATTTTACCGTCCTCCTTGCCGAGCTTCAAAAAATACGATATAATCAGAATATGAGTAATAATTTTATTTATAGAGTAGCAAAAGAAAAAGACACAGGCATGGGGTTAATGCCTGAAAAGTCTAGTGATACAGGTTTTCACAGGGAGAGGGGGCTATTTAAAGGCTCCAATAAGGGTTTTCGCCCGCAATCAGAAACCGACACAAGTTGAATAACTTGTGTTGAAGTTTATAAAAGGCGACAAATCAACTTAAAAAGTAGAATTATATCAAAAATAAATTTAATTAGAAGAAAAAAGGAGTCCAACATGGCAAAAAACAAACACAAGAATTATTTAGCACGAACCGCGTTTACATTGGCTGAGGGTGGACGAAATCCACATTTAAACCTTGGTTTTGGTCGGAGCGCATTTACTCTGGCTGAAGTGCTAATCACGCTTAGCATAATCGGAATAGTGGCGGCATTGACAATTCCAAGTATGATAGAGAACCACAACGACAAAGCTTGGAAAACGGCAAAAGACTTGTGGGACAAGAAGCTTGTTGAAGCGACGCGTCAAATGAACATAGACGGCGTAATGACAGGAGTAGCAAGTACAACAGAAGATTACATGAACTATTTTAAGAAGTATGTAAAAGTAATCAAAACCTGTGAAAACGATAAATTAGAAAACTGCTACGCACCGAAGTTTGTGCAAACAGGCGATAAAGAAACAGAAGTAGAAGTAAGCAGCCTAACAACTGCAAATAGTTTAGGGCAAAAAGATTGGGGTACAAATACAATGGGGTTTGTAATAGCAGATGGTACAACGGTAGTTATGGCATATAACCCGAATTGTAGCAGTGTCGACCCATTCAGCTCAGAAGGACAAAACGGTCAGGTAGGTTGCATGAGTATGTTGATAGATGTAAACGGTAAGAAAGGTCCAAATAGAGTAGGTGATGATATCCAATTAAAGAATGCAACAATTTCTGATTGCGATATGAAATTCCAAGACAAATGCATAGCGGCAAGCGATATCTATCCAATAACCTCAATAAACACATGTGAAGGAAGTCCCGACCACGAGTACGATGAACGCTCAGATAGTGAAAACACATCTTGTTCAACAAACTATTGGGCAGGAGCAAAGAAAGCATGTGGCGATGATATGAGATTACCAACGATGCAAGAATTGGCAGACGTAGCGACATACATATACAAACAAGACAACCCGATAGGAGCACAAGAAACCAGAAGCAACATAACTCCAGATGCAACCCGAGCAGCTGAGCTCAACTGGTCCACTAACGGCTGGTACTATTGGTCGAGTGCGTCCGAGGGTACCAGCAACGCATGCGAGCGCTACTTCGACTCTTCCAGCAGTCTCTGGTCCAACTACAATGTGGACGATTCTAGCCACCGCGCTAGGTGTTTTAAATAGACGCAACGATGCGCTTTTATAATGTGCATAATGCAAATAATTTTTTAAAACAACAACCCGCAGGTGCCTAATTGGCACCTGTTTTTTTTCCCCCCTCTCTCCATTTCCAAATTCCCCCTTTTTTGTAGCTCAGCTGTTGCTGTAGGTCGGATTTACTAATCCGACAATAAAAAAGCCGTCGTTTATAAAAATCGTTGCAGGCTTTTAAACCCCTTCAAAAGGCGGTACTACGTGCCAACTTTCCAGAGTACATGTGCGTATTTTCGCTGTGTTAAATTTTGTAAAATTGCTACAGATGTAGTTCTAAAGAACGATGATTTTTCCTCAAAAAGTGGTATAATATAAGTGAGAGAGAAAATAATTTAGCCAGTAATCATATTTTGAATATAACAATTGAATATCAAAATAAGAAAGGCGAAAAGCTATGGGCAACCTTGAATTTCAAAATGATCTTGAGAAGTTGATAAACATTCTACCGGATAGTGTAAAACGGTATTTGAGCTATGAAAAATTAGATGATGTGATAGAGCTTGTGCTCGACATCGGGAGAACGCCCGAGATAAGACATTCGGGCGGTAAAATAGAGTATTTAGGTAATAATGTTGTTACAGACGATGACATTTCATATATCACAAGTCGTGTCCAAGAGTTTACATCGGACAACCGTTCTGGAATCCCCGGAACACTCCACAGAATTAGCGCGATAAGAAACAGGCAAGGCAAAATTATCGGTCTTACGTGCAGGATAGGTAGAGTTGTTACGGGGACTATTGCTTGTATAAAAGATTTTTGTATGATGGGAAAAAGTATTTTATTTCTCGGACGTCCGGGGGTTGGTAAGACAACCAAGCTAAGAGAAATTTCAAGGCTTGTAGCTGATGAGTTAGGTAAAAGAGTTGTGGTCGTCGACACCTCGAATGAAATTGCAGGGGACGGCGATACTCCTCACCCTGCTATCGGTCATGCAAGAAGAATGCAAGTCCGTCAGCCGGAGTTTCAAAAAGATATCATGATAGAAGCGGTTGAAAACCACACTCCTGAGGTTATTGTGGTCGATGAAATCGGTACGGAAGCCGAAGCGCAAGCTGCCAGAACCATAGCTGAAAGAGGGGTGATGCTTATCGCGACAGCTCATGGTAATAGTCTTGAAAACCTCATAAAAAACCCGACACTGTCTGACTTGGTCGGAGGCGTTCAATCGGTTACTTTAGGGGATGATGAAGCTAAGCGTCGCGCTTCTCAAAAGACTGTATTAGAGCGAGAAAAACAGCCAACTTTCGACATCGTAATAGAAATTTTGGACAGAAACACCCTTGCCGTTTACAAAAACACTGCTGAAGCGGTCGATTATATCTTGCGCGGATGGCCTATCAGACCTGAGATTAGAAAGGTTGATAAAAACTACGATCAAAAATGTGAAATAACTGAAAATAAGGTCGAAGATGTGAAAATTGAGCCACAACAAAGCATCCCTCCTCAGCAAGCAAATGTTAATCCTGATGACAGCTTGAAGTTTTCATTCTCCCGTCAAAAGTATGTCGATGAAGTTAAAAAATTCAAAAAGATATATCTTTATGCGGTCTCAAGGAGTATTGTTGAAAAGATTATTGAACGGCTTGATTTGAATGTCGAAATTACCCGAAATATTGATGAGGCTGATATTGTAATCGCGCATAAAAACTTCGCTAAAGGTGGCGCTAAAATCTTAAGTACAGCGAATGATTACAGGTTGAGAATTTTCTATATCAAGACAAATTCTATGGCTCAAATTCAAAAAGTGTTGAAAGAGGCTTTGGATATCACAGAGGTCGAAACGCTACAGGGTTACTATGACGAAGCCGAACGGGCGCTTGATGAGGCTAAGGCTGCGATAAATAAAATTCTTGCAGGGGCTGAGCATGTCGAGTTACAACCTCAAAATCAACAGATTAGAAAGTTACAGCATGAACTTGTTGAGCAGCATAACTTAATTTCAAAATCAGTAGGCGAGGGCGCTCAAAGGCATTTGAAAATCGTCGGTGGTAAAGAGTTCGATCAGAAAAAAATAATTTAACAAACTGGCAAAAAAAAAAATTGTGAGGGTTTAATGCAAATATGCAAGTTACATTGAACCCTCAATCGTTTTTCTACTCCCAAAAACGACAGCTAAAAAATAATACTGAACAGGCTTTCACCTCAAATGTGATGAGGCTTTCTAATGGTCAAGCTCCTCATTTTACTTACTTTTTTAGGGGGGATTTCCAATGGAAAGCTTTTGTAAAATATTTGGAAAGGCATTTCGCTAATGCGGATAAAGTTAATATCTATAACGGTGCTTGTTCTGACGGGACAGAACCCTTTACGCTGGTCATGGCTATAGCACAAAACCTTAAAAGTAAAATCGCTGAAAAATTTTTCCCAATAAAAGCCTTTGATTTGAATGCTGATCTCGTGAACACTGCAAAGACAGGTAAAATACCACTTTTGCCTCAACCATATACCTGTACTGATTTGTTGAAGTTGAAAATCAAAAATAGGTTTCGTGAGGGTAATTTTTTAAGTTATGTAAATGAGCAAGGAAAGGGAAAGTTTGTTCAATTTAATCAGAAAACAAGGGATAAAATAGATTTTAAGCAAGCTAATGTGTTTACTCAAATATCAGAAATGAATGGTGAAAATTCAGCAGTGTTATTACGTAATATGTGGATGTATTTGGAGGATTATGAACAAGAAATTTTGGCTTTGAGGTTGGGTAATAAATTGAAAAAAGGTTCCGTTGTTGTGCTTGGAGAGTATGATTTAATAGCTTCAAAAGCTGTTGAAGCACTTACAAAAAATGGTTTTAAGGGAACATATATTGACAAGGTTTATGAAAAAATGGTTTAATTACTATAAAAAGGAGAGTTTATTTTATGAATAAAATATCTGTATACACTTCCAGTACTTGTCCGTTTTGTGTAAAAGCAAAAAAATTACTGCAAATGCTAGGGCTTGAATATGAAGAATACAATGTAGATAATGATTTTGCAGGCATGTGCAGTGAACTTTCTGCAAAGTATAGCAGAAATGTTCAAACTGTTCCTCAGATAGTTATAAATGATACTTATGTAGGCGGGTATACTGATTTGGAAGCTTTGCATAAAAGTGGTAAGCTTAATGAATTGTTGAATTAAGTTCTGTAACAGTTTTTGCAATTAAACAAAAAGATGCGCAAATTATTAAGAGATTTGTTTTTTATACAGATGTAGGTGTGTAGGAGCAAATTATGTCTGTAGAAGTGGTAAAAAATATAGAAAATAATAGGGTTTTAATAAAAGAAAGTTCAGGGTCTAAAAGGAAGCCCATCGAGCGCTATTATGCTGTTTCTGCTGAGAATTCAGACAAATTTGTTTCTCAAAAAAAGATGCTTAATTCCAATAGAAAATTTCAAAAAGTGATGACTTATACATTGAGTGCTCTTGTAGGAGTACTTGTAGGAGCAGTTGTTAAGTTTGGTACGTTGGGTAAGATTTTGTCAGGTGTTGGAGTAGGCGCTGTTGCTTTGCTTGGTTCGTTGAAAACTGACGACATGCTTAATAAAAAAATGAATAAAGCTGCTATGGAAAACTACAATGCAGAAGATGTTACAGATAAAATAAACTCATAGAGTATAAAAGAAGTATAGGAGGTAAAATATGGCATTAAGTATTGAGGTAGCAAAACCTTTGGATGGTGGAAGAGTTCAAGTTGACGCTAAGTCTAAGTTTTTTGGAAAAGACATTGTAAGTCACTACTCTGTTCCTAAAGAAAAGGCAGATGAATTTATTTCTGATTACAAAAAAGAGAATAAAAACCGTACAAAAAATGGTGTTTTGGCAGGGGTTATAACAGTTGCATCAATGTTTGTTGGGTCTATGGCGTCAAAAGGGGCTAATCCAATATTGAAAACATTGTCTGTAATGCTATTCGGATTGGCTGGGGGTATTGCATCTGTTGCAGGTTTTGGTATGAAAAATGCTAAAAATGCTAATAAGATTTTTGAAAAACATAATGCAATGCCTATTTTCTACGTTAAAGAAGAAATACCGGAAAAGCCTCAAAAAGCAGAGGGCAAAGCTGAAAATCCGCAAAATAAAGCCGAGACTGAAGCTAAAAAAGATTAGTTTATTAAAAAAGCTCCTTTTAAAGGAGCTTTTTAGTTGGTCATTTTTTAAAAGCTGTAATCATACCAAGAATATTTCCTACGGAATGTATGCAGTGTACATTGAAGTTGTTTTTTGTGAGAATATCTATCAAATATTGAGGATTCTCGTCATGCCATTCCATTATTATGACGTCAATATCTTTGAGTAATCCTGAAGAATCTAAATCAGGTAAAATTTCTTTTTCTGCACCTTCAGTATCTATTTTTAAGAATTTCTTTTCCTGATGTTTTTCAAATAGTGGCTTTAATATTTCAGATGCATTTTTTATTTGTATTTTTTCGATTTTACCTTGTAAACTATCTTTAACACTACTCATGGCTCCAGGACGTTCCGGATTGTAGTGTATTTCAACTTCTTTATTTTCATTTCCGAGACCAAATTTAAACAATTCAATTTTTGTTGCTAATTCTGGGTTGTTTTTAAGATTTACTTCACCCTGCTCATAAGTCGGTTTAAAGGGTTCAAAGGCATATATTTGTTTTAAATTTTCGTTTTTTGCCCAGTGAAGACTTGTAATACCAAGGTTAAATCCAATATCAAACATAACATATGGTTCTGTCATTTCGAAATGGTATTCATCTCGACATAAGACGTCGTGTGCTGTCCAAATAGTATTGTAGGCTTTCCCTTGAATTTTAAGTCCTTGACCTTCTATGTGAATTAAGTTGTTCGCTTTGTATAACTTGTAATTCGCTGCTGCAAACTTATCAATATATAGTTTGATATAGTCAGGTTTAATTTTAAGTATTTTTTTTATGAAGTTTTTAATAGTCACTTTTTCCCTCCCCAACATTAATAAAAAAAAGGGGAAATAATTTTATTTCCCCTTTTTCAAAACGTTTCAATTATTTATTTTCAACTACAGCTTGAGCTGCTGCAAGTCTTGCTTGTGGAATTCTAAATGGTGAACAAGAAACATAATCCAGTCCGATTTTGTGACAGAATTTGACTGAATCAGGATCACCACCGTGTTCTCCACAAACACCGCCTACTAATGAAGAATTTACTTTTTTACCTTTTTCCATTGACATTTCAATCAATTGACCAACTCCTTTTTGATCGAGTGTTTCGAAAGGATTTGAAGGTAGGATTTTTTGTTCAACGTAGCGGTTGAGGAATTTACCTTCTGCGTCATCACGAGAATAACCGAATGTCATTTGAGTCAAGTCGTTTGTACCAAATGAGAAGAATTCTGCGTATTCAGCAATTTCATCAGCAGTTAAAGCTGCGCGAGGAATTTCTATCATTGTACCGAATTTATAATCAACTTCAATACCTTTTTCCTGCATTACTTCTTTTGCAACTCTTACTAAAATTTCTTGTGCTACTTTAAGCTCGTTAACATGACCGATTAGAGGTATCATAACCCACGGTTTTACGTTAACGCCTTCTTTTTTCAAGTCGCAACAAGCTTCAAATATTGCTCTTACTTGCATTTCATTGATTTCTGGATAAGTTAATCCTAAACGGCATCCTCTTAAGCCCATCATCGGATTGGATTCTGAAAGTCCCTCTACTACATGGAGTAATTCTTCTTTTTCTTTTGAATCCTTACCCAATGCTTTTAGTGTCGCTACTTCGGCGATAAGGTCTTCCTTAGAAGGTAAAAATTCATGTAATGGTGGATCAAGAAGTCTTACTGTAAGAGGTTTATCGCCCAATGCTTTGAACATCGCATAAAAATCTGAGTACTGCATTGGAAGAAGTTTATCTAATGCTTCTTTTCTTGCTTCAGGAGTACCTGCAATAATCATCTTTTGAACCCAAGGCAGTCTGTCCGGATCCATGAACATGTGTTCTGTACGACAAAGCCCTACACCTTCAGCACCAAATTTTATAGCGTTTTCGATATCTTTAGGAGTATCAGCATTTGCTTCTACTTTGAGTTGTTTGATTTCATCAACCCAAGTAAAGAATTTATTCCAATTATCGTCAATTTTAGCTTCAACGAGTTTTACAGCGCCTTCCATTACGATACCTTTTCCACCATCAAGTGAAATGATGTCATCTTTGCGATATACAGTACCGTCGCAGCCTGTCAAAGTCTCATTAGCTAAATCTATTTTCAAATCTTCGCAACCAGAAACGCAAGGTTTTCCCATACCTTTAGCAACAACTGCTGCGTGTGATGTAGCACCACCTCTAAGGGTTAGTACACCTTGTGAAACTGCCATACCATGGATGTCATCAGGACAAGTTTCCACACGAACCAAAATAACTTTTTCGCCTGCTTCTCCGCGTTTTGCTGCTTCTTCTGTGTCAAATACAATTTTACCTACAGCAGCTCCAGGAGATGCGTTGACACCTTGGCAAATCTTATGTGCTTCAGCCATTGCCTTGGTATCAAAACAAGGTAATAGGATTTGGTTTACTGAGTATGGATCTACAAGTTGAATAGCTCTTTCTTTAGTAATAATGCCTTCTTCGCACATGTCAACTGCAATTTTTACTGCAGCTGCGGCAGTTCTTTTACCGTTACGAGTTTGCAAAATCCATAATTTACCTTTTTCAATTGTGAATTCCATGTCTTGAACATCTTTATATCCAAGTTCAAGTTTTTTCGCGATATCAACATATTGTTTGTACAATTCAGGCATTTCTGTTTCAAGTTCAGAAATAGGTTTTGGAGTTCTGATACCTGCTACAACATCTTCACCTTGAGCATTTGTTAAGTATTCACCATAGAATTTATTTTCGCCTGTTGCAGGGTTACGTGTGAATGAAACGCCGGTTGCACAGTCGTCACCCATGTTTCCGAATACCATGGTCTGTACGTTTACTGCTGTACCAAAATTGTGATCAATTTTATTCATGTTTCTGTATGCTACAGCACGAGGGATGTTCCAAGAACGGAATACAGCTTCGATTGCTTCTTGTAATTGAACGTATGGATCTTGTGGAAATTCTTTTCCTGTTACTTCTTTAATTACTTTTTTATATACAGGGATTAAAGATTTCCAACCTTCAGCTGAAACTTTTGTATCTTCTTTAACACCTTCGCGTTCCTTTACTTTTTCTACTTCAGCTTCAAAATATTTTTGTCTGTCCATGTCCCAAGCAACTGAGCCGAACATAGTTAAAAATCTTCTATATGAATCATAGCAGAATCTAGGGTTGTTTGTTAATTTAACCATAGCTTCTACAGTTTCGTCATTTAAACCTAAGTTAAGAATAGTTTCCATCATACCAGGCATAGAAAGTCTTGCACCTGAGCGTACTGATACCAATAATGGATTTTGGCTGTCGCCGAATTTTTTACCTGTTTGATTTTCAATATCTTTCAATGCAACTTTTACTTCATCCATCAAGCCTTCCGGCATTTTGTTGCCATGGTTAATGTAATCCATACAGGTTTCAGTGGTAATAGTCAATCCCGGAGGTACAGGAAGCCCTAAGTTAGTCATTTCAGCCAAGTTTGCACCTTTGCCTCCAAGGAGATTACGCATACCTGCGTTACCTTCTCTGAAAAGCCAAACGCGTTTTTCTGTCATAGTTTTAATTCTCCTTCTTTTTTATAAAAATATAATCAAAACACCGTTAAAGAAACTATAACATGAAAAGAGAGAAAACACAAAATTTATTTTTAGTTATAAAGTGGATTATATTATTAAATCTGTTTTGTCAGGTTTATTGAGAATTCTTCTTTTTAAAGTTATAAAATAGAGTAAACAGATATATGATTAAATAGTTTCCAGTAAGAGAATAATATATTGAATAGAGTTGAAAACCAAGTTTTTGTTCAATTAAGTTAAATTCTATAATCAATACCGCAATATCAAAAAATAATGCTAATAACAATAGTTTATTATTTAGTCTTAAATCCGTCAATAACCTTATTATAAATGGATTTTTAGATGTTTTAATTATGAGAATTGCCGGTATTAACAACAACAGCCATTGTATCTTGAAAACCTGTAATAAACTAAATGCTACATAAAAATAAAAAACAAATACTGAAAAGATGAATTTAAAATGAATGAGGGTTAATGCAAAAGTGTAAACAATAAAAGGCAAATATATTATAATTATTAAGTAAATAATAAATAATATGATGCCTTTTAAATGTTTATTCATGAAATAACCTTATTTCCAACTAGTAATCTATTGTCCGAATATAAAATAGAATAGCATAATTTTCAATTATATTTATATAATTAATTTCTATGTGTTTAGTTTTGAATTTTCTATTGTTAAATGATATATAATTAAATAATTACTGCTAAATGATAAATAGATGATATAGAACCAAATATTATTAAAAGTATCACAAATAAGATTATAATTAATTATGATAACCAATACATCAATTAAAATACAAGAGAGCATAATTTTATCAGCTATTTTTACGTTTTTAAAAATTTTGTCTGGCAATATATTTGTTGGTTTATTTATAATTTTTAAAACAGGAATATATAAAAACAGCCATTGTATTTTAAACAAAGTAAGTATACTTAATAATATTATTATAGTTGATATAATACCTGTAAAGATGTTTGTTATATCTGTTGTAAAATAAAACACAAATAATACCCAGATAATTAATGGCAGGTATGATATTAAAATAAAATAAACTATAAATAAAATTAATTTAATTACACTATTTATCATAAAAATACTTTTTTATCAATATTACTATACATTAATCTTATTAGCAAGAGTTAAATACTAGTGTTATATATAATAATAGGAGTATACATAATCAGTTTAACTTATTGGAAAAATTCTGGAAGTCGACGAAAATGTATATACAATTTTGTGTACACAAATGGGTATACAAAAATACGCTCAAAGGCACATTATAGGGCTATTTTAGATTTGTCTATTTTTTGAAATAATCACAGATAAGAGTTTTTTTGCGCGGGAATAAGTAGCGGACTTTATCTGCTAATTTGTTTCTATTCAGGTCATCCAGTTCTTTTTTCAGGATTGCTTTTTGTAAAACGACTTTATTATACAAATCAGAGCATACAGAACTCTTGTCTACATGTTCTCTTAATTTCGCCAGTTGAATTTCTTTTTCTTTGATTGATTTAATAAGTTCTTTTTTCACTTTAAACCTCTTTTGAACATGAATAGAATAGTATTATTCTGTTAATTTTAAATCAACTTTTTAGCTGATTTTAAATCTACACAGGTAGCAATTCGTATTCATAGCCTATTTGCAAGGCTTTTAGGTTCAATGGCAAAAGATTTTTTCTATGCGGAGGAATAACCGTATCCAACGCATGGCTGAGAGCTTCTACTGAAACTAGTTTACTTGCTTTAGCAAGTAGACCCAATGCAAGAATATTAGTCATTTTTATATTACCAAGATTTTCAGCCAATTTGGTTATAGGTGCAAATAAATAATTAATATCTGTGCGAGTCTTAATTTCTTTTGCAAGTGACGAATTGACAATCATCCATCCGCCTTTTTTTATTTTAGACACAAATTTATTAAAAGATGCTTGATTCAAAGCTACGACAAAGTCTGCTTCTTTTTTATTTACAGCACTTACTTCATCGTCACTCATAACTATTTCACAGTTGACAGTTCCTCCGCGCATTTCTGCTCCATAGCATGGATACCAAGTAACATTTTTACCTGAGATCATAAATGCATTTGCTAAAACTTCTCCTGCTAAAAGTACACCCTGACCGCCAAATCCGGCAATTATAAAATTCTTTTCCATCACCACTATTCCTTCAATAACTAATTTTCTTGTAAAGTAACATCTTTATATACGCCAGGTTTAAATATTGGCATCATTTCATTTCTTACTCTTTCATGAGCTTGTTGAGGTGTCATTTTCCAGTTTGTAGGGCAGGTTGACAAAATTTCAACAAACCCGAATCCAAGGCCGTTGATTTGAACCTCAAAAGCTTTTTTTATAGCTTGTTTTGCTTTTTTAATATTAGCTACAGTATCAAGTGATACCCTTGCACTGTAAGCAGTGCCTTCGCATAGTGCAACATGTTCTGCTATTTTTATTGGATATCCGTAATATTCAACATTTCTACCGGTAGGTGAAGTTGTTGTAACTTGTCCCAAAAGAGTTGTAGGTCCCAATTGACCACCGGTCATTCCATAAGTTGTGTTGTTTATGCATATAGCACTCAAATTTTCTCCGCGAAGTGCAGCATGTAAGCTCTCGGCCAGCCCGATTGAGGCAAAATCTCCATCACCCTGGTAGGTAAATACAAACTTATCAGGTCTTGCTCTTTTTACTCCGGTTGCTTCTGCAAGAGCTCTGCCATGAGGTGCTTCGATTGCATCCACTTCTAAAAAGTCATACAGGGTAACAGAGCAACCGATGGATGTTGCCATAATGGAACTTTCTTTAAGATTAAGCTCATCCAGTATCTCTGCAATAAGTCTTATTGCTACCCCATGATCGCATCCGGGGCAGAATGTGTATTTCATATCTTTTTTGAATGACTTTGGTATATCAAAAATTTGTGTTGTCATATCTATACCCCTTTAATTTCTTTTTCTATGGCTTCCACAATGTCGTCTACGTTAGGCCAAGCACCTACAGGTTTTCCATAAAACTCAACAGGTATTTTCCCGTTTACTGCGAGTTTTACATCATTCAACATTTGTCCCATATTAACTTCCGTGACAAGAATTTTTTTCGCGTTGTTGGATATTTCTTTTAGGCGTTTATTTGGGAACGGGAATAATGTAATAGGTCTGAAAAATCCGACTTTTAAACCTTTTTCTTGGCATCTTTTTATTGCTGATTTTACATTACGAGCAAGACTGCCAAAACAGGTTACAACTAAATCTGCATCTTCTGTACCATATTCTTCATACATAACTTCATTTTCTTCAAGCAGTTTGTATTTATTAAACATATTTTTAACATGTTCGCACTGTGGAGCTTCCAATGGCGCATATGATCTTATCTTTCTTGCAGATCTGCCCTTAGCTCCAGTTAATGCCCATCCTGAGTTATCTATTTCAGGGTATGGATACTCAGAAAATTCAACAGGTTCCATCATTTGTCCAAGCAGACCGTCAGCTAATAGTACAGTTGGATTTTTGTATTTATGAGCAAGATAGAATGTTTTGTAAGTTAAGTCAATGCATTCTTGTACTGTAGACGGTGAGAGTACGATAAGTTTATAATCACCGTTTCCGCCACCTTTTGTCGCTTGATTATAGTCACCTTGTGAAGGATAGATATTACCGAGCCCAGGGCCGGCACGCATAACGCTTATAAGTACGACAGGCAGTTCATCTGATGTTGCATAAGACAGAGCTTCCTGCATCAGTGCGACAGCGCATGATGAGGAGGAAGTCATGGCTTTTGCTCCTGTAGAGCATGCCCCTACTACCATATTTATCGCTGCAAGTTCACTCTCTGCCGAAACATAAGCTCGTTTTAATCTTTGCATTTCTCCACTCATATACTCACCTATTTCACTTTGTGGAGTTATCGGATATCCGAAATAGCATTCACAACCTGCTTTAATTGCGGCTTGCGCTATTGCATAGTTACCTTTTATTAAAACTTTTTTACTATTCTTGATTAAACATTCAGCCATAAAACTTATCCTTTATAAACACCTGTAATTGCCATATCAGGACATCTCGTCGCACACATTGCACATCCCAGACATTTGTTGTCAGGGTCATTAAATTCAACTACGTGATCCCCAAGTTTATTGGTATCTTTACTTACTTGTAAAAGCTTTTTCGGGCATTCATTAATGCATAAATAGCAAGCCTTACATTTTTCTTTATCAATGGTTATGTAGTTCATAGTACCTCGCCCAAATTTCTTTCGTCTAATTCCAATACTAGCACTAAAAATAAAATAAAACACTTTTTCTTTACAATTGTAATAAAATTCGTTAACATTTTTGCGTTATTTTATGTTATTCTGTTACTATATTATTATGGGGAGATTATACTAACTTTTAATCAAGGAAAGAGAAGAGAAATGTCACAAACAATTGAAGAAATTGCTGAAATACTAAGAACATTAAAGTTGGATACGGATATTAGTTCAGATGAAATCCAAAAAAGATTAGCTGTTGTTATGGAAAAGATAGAGACAATAGCTGATGATGTTGAGGCAAATGCTGCTTTGAAGGATTATTTGATTGAATTAAGAAATGAAATTAACAACCACTATGAAAGTAACCAAGTGAAATATGAAGAGTTTGGTCAAGCATTCAGGTATATAAGTTCCAATCAGGAATTAAATGCTAAGGCTACTGATATAGATTCTTTAATTCAAAAAGTTGAAGATAATTTAGAAAATCTTGAAAAGTCTTTCTTAGAAAAAAATAGTGAAAATTTGCGAAGCATTGTTAGTGAAATTAATAGTGTAAATTCTTCAATTGTAAAAGTAAGCGATGATGTTTCAGAGAGAATTTCTTTTAACTTTGATACGACTCGTGACTTGATAGAAAATATTTCTCAAGAGATATCAAGACAGCATGCGCAAATGCAAAGTGAGCGTCAAAGTGCTGATGATAAAAATACACAAAATTTTGGCGCTCTTGCGGATGACATAAGGGTACTTGGTGAAAATTTAGTTGTACAATCAAGTAATTATCGTGAATTGATTGAGATGCGTACTGCAGATATAAAAGATTATATCAATTCAAACGGTGCTGCACTTGCATCAGCTCAAGCTGCATCTGAAAATAAACTTTCAGAAAAACTCGCTGCTATTGAAAATCTTAATCACGGTTTTGAGGCTAATATAATTGATGTTAACAATAGTTTGCAATCCATTATACAAAATATAATGTCGATGGATCCGACGGTACAAAATGATATTATAAAAAAAGAGCTGGAGACAATTTATCTTGCAACCAATGGTATTTTGTCTTCTTTACAAATTTTTGATCAAAAAAATGACGAACTGGCTCGTGCTGTAGCTCAGCTCATGACTAGAGAAAATTTTGACTTTGCACAGCAAAAAATTGAAGATATAATCGATCGTGTTAATGATATTGATTCACATATTAGTGAAATTAGTCTTTCGCTCGATTTTGATACAATTTCAAGCAAAATTGACGGACTTGCATATGTGATGGATAATGTAAAGACAATGATGCAAGATATCGGTGAATATGATAATGTTGCTCATAGTCTGCAACAGTTGGATCAAAAACTTTCGGCTGTAATTACAGAAGAGGACTTCAATGCTTTTAGAGCTGATTTGACAGACTTTATTAAAAAAATAGTTGATAATTCTAATTTTCTCAACAATGACTTAGTTGAAAATAAAGAGAAGATTGAACAGATTCTTAAATCTCTTCAATCGCTAGACTTTATGGATAAATTAAATAGCATTGCAGGTAGTATAGATGCTATAAGTAATGACAATTTGAATACTGTAAAAAACGGTTTGGGTGAACTTTCTGCAAAACTGGATGATGTGTCATTCGATTTTCATCAAAAAGCTTCTGAAAATGCTGATTTGATAAACTCTGCAATAAGTGTTGTAAGTACAAAACTGGATTTTGTTAATAATTACCTTGCAAATGATGTACCTGCTAATTTTAATGAGATTAAGGGGTTAAGTGAGCAATTAAAAGATTTTATATCAGAGGTAACTGATGCTTACAAATCAGAAGGTGTTGTATTAGAGGACAAAATTTCAGCTAAATTATTTGAGTTACAAAAGAATTTTTCAGAAAATGCAGAGCGTTATATTTCTAAATTGTCGGAAATCAAGGATGGAACCGAAAACTTCAATCAAGAAGTTGTTGAGGTTTTAAGCGGCAAAACAGATGATTTAATGCAGGCTTTAGAGCCTATAAAAAATGGAATTAAGGCGATAACAGAAAATGATTTTTCAGATAATTTAATTGAGTTAAAAGAACAATTGTCGCAAGTCTATGCAAATGTCAATTCTCAGATGCAAATGACACTAGGACAAAGTCAAACTTTATCTGAAGGGTTAGAGAAAATTTATAGTGAGACAATTGATAAAATTAATGGAATGGATCAAGTGTTTTCCTCCCAAGCGCAAGGGAACCTTGAGGCAATTAGAACTATTGCTGATGAAATAGGCAAAAACCTTGAAAATAATTTGAATGAAAATTCTCAAATTATGAGTGAGTGGAAGTCTATTCTTGTTAATATTGACGGTAAGATAAATGAGATAAATGAAAACTGTGGTACTTTACTTTCAAGTGTAGCTGTTGATGTCACAAATGCATTGAATGCTAAACTGGAATCAGTTTTAGAAGATTTAAAATCTCACATTGGTGCGCCTGTGAGTGCTAACGATCTAATGTGGTCTGTTGACACGCTTAAAAGTGAATTAAGTACAAAGTTAGGAGAATTAGAGTCCAGACAATCTTCAAAAGATGATGATGTTGATGCAAAAGAAGAAATTCTTTTAATATTAAATCAATTGGGTGTGAAGGTTGAGGAACTGGGAATCCGCTATTCAAATGATGAGTTCAACGAGATACTTGGTAATAGCAGAATGCAAATTATGTCCGGTCTTAAGGATTTAAAAAATATTATCCTTATCGCAATGAAAGAGGTCGCAAAATCTTCGACAGCTTCTATGGATGTATTACATGAAAAAGTGGATACTTTGCTTGAAAAAGGTGCTGACGTTGAATTACATGAAAAAGTAAGTGGCATAGATAGCAAAGCTGTTGAAATCTTAGAGAAACTTGAAAATCTTCCAAGTGGTAGTGGTGAAAATACCGAAGCGTTAATATCACTAAATTCTAAAGTGGACAACTTAAGCGAAAAAGCTGAAAAAAATGCTCAGATAATCCAAGAATTTCAGGAACAGTTTAACACTTTAGGCTCAACGGATGAACAAATTGCAAATTCACTAATGAATGTTGCAGAAAAATTTAGCGGGTTGCGCCAAAATGCTGAGCAATTATCTCAAGAGTTGGCATCGGTTAATGAAACGGTTGAGACAATTAACATTCGCGGTGAAGGTGTAAGTAATGCAATTTCAGAAATTTCAGATAAGACATCTGAAGTCGCTCAAAAATCAGAAGAGTTGGCTCAATCTGTTGCAGCTATTTCAGATAAAGTTGATACTTTTGCAGCTGTTGATGAACAGATAACACAAGCTTTGGATTTGATTTCTAATAAAATTGACGATGCCTCAAACAATGAACAAATCACTCAAGGTATGCAATACCTTAATGAAAAAATGGATTCACTCAATGAAACTGATGGTAAGATATCTCAAACGATAGATTCATTATTAGAAAAAGTTGATCAATCAGCAAATTCTGAAGTTCAGTTACTTAATGATGTGCAATTGTTAAATGAAAAAATGGATTCAGCCAATGAGTCCGATGATAGAATATCAAGGACTATTGATGTTGTGCTTGATAAAATAGAGACGTTTTCAGTTTCAGATGATGAAATCAACCAATCTTTGAATAATATTTCCGATAAAGTAGAAATTTTGGGAAATAATTCAGAAAAAGTTGTAGATAGTATAGATGAACTTACAAATAAAGTAGAAGCTTTTGGAATGACTGATGAACGCGTGATTGAGACAATGGATACATTGACTCAAAAAATCGAAGCTGTCGGAGAAGAAAGTGAACGATCAAAGGATTTAATAAATTCAATAAGTGATAAAATTGAGATAGTAGGCGATTCAGCAGACAAGATTAGCGAGAAAATGGATATATTATCTGAGAAGGTAGATGCTTTTTCTGATACTGATGACCGTATCGCTCGAGCTTTAGATAATGTTAGTGAAAAGTCAGATGTAATAGCCTTAAACATAGAAAAAAATGGTCAAGCAGTTGATGATATTAACAGTAAAATTGAAAATATATCATCCAATAATGAGAAAATTGCTGAAGCTTTTGAACAATTAAAAGAAAATGTTTCATCTGTAGGTGATGTTTTTGCAAGTTCAGTCGATGCTGTATCTTCAAAGTTTACTGACACTGCCCAAGTAATGCTTAATGGTTTAGATGTACTTTCTGATAATGCAAAAGAAAATAAGGCTGAAATCCTTGATAATATTTCAACTATTAATAATAGCATTGTAGAAAACGGGCAAAATATTCAAAATAATTTAGCTGATAATTTTGCGCAGCAAGAACAGATAATTAAAAGTTCTTTACTTGCAGTTAATGAAAAACTTTCAGATGAAAAGCAAGCTATTTCAGATAAAGTAAATGATGTGTCTGAAAAGATTACCTCAGCTACAAAATTAGTTTTGAATAGTGTAGATGATGTATCAGACAAGGTATTGACCACTAATGAAATTCTATCAAGAAGCATAGATGTTATCACCGATAGAGTCGCGTTGAATGTTGGTAAAATTAATGACAATGTGGAAGATTTGACTCAAAGAGTTGAAACAATTACAAATAATGATGAGCAAATTGCGTTGTCGATTAAAGAAATATCAGATAAGGTCGATATTTTAAAAGTAGATTCAACCAAAGAACATATCGCAACTTCTTTGGATATGCTTAATGATAAAGCCGATGCTGCGCATGATTATGATGCAAAACTTATTGAGGCTATGGAAGGCTTGTCTGTAAAAATGGATACATTCTCTATTGTTGATGATCAACTTTTGAGGAAATCTTCTGAAGTATCAGATAAAGCTGATGAAATCCATGCTGTTGCGGATCAGATGACCGGTGTTTTAAATAACATCGCAGAAAATGTAAGTAAAATTGATGATGTTAATTCTACGGTAGATAAAGTTGCAGGTTTTACTAAAAATATCGCTGCTTCACTGGGTACTGTTACTGAAAAAATTGAAAATAATGATAAGGACGTAAAACAAACTCTTGCTGAATTCGGTCAGAAGTTTGAAGATTTCGCCTTTAACGATGGTGCAATTGTTAAGACTATGGAAGTCCTTTCTGATAAAATTGATGTGTTTAAATTTAATACAAATAATGAACATATCGTGTCAAGTTTGGATTCATTACATGAAAAAGTATCTGATTGTCACAATGCTGATGTAAAAATGGCAGATGTGATTGATGATATTTCTACAAAACTTGATGATTGTAATGAGAATACAGAAACAATAAAAGATGGCTTATTGAAAGTTGGCGAATCTGTAACTTTTGTATCTGATAAAATAGATAAAGTTGTAGATACTACTGATTTAGTTCAAAGCGATGTATCTAAAATTTCAGAATCATTAGACGGTGTATCTGATAAAATAGATAAATTTACTAATACTGCTGACATAGTTCAGGGCGATGTGTCTAAAATTATAGAATCTGTAGATGTTGTTTCTGCAAAGATTGATACATTCGCAGAGGCTGATGAAAGAATAAATGAGAATTTAACAGATTTATCATATAAAATGGATGATTTGGCTGGTACTGGCGATCAGATTGAAAGTACACTACAAAAACTTCAGGATGAAGTGGTTGCACTTTCTGAAAAGGATGTATTTGATGGTTTTGATGTAGAAGGTGAAATTAAAAACATCAAGTCAATGATTTCATCTCAAAGAAAATTCCTTGAAGATACAGAAATTAGCGACAGAACCATAGCAATGGATGATTGTCTGCAAGAGTTGCAAAAGAAAATAGATGATATCTCAGAAGATGTTAAATCAATTGATGTCGACGCTAGTGCAAAAGATATTAAAGATCATGCTGAAAATCTTAAAGAATCTTTAATTGAAGCAATAGCAAGCGTATTTGAACAGATTTCTTTTATTGAAGAAACTGAGGAAATAAAAGGTTTTGTAGAAGAAAAGACAGATGAAATTTCTGGTCATATTAAAGAAGTTCAAAACCAATTGCGTTTGATAGCAAATAATTCCGGTGAAGATAACTATTCATACTCATTGCAGGATGTGGAATCTGATATTGCCAAATTGCGTTTAATATTGAATGATATTTCTGAGTCTGCGCCAAATGATGAGTTAAATCAGTTAGCAGATAATGTGTCAAAAATCGAAAATACGGTTAAAGATTTGCAAACTACTTTGACTCAGGAAGAATTTGCAAAATTTAAAGCAGATTTTGACAAGATTAATGAAGATATTGTAAGTATCAGTACTCGTACCAATACTCTACTTTTGAATTCTGACAATTCATATAAATCTTTGAGTGAAGGACTTGATGCATTTAAGGGCATGGTTAATAATTTGAATGAAAAAGTTAACTATTTGGATAATACCGAAATTCAAAAAAGAATAGAAAAGAAAATTGCAGGTATTAACAATGCAATGGTGGCATCTTCCAATTCTAATAAGGTTATAAAAGAAGTTTTGATGTACTTGGGTGAATGGGTTGATAATGCAACTGTGAGTATGAATTCACTTACTGACAAGGTAAATGAAATTGATAACGTAACTGATGAAATTGGTCAGGTAAAAGATACAATTCATGAGTTAAAAAATTATTTACCGGAAAAAGCTGATTTATTCAAAACACTGGAAGAAAAATTTGAAGAACAGCAAGAACGTATTGACCGTTTAGAAATGAAACTTGAAAAAGTGCTTACAACTTTAGAAGAGACAGATGATACAAAACTAAACAAAAAAGTTGACAAAATTGAAAAATTAATCAATAAATTAAGTATAAATGTAGAAAAGCTGGCTTCTTATGTTGATGAGGAATAATATAATAAAAGAATTAAAAAGTGCATTAACCCCGCAAAATGTATTGACTGAAATAGAAGAAAGATACGCATACGCACAGGATGCGCTCAATTTACCTGAAATAAAAAAACTTCCTGACGTAGTAGTCTTTGTCGAAAACATAGAACAAGTGCAAGCGGTCGTAAGACTTGCAAATAAGTACAAAATTCCAATAATTTGTCGTGGTGCGGGAACTAACGTCGTTGGAGCTTGTACAGTTGAGCATGGTGGAATTATTTTAAATTTTTCGAAGATGAACAAAATACTTGAGATATCTTCAGAAAACATGACAGCAAAAGTTCAACCAGGAGTTGTTGTGGGAGAATTACAAAGACAGGTGGAAGCTTTAGGTTTATATTATCCTCCTGATCCTTCCAATCTTGCCGTTTCAACTATTGGGGGAAGTATTGCACAATCCTCAGGAGGTGCGAGAACTTTTAAGTACGGTTCGACAAAGGATTATGTGATAGATTTGCTTGTTGTCACGGCATCTGGTGAATTATTGCGTACAGGTTCCAGTACAATAAAAAATGCTACAGGGTATAACTTGAATACTTTGTTTGTAGGTTCAGAAGGCACACTTGGTATAGTTGTTGAAGCAACTTTAAAGTTAATACCTAAGCCCCAGCTTGCGCGTGTTATAATGGCTTATTTTGATACTGTAAAAGCATCTGTAGATGCTGTAAATGCCGTAATCGAGCAACAAATATTTCCTGTAACAATTGATTTTATGGACAAAAATGCAATACAGACTGTTGAGCGTTTTTATCCTACAGGGCTTTTGTGTGATAAAGAATCGGCGCTGATTATAGAAGTTGATGGTTTTGAGAGTGCCGTTGAATTCCAACAAAAAACGATTGTTTCTATTCTGGAAACTTGCGGAGCATCAAGCATTCAGTATTCAAAAACAGAAGACGATTATCACAGAATCTGGCAGGCTCGCAGGTCATCTATGGGGGCTTGTGCAAAGTTAAGACCGAATGTTACGACAGATGATGTAATTGTTCCAAGGAAAAATCTTGAAAAGTTAGTTATGGGAATACGCGCGATATGCAAAAAATATCGTTTAGAAGTTTGTATGGTGGGGCATGTAGGAGATGGAAGTGTGCATCCGCAGATCCCGATAAATTATAATGATAAAGATGAATATCGCAGGTATAAACTTGCAAAAAATGAGATATACGAACTTACTGCACGTTTGGATGGCATTTTATCAGGAGAGCATGGTATAGGTGCTGCTAAACGGGAATATATTTCAAAAGTTGTAAATTCGCAAGCGTTGGATTATATGCGAATGATAAAAAAAGTTTTTGATCCTAACAATATTTTAAATCCGTATAAGATTTTTTAAATTTTAAATATTGAATAAAAATTAGATTTTGTAGCTAAATAAGTGCTATAATGTGGTTATGGAAGAAAAAGATTTAATAAAATATTTTCGTTCACTTGGGTTAGAAGTAAATACAACTACGCATGCACGAGGGCATCAGGGTTTTTTTATGAAAAATCGTATTGATATTTCTAAAAATATTCCTAAATCTCGAGTTGTACCGACGCTATTGCATGAATTTGCTCATTACATTCATTCGAAACTTGAAAAAGATATTAATCAAAATGGTGGGTCTTTAGAGATACTTTTTTTGAGCAAAAACCCATTAATAAAAGAAGAGTTGATAAAAGTGACTCATTTTGTTGATGAAAATTCTATGTGCGTGAAACTTTTGGAACACAAAGACAGGGTAAAAAGTAAAATTAAATTCTATGAGCAGATTATAAAATCTGATTATCCGCAATTTTTGCGTTCAAAAAAGTTTAAAGAATTTGACAGGTACATAAGAAGATCAAAAGCGCGATACCTATTAAAGTATGATAGGGTTAAATTAATTGGAGGTTTTTTCCAAACCAGAGAAGAAATTTTTACGATAGACAATCTTGAAGCTGATTTTCCGGACATGCCTAAAGCTTTTGCAGCGTATATCAGACTTAGGTCTATGCTAAGAAAGCAGTCAAGAATTACATCTAGAATAAGTAAATACAAAAGATACTATGAGCGTCCAACAGAGCTTTTTGCAAGGTTTGTTGAAGGATTATATATAGACAATGAATGGGTAAAAGCCTTAGCACCCGTTACTTGTAAAATATTTTATGAGCTTTTAGATAATGGGCATTATATGGAGCTCAGTAAAGTTTTAAAATCAGTTGATTTTTCTTATGCAGTTTGAAACGGAGATTTTACACTCTGCCATACATATCTTCATATCTAATTATATCTTCTTCAATAAGAATATCGCCTTTTTGAATTTCTATGATTTCTAAATCTTCTTCATAAGGATTTTGGAGTGAATGAATTGCTTTTACTGGTATGTCAACACTATGACCTGAGCTTAGGATTATTTCTTTACTTTCTAAAACAACTTTAGCAGTTCCTGATAGTATCACCCAGTGTTCACTTCTATGATTATGAGATTGAACGGACAATTTTTGACCTGATTTAACATGGATAATTTTCGTTAAAAAACCTTTTCCTTGAGCAATTACAGTGTAAAAACCCCAAGGGCGATATACGGTTTTATGAACAGAATGCGTATCATCGTTTTGTTTTTTTAGAGTTTCATAAATTTCTTTTACATCTTGAGTTCTATCTTTTGAGCATGCTAAAATTGCATCTTCTGTTTCGACAATAATCGCATTGTCAAGTCCGATTGTGGTCACAAGTTTAGAAGAAGCATATACCAAAGAGTTTTTGCTATTTTTGTCTAAAACATGCCCTATAAATACATTATTATTTCCATCTTTGGGGCTAATTTCATAAATTGATTCCCAAGATCCAAGGTCTTTCCAGTCACTTTCTAATTCTATCATGGCAAGCTTATCAGATTTTTCCATGACAGCGTAATCGATTGAAATATTTGGCATTTTTTCAAAAATCAAGTAAGGAATTTCATTGTTATTGTTAAAATTTAATTGCTCCAGTACTTCATAAATTTCTTGGGCATGCTCTTTTATTTCATTAAGCATGGCAGAAGCTTTGAACATAAAAATACCGCTATTCCAAAAACATGTTTTTTCGTTTACGTATTTTTGAACCCATTCGCTATCGGGTTTTTCAATAAAAGTGTTAACCTTAAATCCATCATCTAAATTTTTTTCTACTTGAATGTATCCAAAACCGGTTTCGACATAAGATGGTTTTACGCCAAATGTGACGATATATCCTTTCTCAGCGAGTTCAACTCCTTTTTGAATACTTTTTACAAAATTATCAATATCTTTTATCAAATGATCTGATGGTACTGCTAAAATTATCGGATCTTTGCATAAATTTTGGGAAATATATTTTGTTGCAACAGCGATAGCAGGTGCTGTATTTTTAGTTTCAGGTTCTGATAAAACAATAGGATTTTCGGTTAATTCTTTAAGTTGCATTTTTATATTTGAAATATGCTTAGCATTTGTTGTGCTGATTATATTATCAGTCGGAATAAAGCTACTAAGTCTTTCAAAAGTATCTTGAACAAGACTTTTGTCAGAATTTAAATTTAAAAGCTGTTTCGGATATAAATCTCTAGAAATAGGCCATAACCTACTACCTGAACCACCTGCTAAAATTATTCCAAACATTATTTTCTCCAAAGTTTCCCTACTTATTTATTATATCATAAAATTGATGAGCAGCCAATTCTGGTGAATTTGCGTTTATAATTGCTCGAACTACAGCAATACGTTTTGCACCATTGTCGATGACTTCTTTGACATTATTGAGGTCAATTCCTCCTATTGCAAATGCAGGTATATTGATGTTTTTGCTAACCCAGTTAACGTATTCAATTCCAACAGATTTTCTACCCGGTTTTGTAGGTGTTGTGAAAACCGGTCCCATTCCGATGTAATCCGCTCCATCGATTACTGCTTTTTTTGCTTGTTCGGGAGCATGGGTGGAAACTCCTATTATTGCGTTATCTCCGAGAATTTTTCTTGCAGAGGCAACATCCATGTCATCTTGACCAAGGTGCACTCCATCAGCTTCTAAAACATATGCTATATCTACTCTATCGTTTACGATAAAAGTAGCATTGTATTCCGCGCAAAGTAATTTTATTTTTTGACCGAGTTCGATAATTTTATTAGCAGGCATGCTTTTTTCTCTGAGTTGTAAAATATCGACTCCACCTTTTAAGGCTGAAGCAATGGCATCTAAAAATTTGTCATCGCTGTCAAATTTATCAGAATTAGTTACAAGATATAGTTTTTTATCTCCTAATTTTAGCTTATTATATTTTTCTTTTAATTTATTCCACATTTTTTTCTCCAAAATGTATGATTCATAGCGCAATTTTTCAAATATTGCGGCATGCTCGCAACTGTATTCACCGAGCACTCGTAGTACTTGTTGAAGACGTTTTATATTTGCTTTGAAGATATTTTGGATATCAGAACGTCTGTCAGGATTTTTCATTGCGATACCAATATCGTTTTCAGTATCTCTTGCATTAATCAAAGCGTCATAATCTTTTTCTTGTAAATTATTAAGTTCATGTCTTATTAATTTTAAATTTTCAGACACTTCAAAATCTTCAATAAGAAATCTTGAAATTTCTTCCAATACTCTTAATGCTTCGGTTCCTCTATTTAAGTTTGCATCAATAATTCTTTTCATACCTTGATTTTAACACAAAATTAATGCTGGTTTGCTAAATTATTACTTTTTGTGTTAGAATTACGGTAGTATGATTGGGTTGAATTTTAAACAAAAAATAATATTAGGGAGTATAGCAGGGACGATTATGCTGCTGGGTGGTGTTTTTGCATTGCTATATCAGCCGCCGGTTAAAACAGAAGAGATATATTCACAAGCCTTAGAAGATATGAAAAAAGGTGATTATTCAAATTCTTATTATCTTTTTTCAAAGGTCTCTTTTCTTTCAAACCTGAAGCCGATTGCGATATATCATCAAGCTGAAGCTGCGCATGAGCTTGGAGATGATAATGCGGCTGTTAAGCAATATCAGTTACTTTTTAATAACTATCCAAGGCATGCTTTAAGTGTTCGAGCTAAGTATTTAACTGCTCAGGAAATAATTTTTAAAAATCCAAAACTTGCCCAAAAATACTTTACAGAGATTGTAAATAAATATCCGAATACTGATTATGGAATTGCTTCGGAGTACTATTTGGGTGTTATGCTTATCAACAAATATCATGATAATGAAGAAATGTTTCCTCTTTCAGAAAAGAATGATGCGGAAAATTATTTTCGTCACTATCTGAAAAAAGCACCAACAGGTCGACTTGCGATAAATGCTTGTGAAAATTGGTTGGGGCTTAAAAAAGAAATTAATGGGGATGATTATCTATTAATGGCTAAATCCTATTATCTTTTTGGTGATTATGAAAAATCAAAGTTATTATTAAGTAATACGCAGCTGGCAGAAAGTTGGACACTTGATGTGTTGGTATCGTATGCGCTTAAAAATTATACACGTGCAAAGTATCTTACAGAGATTGGATTACGTGATTATTCAAATTATGTATCCGATGAAGATTTGCATGCTGTAATAGACAAATATATATCATTTACCAATAAAAATCGTCTCCAGACTGTAGTTGATTTAATCTCTCTAAATCCGCAAAAAGGTAAGGATTATCTTTTAAATCTAAAATGTCGAAGTGTAAAAAATATTGATCAGCCAGCTTGTTATTCCGGATTGTATCTTAAATATCCGAATGGTCAGTTTTCAGCAGATGCGCTTGCAAATATATTTTTTCAAAAATATAAAGAGCATAAGTATGCTGATGCTGAAAAAATAGGATTGGATTATCTTAAAAAGTTTCCTAATGCAAATTCAACTCCAAAAGTCATGTTTTGGATGGGAAAATTATATGAAAAAACTAATGATTACAGTAAATATAACACCTATTATAGTAACGTAATAACAAAATATCCTGATTCATATTATGCCTATAGAGCATATTTGCATTTAAATCGTCTGCAAAGTCCGATAATTACGAATTATATTATTCAGTCTCCGGTTACATACCCGTATCGATACACCAGAAAAAATATAATAGTTAAATTGGTTGAATTGAAGGATTTTGATGTAATAAGTGAGTTATATGGCGATGATGATTTTGTAAAAAGTTGGGTTTTGTATAAAAAGGGAGATTATGCTCATTCCATGCTTGTAGCAAGAGATGCCATGGAAAAAATATCAGATAAGCCGGATAAATATGATTTGCGTTGGAGGTTGGTATATCCGGTTAATTATTATGAAACAGTAGAGAAGTATTCTGATGAAACTGGAGTGAGCATGCCGTTAATGTTATCTGTTATAAGAGAAGAAAGCTATTTTGATCCCTTGGCGCAAAGTGCAGTAGGTGCCAGTGGCTTAATGCAACTCATGCCTTCGACTGCTTTCGAAATAAGTCATCGCTATGGACTTGGCATGACTAGTGTGGATGATCTTTTTAATGCGTCGTTCAATATAAAACTTGGTAATTACTACTATGCATTTCTAAAAAGCATGCTTGAAGGAAAAGATATCTCTTCCATAGCTGCGTATAATGGTGGAATCGGTTCTTTGAAAGCTTGGCAACAGTCTATAAACTATAATGATACAGACGAGTTTGTAGAACAAATTCCATACGAAGAAACGCAAAATTACGTAAAAAAAGTATTTCGTTCATATTGGAATTACATACGCCTATATACAGGAAATAATTAACATAGCCTATAATAAAAAACAAAATAAAAGCATGCTAACTACAGCATGCTTAATGAGTATTATTTAAAATATAAAATAAGTTACATCATATTTTTTCTGATTTTTTCTTTAGTTTTGTCTATTTCTTTAATTTTCTTTTCTATATCCTTCATTTGTTTATAAGCAGCATCTCTTTCTTGTTTGATGGTTTTATATTGAGCATCAATTTCTGCAAATTTGGTCTTGCAGTCCAATAATTGGTTTCTAACATCAACTTGAGCATTGTCTAGTTGCAAAATAGCATTTTGCATGTTTTCATTGCCAACCTGCTGTATTTGTTGAGTAGCGCTTGTCGGTTGAGGCATGCTTGTAGTTGAAGTATTTTTTACGCCGTAAGCTGTGTCATCAAAGTTCAGTGGAGTGAAAGCATTTCCATCTGCAAAAGTTGGGCATGAGCATGCTAAAAATAGCGCGGTAGAAAAAATAGTGTTTCTTAAAAGCTTTTTCATCATAAATCTCCTTATTAGTACCAGTAACTTTATTCTATCTATTTGAAAATATATTTAGCATTATAAGTCATCGCGACTCAATTCCCCTCATTCATTTTGATGAGATTTTTGTGGGGAACTTTTTTGAATGAATAACATCTAAGAGATTAGAACTGAGCAATCGGAATTTATTAAGAAATATTAATTTCAGCATGATGCAATAATATCAAACATTTTAAGGTAATACAAAAATGTAAAAATAAAAAAATATAAAAATGGTTATTGCAAAAAAAATTTTTTAGTCATACTATAAAAGACGTGCCCGATATGAGAACTGGCACAGTGAACATTCAAAACTACACACTACAAGTCGAGAAATATAAATAGTTTTAAAAGTTTTATCCCACTTGACAATATTTTTTTTTATTCTACGATAAGAGATGCGCGTTGAGCGTTGTACTTTAAATCAGAAAAAAAGAATTGTTAAGAAATTTTAAAAAGGGACTTGACAAAACAAATTGAAGTTGTAATAATGAAAAAGTTCGCAAGAACAGCAACTTTGAAAGCCGAAATAAAGATTGTTAAGAAATCTTAAAGAAAATTTTAAAAAAGACTTGACAAACAAATTTGAAGGAATAAGATAATAAATGCTGTGAGACAAACAAGCAGCAGGGACTTGGAAACAAGCTTCAGATTTGAGAGGTTAATACCTCACGATGACCCCGAGCATAGCTTATATTCAAGTAAATGTGAGTGGGCATTGACATGACTGAACATTGAAAACAGAATAGCTGAAAACGATTAAATACTTGTTAATTCAACTAAAAATGATTAAGGACAAGAACTTTAACGCGAAGCGAAAGCCAAGCGATAAAATAAAGTCGAGCAGTTTATATGCTAGCCGCATATAAACGATGGACATAAA
>CALUVH010000016.1 GCA_944324175.1 Candidatus Gastranaerophilales bacterium | reverse complement strand
CTTCCAACCTGATTGTATTTCTAAACGTAATACTCATATTTCGATTATATCGTATTTTTCGCTGCTCCGCAAGGGGGAAATAAAAATTTCATTCATCCACAGGAGAAAAAGCTACAATTCTCAACAAAGTAAGGCTTTATAATTTGTTACAAAAAAATTATTCATTCAAGTAGGCACTTTTATGCTAATATTCATTTATCGGAGAATAGTCAATGCAAAAAGTACAAAACAAAATACTTACAGGTGCGCAAATCACTGTTCAAACCCTGAAAGTTCTCGGGGTGGACAGGATTTTTGGCTACCCTGGGAGTGCTGTACTTGATGTATATGATGAGTTGTCTAAGCAAAGTACTGTAAGGCATTATCTTGTACGCCATGAGCAAGCAGCAGTGCACTGCGCAGAAGGGTATGCAAAGCTAACCGGTCGTGTAGGAATTGTACTTGTGACCTCAGGTCCCGGGGCTACCAATACACTTACTGGTATCGCTAACGCGCACTTTGACGGGACTCCACTTGTAATTCTCACGGGACAAATCGACAAAAGTTTACTCGGAAAAAACTCTTTCCAAGAGGTCGACATCGTTGAAATGACAAAAACCATCACAAAAGCAGGACTTCAAGTAAAAGATGCAAGCGAGCTTGAAAAAACGCTTATTGAAGCTTTTGAAATTGCACAATCGGGAAGAAAAGGACCCGTTGTAATCGATATTCCTCAAGATGTCTTTTCTCAAAATGCAGAGTATAAAAACATTTTACCAAGCTTTAAAACATTCTATCACAACGATTTTGACAATCTGCACAAAATAGAAGAATTAATAGACAATTCCACTCGTCCGCTCATAATTTGCGGAGCAGGAGTGCTTCAATCAAAAGCTGAAAATGAGTTGTATCAATTCGCACAACTCCACAATATACCAATTGTATCAACGATGCTTGGTATGGGTGCATATTCAAAAAATTCAACAAACTTTTTTGGCATGCTCGGGATTTATGGAAGCAACGCTGCAAATGAAGTGTTTAGGCAAGCGGATCTTCTAATCGTTCTTGGAGCAAGGCTTAACGATAGAATTACATCAGCCTTTGATAAAAATTGCCTCCTTGATAAAATCGTCATACAAGTCGATATTAACCCCAATGAGCTCGGTAGAAATATGGATACCTCTGAATGTACTTGCGCTGACATCAAAGAATTTCTGTCTAAAATCAATGTAAAACCGAAATCCCCAAGCTGGCTTAATTCAATATTGATTCTAAAAAATTTGGACAAAGAATTTAGCGTAACGACAAAACATCTTTCATCTTCTGATGTCATAAAAGAGATTTACAAATACGCTGAAATCGTGACAACAGAAGTCGGACAGCATCAAATTTTTGCAATACAATACTTACCTGAAAAAGTCAAAATGATAACCTCAGGAGGTTTTGGCACAATGGGCTTTGGCTTCCCTGCTGCGATAGGAGCTGCTACCGCTTCTAAAAATCCTATCGTGTGCATAGCTGGAGATGGCTCAATTCAGATGAATATCCAAGAGCTTGCGACTTTAAAAGAATATAATCTACCTGTTAAAGTTATGATTCTCAACAACGGATATCTCGGTATGGTAAGACAACTGCAAAAAAATAACTTTAATGAAAATTACTTCGCGACAAAACTCATTAATCCAGACTTCACAAAACTTGCAGAAAGCTACGGAATAGAAGCGATAAAAGTTACTCAAAAATCACAACTTGAATCAGCCGTCAAAAAAGCATTTTCTGATGAAAAACCATTTTTAATAGATTTTATTGTAGAACCGCTGGAAGAAGTATAGCAATACACATTAAAATACAAAATTCCATCATCAAATTCCTAGCCTGAAACAATGTAAAATAAAATGAAAAACTTCCCTCAGATTTGAAATACTCTTGGTTTTCAAAAGGCAAATTCCACCATCTGACTACAGGAATAGCGTCTTTTTGAAAAGCTTTTGTATGACGATAAGTCTCAACCGCAACAGGAATAGTTAAAAACGGCAGCAGTAAATAGAAATTATTACTGCGAAAAGCAAGCATAACGCACATCAAATAACCGACTACATAAAAAGCAATCAAAAGCCTTAAAGCTTTGCCTACATCACCAATCCGACAACACAGTGTTTTTTTATGAGATGTCATATCACCCTCATAATCCAAAATTGTATGCACATACAAAAATCCGAGCGTGAACATAACCACCGCTAAAGATAAATAAAATACCTCCAAAGAAAAGTCGCCCGTCATTACATAATACACGCCCTCGAACATTAATGGTCCATACGCAACAAAAACCGCAACCTCACTCAACCCTACAAGTGAACATTTTTGATATAACAATGTTACCAATGCACCTACAAAAGCCAAGCCGACAATCGTTATTCCAAGTTTAACCGTCAAAATTAAACCAATCAAAGCAGCTATCAAACAAAAGAAAAATGCCATTTTCAAAATTTCAACAGGTTCTACACGCCCCTCAAAAATATGGGCACATTTACATTTCTGAGCTGATTTTAAATAACTTTCATCTTTTATAAGGATTTTATAATCAAAATAATCATCAAGTAAATTCGTTGCGAGGTGCGCGAATATAATTCCTACAAGCGCTAAGATACCATTAAAAATATCACCTGAGTTTTTAATTCCCCATAAAAAAGCGACAACCCACGACATAACCGTCATAGGCAACGCAAAAGCCCTTGAGCAATCGCACCAAAAAAGGAAACGTTCAAAAAACTTTTTCATTTTAGCATACTCCGCATCTGCACAACATCTTCATAATCAGCACCAGCCTCAAGCAGCTCCTCAGCACTTAACCCGAACAAAGTAATTAAGCTAATCGCGTTATTATCAGACTCTTTCAATAGTTTTACAACCTCCTGCACAGCCTCCTCGCGAGAAAGTCTGTAAAACTCATCCAAATCACCTCTACGAAACCCTCTTTTTTTAGCCTTTCCCATTAGCGCTCAACCCCCAAAGCTAAAAGTGCGGCACCAATCATACCTGAATAATTTCCCGCTTGAGCCTTTACAACTTTTGTCGGTGTTGTCACAATTTCCTTATTCACCTGCTCTGTCAAATAGTCAGTATCGACAAACTGTGCCATAGATCCGGAAAGCACAATAACATCAGGGTCAAAAATATCAGCTAATCCGATAAGTCCGGTCAAAATATCATCCTGCCAGCGAGAAAAAACTTTTATCATCTTTTCATCACCGTTTTTCATCCCTGCTATAACATCATAAGAGGTAACGCTCATATCATTTAACATCTCACGCGCTGTAAGCTTCAATCCTGTTCCTGAAGCATAGCTTTCAAAACAGTCATACGAACCACAAGTACATTTTCTATGCTTATTCCTACGCATTTTAAAATGCATTTCTCCAGCCGCACCATTTTTCCCTTTATATAACTTATTATCAAGGATTATTCCACCGCCTACGCCAGTGCCTAAAGTTAACATTATTGAATATGCCATTCCTTTTGACGCACCTATTATATGCTCAGCCCAAGCAGCAGAGTTGGCATCGTTTTCCACAAAAACTTTTTTTTTGCTCAATGAAGCAAAATCCATCTTTGGATAATCTTCCGCAATATTACCAGTAGAACCTAAAATCCCGTCATTAGAATTATTCACAGCACCACAAGTAGCAAATGCCACCACATCCACTTCTCGCTCGTGTTTTTCTATTATCTCTTTAAAAAGTGAACATATCTCATCAAAAGTCTTTGGTGTTGAAAACTTCTCTACATCTGAAACAATTTCACCCTTCTCATTCACAAGCGTACTATATACTTTAGTTCCGCCAACATCTATGGCTAAAGCTTTTCTCATCAAACACCTACTTTTTTCTTTGTACAAATCTTTTTGTAATCAACTGAGGACGAGTAATAGCTGAACCGATTACAACGCAGTGCGCCCCAAGTTCAAAAGCTCGATCAACCTCTTCTGGCTCCCAAATTCTTCCCTCAAGCACAACTGGAACATTTGTTTCTTTTACAAGATTTTCAAGCAATTCAAAATCCGGCCCATCTCCACGGTTTTGAGAAAATTGTGTATATCCAGAAAGTGTAGTAGAAAGCAAATTTGCACCAAGTTTTGCACAGCTGATACCCTCTTCTACTGTCGAAATATCCGCCATTGAAACTCGTTTGTTTATTTTAATGTATTTAATAATCTCTGAAAGCTTACTGCCATCCGGTCGAGGTCTTGATGTACCGTCAAATGCAATTACATCAGCCCCTGCGCTAATTAAACTTAACACATCATTAACAGTCGATGTTATGTAGACAATTTCTTGCCAGTTCGCGGGGATTATATCAGGCTTAGTAATCCCGATTACTGGGATATCGAAAAGCGTTTTGGCATTTTTTACATCCCTTACTCCAGCAACTCTTAGCCCACCAGCTCCACCTTTGACAACCGATTTCATCATCGCTGCCATACACTTTTCTAAATACAAAGGCTCACTAGGCATCGCCTGAACTGACACTACTACCTTATTTTTTAATCGATTAACTATATTTTCCATAGGTGAATTATAACCTAAAAATTTTATTTTTGCAGTATAATATTTACAAAGAGTTAAAATATAAAAAAAGGTGATTCAAATGAAAAAAAGTTACGTCAAATATCCGTTTTTAACACAAGATGTCGAAATATACGAGCGCGATAACGGTCATAGGATTGTCCTTGCTCACAAAGAAGGTGATTTGGTGAACGTAAGCACTTGGGTGAAGACTGGCTCCATTAACGAGAACGACAGCAATAACGGAATTTCTCACTTTTTAGAACACCTTATGTTCAAAGGCACTCACAAGCACAAAGCAGGTGAATTTGATAAAATTCTCGAATCAAAAGGAGCTATAGTCAATGCAGCAACATGGAAGGATTATACTTTTTACTACGTTACCCTACCTAAGGGGAAAGAAGATCAAGATCTTTATCTTGCAATAGATTTGCACGCTGATATGATGCTTGATCCTATACTTCCTGAAGAAGAAATTGGCGCACCTTTTGACCTAGACGACAGCTCTGTAAGCGACAAGCGCGAAAGACATGTAGTAATAGAAGAAATCAGAATGCGTAAAGACCAAAATTGGACAAAAGTCTACAACGCTTGCAATTTCAATATGTACAAAAAACACCCCTACAAAAGAGATGTTATAGGTACACCTGAAATAATTTCACAAGTCACACAAAAACAAATTATGGATTACTACAAAACTTTTTACACTCCTGAGAATATGACAACAATAATAGTCGGAGACTTTGACAAACAAAAAGTACTCGACGCAGTCGAAAAAGGATTCGATTTTAAAAACAGACAAAATGCTCCACAAAAATTCAACGAAATTGATACCCCGACAGATAACACCATCATTGTAGAAAACACAACAAATGCAAATACCGGTTATTTAATGATAGGATATCTCGGACCTAAAGCAAGCGAGCTTAAAGCGAATATTGAGCTCGATCTTATTTGCATAATACTCGGGGATGGAACAAGCTCAAGACTATATCAAAACTTGATAGAAAAACAAAAAGATCCAATCTTTAATATGATTAACAGTGAACATTATCAGTTTAAAGATGGGAACAATTTCTTTATACAAGCCAATTTTAAGCCGGAGAAAAAAGAATTAGCACTTGATCTTATAAAAAAAGAAATTCAAGGGCTATTAACAAGACCGATTACACAAGATGAAATACTTAAGGCTAAGAAAAAAATCAAATCTCGTTTTGCTCAAGAAGCTGAGACCGTGTCAGAAATAGGAGAAACAATCGGCTATTACTTCACAGTCTGCAACGATCTCAAACTTATTGAGGATTATCTAAACGACCTTGAAGAAATAGAATTAGCGGATCTTGAAGCCACTATCAAAAAATATCTCAACCTCAATAACGCAGTAATATCAATTCTCATGCCTGAAAACAAATAAAACTGTGTTATTATCCGAGATTAATCAAAATTAAAAAAATCTTTAACAGGTACATCCAATATATCAGCTAAGTCAAAAAGCTTTCGCAGACTTATGAATTCTTTGCCCGTCTCAATGCAAGCAATATGCTCTCGCGAAAAATCCAAAATTTCTGCCAGCTGATTTTGCGAAAGCTTTCTGAGCTTTCGATACTTTTTTATGTTTGCACCTAAAAGATTAAGTCTTGACATATTTTTATTTTGCCTCAATAATAATTGTAAATATGTAAGGTGACACATTACAAAAGGAGGTATAAATGAAAAGAAAAGCTTTTACATTATCAGAAATACTAATTGCACTTATAGTAATCGGAGTAGTTGCAGCACTAACAATACCCAATTTGATACAAAAACATCAGCAAAAAGCTTGGGATACCGCCTCGAATGTGTTTGTCAAAAAGCTTGAAGAAGCTACTAAACAAATGAACGCCGAAGGGGTTTTATCAGGTTACATCGACACCGAAAGTTTTGTAAAGCAACTCCAAAATTATATAAAAATAGATAAAATATGCTCTAATAGAGAAGTGAATAAATGTATTACACAAAATATAAAATGGGGCAATACAAATAAAACAGTTGATTTATCCACAATAAAAAACTCATATTATCTGGGACAGGAAACCTGGACAACCGAAACTATTGGAATACAATTTTCAAATGGAATAAACGCAATAATAGCCTATAATCCTGAATGTAAACAAGATCCTTTTAATAATCAAATCAACGGAATAAGTTGTATATCAATGTTATACGATGTATCCGGATATAAAGCACCTAATAGTTCTGGCAAAGATATATACGCAATCAACGTAAATAGACTTGGCAGGGGTAGCTGTGCCTTTGAATTAAATGGCGTTTGTTACGGGGCTCCATTTATTCCGCAAAATCCTCTATCATATGAGGAATGTATGTTGATTAAGGGGAAATATGGAATCTCCTCTTGTTACCGAGGAACTAATGCCAAAGATTACTGGGCCGCCGCAGTCAAACAATGCGGCGGAATTAATAATCTTACCTCAAGAGCAGATTTAGCCGCATTAATGAATTATGTATATAAAACAGATAAAATTACTGCACAATCAAGCGGTTACTTATATCACGACATTAATCTAAACTTGGATGAAAAAAGATATAGAGAAGTTTTTAAAAAAGCTTTTGTAAACAACGAAGATTTTTACTGGACATCACAACAATATGCTTCCTCTCTTGCCTGGATGTACCATCCGTATTTTCATGACATCTTAGTAGACCCTCAAAGAAAAGACAACTCTAACTACTATGCAATATGCAAATACTAATTAACACTTCCTACATCATTTCAGCCTGAACTTTTTTCGGGCTGATTGACAGGGTAGTGAAATTTTTTAGTGCGAGTTTTAAATACTCGTTGCTCTCTTCTGTTTCGTGACGCAACTTTGCAAGTCTAGCACAAATATAATAAAAATCACCTGTATTAGCGCCCTGTTCTTCTGCCATTTCAAGAATTTCTGACGCCTCCTCAAGCTTATTCATCTTTGTTAAAATCTTTGCATAAATGATGTAAGCATCGTAATCCTTGCTGTTAAGCTCTATCGTTCTTTTTAAATTATCTATTGCACATTCATAATCCTGCTTTTCATACATAATCGCAGCTATATTAAAATATGCCCAGCTATAATCCGGCGAAAGCTCAAGCACTTTGTAAAACTTATTCAAAGCGCCATCCAAATCCCCCTGATCTTTCAAAATATTTCCAATGTAAAAATGAGCGTAAATATCCTCATCATTTAATTCAACAGTACGTTCAAAATAATACTTTGCACCGTCAAGCTTACCCTCTTTGAAATAGCAAAGTCCAATACTAAAGTAAGAATTAGAATCATCACTATCATGCTCTAAGACAGTTTCAAAGCAGTCTACAGCCTCCTCATACATCTTTTTTGCAATGTACACAAGCCCCAGATTGTAATAAGAATCAACCTCATCAGGAGATAACTCTATCGCTTTTTTATACGCGTCAACAGCCTTATCAAACTCCTTTAACTTTTCATATACAATACCAAGATTATAGTAAATCCCGCTATCGTCATTAAAAAATTTTGTTAAATATAAGAAGTGCTGCAACGCCTCTTTAGGGAAACCCGTATCGAGCAAAAGCACAGCGAGCTGTCTGCGCGCTTGAAAATTCGTATTATCCTCCTTTAGGACATTTTGTAATTCTTCTATTTTATCAAGTTTTGACATAGTTAAATATTAACAGCTTTTTAAAACTTATGCAAACTATTGCAAAAACTTCATCTTTTGATGTAAAATAATCGTGTTCCGGATAATTACAGGAGAGTTTTTTATGAGATTAAAAATTTTATCAGTTATTTTAACAATGTTTATGCTTACTCAAATGGTACTTGCAGCACCATTTAACGCTAATGCAAAGACAAAAAGAATTCCTGCAGGAACTAAATTTGAGCTAAAACTATTAACACCGATTAGCTCATCTCCTGAATTTCTTGGAAAAGAATTCCAAGCAGTTTTGATGACAGACCAGACATCTGATACTGACGTAATACTTCCAATGGGTTCCCTAGTAAGAGGTAGTATAAGCAAAATTACCCCTTCACAAAGATTTTCAAAAGGTTCAATAATGTACCTGAATTTTGACCACGTTGTAACACCAAATGGAAGACAACTACCTATTTCAATGTCTGTTGTCGGTAGAACTGATCTAACTTATGACGGCGGACTCACAGCTTCAAAAGGTTATCTGGATGCACTAAAACAAAATTGGGAAAAAACTAAAGATATAGCAAAAACCTCAACTAATTGGGGAGATGAAACATTTGAAGATGTTGCAGGCGGATACTTAAGAATTTTAACTGTGCCAATATCTGCAATTGGCGGAGGAATTGGAGCTGGTGCCTACTACGTCTACGACGGTATTGCTGATATGATTAGAAAAGGCAGTGACATATATATCAATAAAGGAACAACATTGAAAGTTATTCTAATCGATCCTATTGATGTGCCTGTAATATAAAAAATATAAATAGTAAGGAAAAAAAATTATGAAAATGTCAAAATTATTCGTACAAACCCTAAGAGAATTTCCTTCTGATGCAGAAGTTGTTTCTCATAAAATGCTTGCCCGAGCAGGATATATTAGAAAACTCACAAGCGGTGTATATAACTTCTTACCACTAATGTGGCGAGTATTGAAAAAAGTAGAAAATATAGTCAGAGAGGAAATGGATGCAGCAGGCGCTCAGGAACTTTTAATGCCTTTTGTCCAACCAAAAGAGTTATGGGAAGAATCTGGTCGTTGGGAGGCTTACGGAAAAGAGCTTATGCGTCTAAAAGACAGGCACGACAGAATTATGTGTCTTGGTCCGACTCATGAAGAAGTTATTACAGCCATAGCTAGAGACGGGCTAAAATCATACAAACAAATGCCAGTGAACTTATATCAAATCCAATCAAAATTTCGTGATGAAGTCAGACCTCGCTACGGACTTTTAAGAGGTCGCGAGTTTATAATGAAAGATGCTTACAGCTTTGATGTCGACGAAGCGGGACTTGATAAAGAATATGAAAACATGGCGCGTGCTTACAAAAGAATTTTTGATCGCTGCGGACTCGCAACTAAAATGGTTCAATCTGACTCAGGTGCAATAGGCGGAAGCGTTAGCCATGAATTTATGGTTATAACTGATACTGATGCAGGTGAAAATGATGTTTTCTACTGCGATACCTGCGATTACTCCGCAAACTCAAACCATGCGATATCAAACTTACCAAAAGCAGTTGTTGATGGTAAAGAATATTTCAGTGAAACAAAAATTGTTGATACTCCAAACACTCACTCTATTGAGGAATTATCAGCATTTTTAGATATCCCTTCATCGCTGATTTTAAAATCACTTGTATATATCGTCGATAAAAAACCTGTCATAGCATTAATTAGAGCAGATAAAACCGTGGAAGAAACTAAATTAATGAATGCCGCAGGCGGAATAGACATCAGAATTGCATCCTCTGCTGAAATAGCTGAATTGATGGCTGAACACGGTTTTGACGCCGTACCTGGGTTTATTGGTCCTAAAGGTATAACTGATGTTCCTATCATTTTAGATGAAACAGTCAAAGATATGAAAAATTTTGTAGTCGGCATTAACGAAACCGACAAACACCTTATAGGTGCGAATTTGAATGATTTAGGGCTAAATGAATTAAAATACGCTGACATTCGCCTTGTTGAAAGAGGAGAGTTTTGCCCTGTGTGCGGTAAACCGCTTTTAGTAACAAGAGGAATCGAAGTCGGTAATATATTTAAACTTGGTACAAAGTATTCCAAACCGATGAATGCTGTATATACAGATATTGACGGCAAGACTAAACCTTTTGTAATGGGATGCTATGGAATTGGAATTTCAAGAACTGCAGCTGCAGCAGTTGAAGCTCACTATGATGAACATGGGATTAAATGGCCAATTTCGATTGCACCTTACCATGTCACTATCGTTCCCGTAAATATATTAGACGAACTTCAGATGAAAACAGCAAATGAACTGTATGAAAAACTTCAAAAAGCTAATGTTGAAGTTGTACTTGATGATAGGGACGAACGCGCCGGAGTCAAATTCAAAGATGCAGATCTAATAGGTTTCCCTTACCGCATAACTGTCGGTAAAACAATCAATGAAGGACTTGTCGAATTCAAAACCCGCGAAACTGGCGAAGTCGAAAAAATTACACCTGAACAGGCTGCTGATAAAATTATCGAAATAGTTAAAAATATAAAATAACATTAGGCGGTGAAATCACCGCTTTTGTTTTCTATAAATAATATTAACTTCTATTTATTAAATTTCTTGCATATAGGAATTCTTTCGCCTATAATATCAATATGATAATATCATATTTTAAATAAGGGGATATAAGATGGCAATAGAAAGACAACGTGTGCAAGAGCAGGATAAAATGGAAAGAAGACATAACTTTGATCCTGTAGAAAGCAATTTAACAGAAGAACAGGTAAAACTTGAAGCATCAAGATGCTTAAACTGTAAAAATCCAAGATGCGTCCAAGGATGTCCTGTAAACATTCAAATACCGCAATTCATACAAGCAATAAAAGAAGGTAATTTAGATAAAGCAGGTGAAATAATTCGAGAAACAAGTATGCTACCTTCAGTATGCGGACGTGTATGTCCTCAAGAACGCCAATGCGAAGGAAATTGTGTTTTAGGCATTAAAGGTCTTCCTGTTGCAATAGGCGCACTCGAAAGATATGTGGGAGATAATACAAAAGCTGAAATGCCTGAAATTAAACCATCAGGAAAAAAGGTTGCAGTTGTTGGCTCAGGTTGCGCAGGTATTACAGCCGCTGCAGACTTGAGAAAAGAAGGTCATGAAGTGGTTGTATTTGAAGCTCTTCACAAGTTGGGCGGGGTACTTCGTTATGGAATACCTCCTTTCAGACTTCCTAGAACTGTACTTGATAGAGAAATTGAAAACCTAAAAGCAATGGGCGTTAAATTCCATACAAATGTTATCGTAGGTAAATCTATCACTTTAAAACAGTTAAAAGAAGATGGATTTGATGCCATATTTATCTGTTCAGGTGCAGGATTACCAAAAATGCTTCACGTTCCAGGGGAAAACTTAAACGGAGTATTCTCTGCAAATGAATTTTTAACGCGTGTAAATCTTATGCAAGCAGGACAACCGGACAGTCCAACACCGTTAAGAGTTGGTAGAAAGGCTGCAATATTTGGTGGTGGTAATGTTGCAATGGATGCAGCCAGAACTGCCGTACGTGTCGGTTTTGAGGAAGTCTATATAATTTACAGACGTACAGAAAAAGAATTACCTGCACGTCTGGAAGAAATTCGTCATGCAAAAGAAGAAGGTGTTGTATTCAAATTCTTATATGCACCAAAAGAAATTCTGGGCGAAGATGGATATGTTAAAGCTGTAGAATTAGAGGTAATGGAACTCGGTGAACCTGATGAAAGCGGTCGACGCAAACCTGTTGCAACTGGTAAAATCGAAACTATGGAATTAGATACGGTTATTGTTGCTCTCGGTACTGGTCCTAATCCAATTATTCAAAGATCTGCTGAAGCTGAAGGCATTGAAATTATCACAGACAAACGCGGTTATATAACCGTAGATGGCGAAACTCGTTGCACAAACATACCAACTGTCTACGCGGGTGGTGATGTTGCCCCTGTTGGAGAATCTAACGCTATAAATGCTATGGGAGCTGGCAAAAAAGCTGCAAAAGCTATCAATGAATTACTTAAATAGCGTGAGGGGTAAAAACAGTGAAAAGCTCGCTTTTCAAAAAAACATTAAGTTTAATGCTGGCATTGTCAATGTTTTCAATGTCAGCATTGGCTTTAGAACTTGACACTTCTGTTGATGAAGAAATAAGAAAGCACTACAATCCTTCTCAAATTGAAAAGGACTTGCTTCCTCCTTTACCCAAAACTGAAGTAACTACACCAAAAACAACCTCAACTCCAACATCTTCACAAAGCTCTCAAACTCCTCTACCTCCCAAAAATTTACCTGCTATAGAACAAACCAATAAAAAAGCACCTCGGCGTATTGAAAACTTACCTGGACAAGAAAAAAGTAAATTTTCTCGAGAAGGAATAACTGCAATAAAAATCAAAAAAGGTACTAAATTTAAAGTAAAATCCCTAACAGCAATTTCTGACTCAACTCCAGTAAATTCGACAATGTCTTTTAAAACACAAGAAAGTATCACACAAAGATATGTAACAATCCCAGCTGGTACAATATTTAAGGCTACAATCGAAGACTCACATCCTCCTCAAATGACCGGTAATGGCGGACTTATCGTAATTAATGTAGATAGATTGGTATTTAGAGGCACAACTAGAAAAGTAGAAGCTAAAATTACCAAAGCTAACGGTAAAAAAATATTTGTAAATAACATAAAAGGTAAACACCAATACTGGAAAGGTGTTGCTAATTCAACAAAACCGGGAGCTAAATTCTACAAAAAATCAATGAGAGGAACCGTAAAACTCGCTCAAAACCCTTGGACGCTTATTTTAACTCCATTTACAGCGGTTGCAGGTGTATTAGTTTACGGTGTTAACATAGTAGGATCTCCTGTATTTGCAATTTTTGCAAAAGGTGGAAGAATTTCAATACCTGCCGGCACTGATTTTGAAATTAAACTACTTGAAGACGTCTATCTTGACTAAGAGCTTGCAAACTCACTTATTTGTGCATAAAATAACAACTATGGACATTACGACTAAAACCTTCAAAACTCTTGAATTCGATAAAATTAAAGAAAAAATATCGGAACTTGCTAAAATTCCACAAAGCAAGAAGCTTTGCCTTGATTGCAAGCCTCAAAATAGCATTCCTGAAATTAAAAGAGAACTGCAGTACACGAAAGAAGCAAAATTTATTCTTGACATGCCAGCAGAGTTGCCAATCGGATTTGTCGCTGATCTTAAAAAAATTCAAAACATCCTTGCAACAAACTACCTTAACGAGGAAGAATTAATCGACATAGCTCAAACTCTTCGCTCATCAAGACTTGTAAAAAAATTTCTAAATAGTAATTTGGAGCAAAATTCTCAACTGCTTTCACTTTCGAAAGAACTAATTTCAGATAAAGAACTTGAAGAACAAATTTTTGATACATTTGACGACACACTAAATATCAGACAAGATGCAACCCCTGAGCTTAAGGGGCTTTATGCGTCGTTAAAAGACACCGAAAAAAACTTAAAAAAACAAGTTAATACCCTTCTTGCTGATACAGACTTTCAAAAACATCTACAAGAAAATATTTACACAACTCGAGATGACAGAATTGTATTCCAAGTAATGGCACCTTCTAAAAATAAAGTCTCCGGTATTGTGCATGATGTATCAGCTTCCAATAAAACTTTTTACATAGAACCAGAGTCTATAGTACCTTTAAACAACAAAATAAGAGAGCTAAAATCACAAATTCACGCCGAACTTGTAAGAATTTTAGTAGTATTAACAAACCTAATCAGAAATAAAATTACAGAAATTGCTCTCAGCGAAAAACTTTTAGCGCAAATAGATTATCACTTTGCAAAAGCACGATATGCCGTAAAAATTCAAGCGATAGAACCTGAAATAACAGAAGAACAGAAAATTATATCACTGGAAAAAATGCGCCATCCGCTTTTAATAGGGAATGTTGAAAATGTTATAGCAAACGACTTTGAAATAGGAAAAGAATATAAATCAGTAATTATAACAGGATCTAATACAGGAGGAAAAACCGTAACACTTAAAACAATAGGTCTGTTCCTTTTGATGACAAAGTCTGGCATGTTCCTACCTTGTACAATGGCTAAAATTCACCCATTCAAAAATATATTTGCAGATATTGGAGATGATCAAAGTATCTTGCAAAATTTGTCCACATTTTCTTCACATATGACAAATATCATCGAAATTTCAAATAAAAGTGACAATGACAGTTTTGTACTACTAGATGAAATTTGTGCAGGAACAGACCCACAAGAAGGGGCTGTGCTGGCAAGTACAATTTTAGAATACTTAGCGAATAAAGGTGTCTATTCAACTGTTACAACTCACTATGGGGAGCTTAAAGCGCTGGAATACTCCAACCCATATTTTAAAAATGCATCAGTTGAATTTGACACAACCACACTAAAACCTACATATAAACTTTTAATGGGTATTCCGGGCTTAAGTAACGCAATACTTATTTCTTCAAACCTCGGACTTGATAAATCTATTATTGAAAACGCTAAAAATCAACTTATCTCTCAAAAAGATTCTTCCTTTTTAGTGGTCGAAAAGCTTCAACAAACACAACAGGAATTATCTCAAAATCTCCAAGACGCACAAAATATTAAAGAAAAGTCACTTTCTATTAAAAAAGAATATGAAAATAATTTATCGGAAATAAAAAAAGACAAGAAAAAAACAATTAAAAAAATTAAGGATAAATTCGACTACGAATTACTTTCTGTAAAAGCAGAAATTAAAGAAATACTTGATGAATTACGCAAAGAAAAATCCGAAAAAGTAGCTCGTCGTGCTTATGCTAGACTTGGAAATCTTGAACAAAAGTTTCGAAACAAACTGGAAGAATACAATGAACAAACCGAATATCAAGAGATTAATTGGAATAATATATCTATAAATGACAAAGTAATACTCAAAGAATTAAATCAAATCGTTACATTACTCGGACTACCTGACAAAAGTAACAATGTTCCTGTTTTAATGGGAAACATTAAAACTAAAATCAAAAAAGAAAAACTTGCAGCATATGAAAAAAAATATGAAAAAAAACAAAGTTCGCTTATCTCAAATTCTATGGAAAGTTTTACCCTGAAAAAATACAACGTATCAAATACTCTAGACCTTCGTGGATATAGAGTTGAGGATGCTTTGGACGAACTTGAAAGTTGGCTCGATGAAGCAAGCCTTGCAAACGTTTCTCCACTAACATTAATCCATGGTCACGGTACTGGAGCTTTAAAATCAGCCTTGAGGGAATTTTTATCAACATCTCCTTACGTAAAAGACTACCGTCCCGGCAATAACACCGAAGGTGGAGATGGAGTTAGCGTAATTGACATTAAATAATTTCAAATTAATACTTGTCTTTTATTCTGGATAGTACTATGATATTGTAACCCAATTTACTTAATATTAAGGAGTAGGAATATATGGAAATTGAAAAACTAAGAGAAAATAATGAATTGATTGATTTATTCTGTAATTTAGCAGAAATACCATCACCTTCACTAAAAGAAGAAAATGTTGCAAACTGGATTGTTAAATATTGCCAAACAAATAACATTTCCTGTAAACTTGATGACTATGGGAATGTTTATGCAAACGTTCCTGCTACCGATGAAAATAAGTCATCGCTACTATTGTCGGCTCATATGGATGTAATAGGTGATGAAAGTCCTGTTAAAACCTACATTGACGGTGATTTAATACGAGCTAAAGATAGAACCTTAGGAGGCGACGACAAGGCTGGCGTTGCAAATGCACTTTTACTGGCAAAAGAAGTTGCCAATTCTCAAATGCGACATGGCGGACTAGAATTAATGTTCACACGTGACGAAGAATCAGGGATGTCAGGTATTAAGCACGTTGATTTTTCAAAACTAAATTCCAAATATATACTTGTATGTGACAGCGATAGTCTTGGTCAATTAGAAGTATCCGGTGCCAGTTACACAATTGCAAAAATCACAGTAAATACATATAAGGGAGGACACTCCGGAATTGATATAGCAGATAAAACAAGAGAAAATGCGGCTAAATTAATCGCGGATATTATATCTAACTTACCACAAGGAGTATTTTACTCAGAAAATAATCAGGTCATTACCTCCTGCAACCTCGGTGGTATTAGAGCTGGAGATGTAAATGTTACAAACGTAATTAACACCCATGCAGAAGCTACATATTCTATTAGAAGTGCAAGTCGTAGCGTAGAAGAAGAGCTTAAAACTCTTATGCAAAATGAAATAGCTTATGCGAATAAAGAATACGCAAATATAGCCAAATTTGAAATCACTTTTGAAGAACATCTTCCTCCTTTTGAAAAAGTAGAAGATGAATATATTCCTATACTTTTTGAAACAGCAGCTAAAAAAGTTGGAATACCTTACAAAATTTCATCATTCCACGCAGGAGCGGAAACTCACATTTACGCAGGCAAAAAAAATAAAAACGGAGAAATATTCTCACCATACTTGGTAGGACTTGCCACAGTATACAATATGCATTCAAAAGATGAAGCCTTAGACTATAATTCTATAATTCAAGGGCATAAGTTAATACAGGCGTTTTTTGAAGCTTTCAATAACTAAATAAAAAAAGAACCGATAATCGGTTCTTTTTTTATGAAAATGCCTTAAAAGATCTTTCAACATTCTTATCTATGACAGACTTTATTGAGTCATATTCAGTTTGCAGCGCATTGTGAGTTGTATCTAATTTTTTCAAATCGTTATCATATTTCTTATCTTTAGCTTGAATATCTGCTGTCTTTCTCTGATATTCAGCTTCAGCCTTAGCTATCGCAACATCATCTGTCACCTCAACTAAATCTGCACAATTACCATATTGAATAGCTGTCCAAGCATATTGATTCATTTTTTCATTGATAGTTTCACCTTCTTCTTGGAATTGCACTTGCTCCATTGTTACAATACCATGTTCTAAGGCAAATTTTAACCAATTTTCATTATACATATAGTAATCATCTAATATCTTGTAATTATTTTGATTATCTTGTTTTTCTGCATCTGATAATCCACCCATTCTAAACCAAAGATTTGTGTACCATTGATACTTTGGATCATTTTCATCTGGAATTTGCTTAGCAGGAAGATTATCTAATGCATCTTTATAAGCCTCTTTTGCATTTTTCATTTGATCATACCAGTTATTCAATGCACCAATAAAATCATCATGCCACTTTTGATAATCTTCTTGATACTGAGCATAATCTTTTTCATACTGCTTTAATTGCTCTTCATAAGGTTTCCATACCTCTTCTTCCCATTCTTTTATCATTTCATCTTGAAGAGTACTGAAATTACCTAACTGATTGTAAAAATCTTTCCAAGAAGCATACAATTGATCTGCTGTCTTAACTCCTGCACTGCCATTTAAAGTATATCTGCGACTATCAAGATGCGTAGTACTTGAACCAACTCCTCCACTGTTATGTAGATAATTGATTACATCACAATATAAGTCTATTAATGTTTGTTGAATATCTGCAATTTGCTGATATTGTTCTCCATACTCATTCAATGCTGCTGCCAACTCTTTTGATGAAGTTGTATCAGAGAAATCATAATTTGTTAAGGATACATATTTATAATCTATTGCAACATCTCTATTTACTGTAATAGTTCCACTAGAATTAGTTATACTGCAAGAGCCTTCGCCCATGCCGCCTTCACCCCAAATCAAAGCAGCCAGGTTATGTTCCATGTGCCCTATACCACTTAAACTAGCTCCTACGGCTCCATAACATTGTGAACCGTTGTAGGCTGTCGCCAAAGCTGAAAAATCAGGAAACGCTGGTCTTTGAGGCGCAGTAGGTTTTATTGGTGCTGTTGGCTCTGCTACATATTCAGGTACATCGGTTATTGAATCCACCCAAGTGTTGAAAAGACCTTCAGTCTTTTTATCACCAAAATCAATTCCATTTACACTATTTTTTAAACTTTCAACCCAAGCATTATAAGCAGCTTCATCCTTTATCAAACTATCGTTAAAAGATGCTCCAGTACCACTTACTGTAGCCATCTGACCAATAGAACCAGCTGTTGCACCATTGATTTTGTCATACCAAGAATTAGGATTTCCCTCATCAAAGAAATTTCCGAACTCTTCACCATAAATGTTTTCAAGAGCTTCATCATACTTAGGGTTATCCATATCACCAATGCCATATTTGCCCAAAAAAGTTGCCAAATCATTACTTGTTTCATAGTTCTTTGCGTCCTGAGAAGAAACAAGTAAACGCCCTGCAGAATCAACAAAACCATATTGATTTTTGATATCACTGTATTGGGTTACTGTCCCGACGGTCATTGCTTGTGATACTTGGTTGCCACTACTGTCATAGTTTGTGTATACAAATTTGGTAGCATTTAACGCTTCCATGTATTCCTTACTAGCTTCGCTGGACTTATCAGAAAGGCGCAATTTAGCATTAGTTATCAACTGAGATTGTGTCTCGTTATGAGTCAATCTAGCTGTAATGCTTAATAGTCTTGCTTGTGAAGCTGCTAGGCCCATTTCCTGATAATCCTTTCTGTCTTTAAATATACTTTTAGACATATAGATTATCGGTATTATTGATTGATAACTTTAAGAATTATCTTCAATTGTTAAGAAAATTTACATAAAACGAGACAGCACTAATGCTGTCTCGTTTCAAAATTTGCTAACTCCACACTAAATAGCAATTGTCTGTGTTGAAATATCCAGCTCGATTGGTGAATCGTCAAAAATTTCAGCCTGCAAATCCTTTGCGTCCTGAACCTTTACTGTCGGTACTGGAGCCGGAGTTTTCGGTGCTGATTTAGCAGCAGCAGTAGCCTTTGCATTCAACACTGCAGGATCTGGCGTAACTTTTTGTCGATTGTAATCTGCCATGATTTTCGAAACAAAACGTCTTGTTTCAGCAAACGGAGGTACTGCATTGTATTTTTTTACATTCCCCGGACCTGCATTATACGCAGCCAGAGCTAACTCAACTGACCCGAACATCTTATACATCATCTTGTAATACATAATACCACCTCTGATGTTGTCATTCAAAGAATACGGGTTCAGTCCCATTTTCCGTGCAGTAGAAGGCATTAACTGATACACACCAACGGCACCATAAGCACTTCTAGCTTCGTGTCTGAAACCTGACTCAGTTTTTGCGATACTCAATGCAATTGCAGGATCTACGCCCATTTCGATTGCGTGCTTCACTATTGTCGCTTTTACTGAGTTCACATCTGTAGCCTGCGCTTGGTTAGACAAGCAAAACATACAGATTAACGTAAAAGTTAATAGTACTAGTTTCTTCAAAATGTAATCCTCTGTTTTGTAAATTGAAAATTCCTTAAAAAGCATCCGCTCTCGGTTGTGTTGATGAAAGTTTCAACTTTCAGGAATGTAGTTTATACAAACATTATATATCAAAAATTTTCAATTGCAACCCCAAAGTTGAACAGCTGTGCGCATAACGCCCCTATAACCTTTTTATAATGGGGAATTTTAGATATGTAAACTTTATTAAATTTGACAGATTTTCAAACTTTTTTATGTTAATCTTGAGTAGAGAATTAGTATAAATCATGGAGGATTCTTATAATGGAAAATAAAAAATTGGCTACAATAGGTGTATTTGGAGGTTCAGGTTTTTATAACTTTTTAGAGGACATAGAAGAGGTTAGAATTGAAACTCCTTATGGTATGCCTAGTGATAATGTTTTTATCGGGAGGATAGGTGAACACAAAGTGGCATTTATGCCTCGTCATGGTCGTAATCACACTATATTACCTCATTTACTCAACTACAGAGCAAATGTGTGGGCAATGAAATCAATCGGTTGTGAGCGAGTAATTTCACCTTGCGCTGCCGGCAGTTTACAAAAGCATGTTAAACCAGGTGATTTTGTAATATGTGACCAGTTTGTAGATTGGACAGACGGAAGAAAATCAACATTTTTTGAAGGTCCTATCGTAACTCACCCATCTGCTGCTGATACATACTGTCCTGAGCTAAGAAAACTTGCTATTGAAACAGGTAAAGATTTGGGTATAAATATTCATGAACAAGGAACGGTTGTTGTAATCAACGGTCCTCGTTTTTCAACTAAAGCAGAATCCAAATTCTTTACTAATCAAGGTTGGGAAGTAATCAATATGACTGCATTTCCTGAAGCATACCTTGTAAAAGAAATGGATATGTGTCCTTTAAACATATCATTAATAACAGACTACGATGCAGGTCTTGTCGGAGATGTTCCTCCGGTATCTCATCATGAAGTAATTGAGGTATTCAATTCAAACGTGGCAAACCTCAAAAATCTACTGTTTAAGATGATTGAAAAAATTCCTTCTGAGCGTAAAAATTGTACTTGCGCACAAACAAAGAAAAATTCGCAATTATAAGGATATTAAAATGACAAATGGTATAATTTTTGGAGTAAGTAATCTTTTTAATTTATTTTCATTTCTAATAATTTTACGAATATTTTTAACTTGGATTCCAAGTATAAAATGGGAAAATCAACCTTGGAATACTCTCAGAAATACAGTAGACCCTTATTTGGAAATTTTTAGAAGGTTTATACCTCCGGTAGGTGGACTTGATTTTTCGCCTATTATAGCACTGTTAGTACTTCAACTAATTGCAAATTTTGCGATTTATCTATTGTTAACATTAAGATAAACTTTAATAGATTTGTCCTAAGCCTTGGTAATATAAATCCAAGGCTTTTTTAATTTTTTCTTTTTGTGGATTTTTTTTATTTTTCAAGATTTTTTCATATTGTTCAAACAAACTACCCGTCATATTGGGATGATTATATAACTTTTTTAAGTAACGGATAGTTATTTTATCTCCGGTAAAATCAGCCATTTTAAAAAAACCACCCCAATCAAAAATTTTTCCTGCGATAAAACTTTTTAAAGCATCATTACTATCAACCCTAAAATATCGTTTATAATCTCTACCTACGAAATCATAATCACCATCCCAGTATAAAAATTCACTCAACGAATAACCGTTTTTCATATCCGAAATATAATGCTTGGCAAATTGAGATTTTCCCATATCATGTCCCAATACTCTTTTAATAAAAGTGATAAAATTTGCCTCTGCATAATTCCCTTGAATATGAGGAACTACAGGAGAATTAATCTTATAATAAATTTTCATAGCAGAATCAGGCATCAAATTTCTACCATTTTCTTCTTTAACTGACAATTTGAAAACTTGACCAAAAGCACCTCTATCAATGTATTTAAAATCAGCAGAAGAATTTTGAGGCAAAATACCAAAAGTCCCATTCTTTAATATTTTTGACATTTCTGACTGAAACAGTACTATTTCATCATCATCAAGTTCATCTAATCCATGGTATATTCTTCGTTCTTTTTTCAGTTCTTGCATACTTTCTCGGACAAAAACCGCAACATCTCCCAACGTTTTTTGAAACTGCTTTATCTTATCAGCTTTTTTATCCGGAAAATTTGTCACAATATATCTAATCATCTCAGATGGCAAATTACCAACTACCTGAGATTTTGCATTTGGGACAAATTCATCATACTTTCGAAAATTTATATCCTTTTGAAAGAGCCTTTTCAAACGAGAATAGCCACACTTTTCATAATTAGTTTTTATTGCAGAAATACTACCGAGCATAATGAGATAAAACATGTAAAGCAAATAAATTGCTCCAACTTGTAAAAAATTTATCTTTGATTTAAAATCAATCCATAATGAAAATAGTAATATACGGTGCTACGGAAATAGGTTGTCTGCTGGCAACTGAGTTTTTTGAAGATCACGACATAACGATAATTGATAAAGAAGAAAACAGAACTGATGAATTCAATCAACTGGACATCAGTTTTATTCAGGGTAATGCTTCAGATATAAGCGTTTTAAAATGTGCTGATATCCAAAATTCGGATATATTTATAGCTTGTACAGCGATAGATGAAGCAAATATTGTAGCCTGTCTATCTGCCAAAAGAGTAGGACAAGTAAAGACAATTTGTTTTATAAGCAAAGAGGAGTATAAAAACACTCTCAACTTTGAGCGAAGTGACTCTTCCGGAGACTTTTTTATCGACTACATAATTTGGCCGGAAGAGTTGCTTACACAGGAAATTTTCAGAATTGTAACAGTTGCACATGCTCTGGATGTAGAAAATTTTGCAGACGGTAGAGCGAGATTACTTGAATACAAATTGCAACCCAACTTATCAATAGTTAATAAAAAAGTAAAAGACTGCGGTTTTACAAGCGGGACTTTGATAGTCGGCATTACAAGAGATGGTGAATTATTTATTCCAAATGGTGACACCATATTACTTAAAGACGATAAGCTTATATTCATGGGGACTTCTCATTCATTAGACATACTGGCAGGTACGTTTTTTCATGAAAAAGAATGCGTTAAATCAGTCGCAATTATCGGTGGTGGAACAGTAGGATTAATGCTGGCTAAGAGTTTAGAAGCTTTAAAAATAAAAACAAAAATTATTGAAAAAGATTATGAAAGGTGTCAGTGTCTTTGTGAACAACTCAATTCCACACTTGTAATAAATGGTGATGGAACGAATTTAAAACTTTTAGATGAAGAAGAAATCGGAGCTACTGACGTTGTAATAGGTGTTACAAACAATGATGAGAGAAACCTTTTATGCTCACTTTTGGCAAAACAACTTGGAGTAAAAAGAGTTATAGCAAGAGTTGCAAAAGTCTTAAATATTCCGCTGTTTGAAAAAGTTGGAATTGACATTGCTATTTCACCTAAAAATTCAGCTATAAATGAAGTTCGAAATGACTTAGCTGAAAATGATGTCGATATTCTTGCCACTGTTGAACAAGGACAGGGGGAAGTACTTGAAATAAACGTTCTTCCTGAATTCGATAGAAAAAGGATTATGGACTTACGTTTTCCTGAACATGCAATTATCGGAGTCATTCAAAGAAAAAATCAGGTAATAATTCCCCAAGGTTTAACTGAAATTCATACTGATGATATTTTAATTATTTTTACGAAAGCTTCTTGTGCTAACGCTATAAAAGATTTTTTTAAGGTAAAGTAGATGCGATTAAATTATTTAGCTAATGCAATCGGACTCATAATGATATACATAGGAATAGTTATACTAACTCCTATACCAGTCGGATTTTATTACAACGAAACTCAAAGTATAATGCCATTTTTAATAGCAAGTATTGTTGGAGTACTGGGAGGTTTGGCATTAAGAAAATTAATACCTAATGCGTCAAAGGTAGAAAATCTGAACGATATAAAAAAATCTGAAGCTCTTTTCATAGTTGTTATCTCTTGGATTATGTTTGGAATACTATCTGCAATACCTTATCTGTTCTACGGACTGGGAACATTAGATAGCCTGTTTGAGGCAGTATCAGGTATTACAACAACCGGAGCAACAATAATTACACACTACCACTACGAAAAAGCTTTCTTTTTCTGGCGTTCATTAACTCAATGGCTGGGAGGCTTAGGAATTATTGTCCTTTTTATTGCAATATTACCTCAGTTTGCTGTAGCAGGAAGACAAATGTTTTTTGCAGAAGCCCCTGGACCTACTGAAGATAAAATAACTCCAAGGATAAGAAATACTGCATCAGCATTGTGGAAAATATATGGAATCTTAACTATTTTGGAAATAATTTTACTTAAACTGGCAGGTATGCCATTATTTGATGCCGTTTGCAACTCTTTTTCAACCCTTGCAGCCGGTGGCTTTTCCCCGAATCCTGAAAGTACGTTTGGATATCATTCAAATTTAATAAACTGGATAATCCTATTTTTTATGTTTTTTGCAGGAGCTAGTTTTATTTTACAATATAAATCTATAAATAGAAAAAATCCTTTTTTACTTTTTCAAAATGAAGAATTTAGAGCCTATACAACCGGTATTTTTATATTTTCAACAGCAATAGCTTTAGTTTTATTTTTCAATGATAACTATAACGTAATTGACAGTATAACAAGTGGTTTTTATCAGGTTATAAGTATTACAACATCAACAGGAAGTGCAAGTGTCGATTTTGCCCAATGGGATTTTTGCGCACAAGTTCTTTTATTTATGGTCATGTTCATGGGATCTTGCGCGAGTTCAGCAGGTGGTGGTATAAAAATGACTCGTTGGATACTTGTTTTTAAATCATTGAAAGCAGAACTTGTCAGGATACTTCACCCTAATGCTGTTATTAATGTCAAAATTGACAATAGCGTTGTATCTACGGAAGTCATAAGACAAATTTTTGTTTTTGTATATTTTTACTTTATAATATTTGCCTTAGGGGCTATAATCATAACAATTTCAGAACACAATGTTGTAACAGGTATTTCCAGTTCGATATCAGCACTTGGCAACATAGGACCAGCATTTGGACAGGTAACTGGACCTATGGGGTCATTTTCAACCCTCCATCCAATCTCTAAAATCACAATGATTATATGGATGCTAGTCGGACGACTTGAAATTATACCTTTTCTTGTATTTTTTCAACGTGATTTTTGGAGTATAAAAAATTCCTAATATTTTAGTTTATTTAAATGATTAAAATGAACAAATAACATGATTTAATCGTTGAATAAATGTAAGTATAGAGGATTTGTTTTGAATTTAAAAATAATTTTCCCTAAATATAACAAAATATTTTTTTTTGTAACCTTGTTTTATTTACTAACACAACCAAGTTACCCCATTGAGAATGCGACTATAGAAAAAAATGCTGTTTTGTCAATTAAAGACTGTATTCAACTTGCACTGAATAATAGTCCCGCGATAAAAAAAGCACGTTATAACTATGGAGTCTCAAAAAACAAAACCAGCATCGCAAAAGCAGATTACTTTCCAACTATCGGAGTAGGAACAGGCTACTACGCAACAGAAAATGCAACAAGTAGCAGTCTAATGAGGCAAGGGAGCAGTAATTATTACAACGCTGAAGCTTCATTAACTCAACTAATATGGGATTTTGGGAAAACAAACGCAAATATCAGAATGAATAAATTCAATGCAATAGCTGCACTATATACATTTGACGATACTGTCTTAGATACCATTTTTGATGTAAAAACAAACTACTACGGAGTACTTGCTGCTAAAGCTTCTGTTGATATTAACAAAGCAAATGTCCAAATAAATGAAAGGAATTACCAACGCACAAAAGCATACTTTGAAGAAGGTATAAAATCAAAAATCGACTTGGTAAATGCTGAAGTAAATCTAAGTGATTCAAAAGTAACTCTGGTAAATGCAGTGAAAGAATACCAAAATGCCTTGGTAAAATTAAATAACTCAATGTACATAGCTTTTGCACCTGAATATGAAATTACCAATACTGAAACTTTTAACTTTCAAACTAATACACCTGTCAGTCTAAAAAAAATTGACGATAAAGTAGATATAAGTAATCCTCCGGATGGAGTATCTGATGCATTTTTAACATCTAAAGTAGAAAAAATTAATATACTTGAAAACTACAAATTTGAACCTTTTCCTTATACTTTTGAAGAAAGCGTAGAACTCGCATATAAAAACAGACCCGACCTAAAAGCTTTCGATGCAACGCTAGACGCTATGAAAGAATCTTTGCTATACATAAAAAGAGAATACTACCCATCTATTCAAGGCAGAGCAGGTTATGGATATCGCGATGTTAATAATACTCAATCTTTCAACGTTTCAATAAGCCTTTCTTCATCTTTGAATATCGTAGGGAAAAAGTTTGAAATCGACAACGGTAAACTTCAAGTAAAACTTGCAGAAAATGAAATTGAACAAAGCAAACAAAACATCTACTTTGAAGTGCAAAAAGCATACGTTGATATGATACAATTAGAAAAACAAATTCCACTAATCGCTGTCAAAGTAAAGCAAACTCTTGAAAATTTTGAACTTGCAGACGGACGCTATGGAGTCGGACTTGGCGATTACATTGAATTACAAGATGCAAAAGTAAAATATAACAGCGCTCAACACGAATATGTTCAGACCGTTTATAATTATAACGTTGCAAGAGCTAATCTTGAACTGGCAATGGCACTACCACAAGCTGTAACTACAACAATAGAGGATAAACAATAATGAATTTATTACAAAAAAGATATCTGATACCAACAATCATTATATTACTACTGATTTTATCAATGATAATTACAACAAAAATAAAACATAGTGTAAAATACGAAACGAAAGATATAACGCGCTGTACAATCACGCAATTTGTAGAAGCATCAGGGACAATAAATCCTGTTAACACAGTAAGCGTCGGATCCACCGTATCAGGTCTGATTAAAGAAATTTACGTCGACTACAACTCTCAAGTAAAAAAAGGACAAATTTTAGCCCAAATAGACCCCGCAACATTTGAAGCTACTGTAAAACAAAATCAAGCACAAATCGAAAATGCTCGCGCAAACTTAGCTAAACTTCAAGCCATAGCAGAATATGACCAAAAAACCTATCAGCGATATAAAAATCTTTATGCAAAAAACTTTGTTGCCAAAAGCGAACTTGATCAAGCTTATAGCACTTATAAATCTGACCTTGCTCAAATAGACGCAGCCAGAGCACAAATCAATCAATATCAAGCTTCTTTACAGACAGCTCAAACAAATTTAGGTTATACAAAAATAATAGCACCAGTAGACGGCACTGTAATATCAAGAGAAATAGACCTCGGTCAACCTGTTGCTGCAAGCTTTCAAGCTCCTGAGTTATTTACAATAGCACAAGATTTGACAAAAATGCAAATTGAAGTAAATGTCTCTGAAGCCGATATTGGTAGAGTAAAGGAAGGTCAAGATGTTACCTATACGCTAGATGGCTATGCTGATAGCATATTCGAAGGTAAAGTCACCCAAGTTCGACTAGCTTCTACTAATACATCAAATGTTGTTACCTACTCCGTAATCGTAGATGTAGACAACAACGATCTTAAACTTAAACCCGGTATGACAGCTAATGTCTCAATTATAACAAACAAAAGCGAAAATGTTCTATGTGCACCTACAACAGCTTTAAAATTCACTCCGCAAACTGACGGTACAAAATATAAAACAAAAGGAATATGGATTCTCGAAAAAAGAAAACCTAAAAGAATAACCATAGAAACCGGTGCAAGTGATGATTCTAAAACAGAAATTATATCAAATGAAATAAAGGAAGGCACCAAAGTACTTATCGGAATAAAAGGCAAAGAAAGCAAATCAGGAGATCATAAACCTCCTATGAGAATGTTTTAAGAAAGGATAAAATTTGAGTTTAATAGAGGTAAAACATGCTATAAAAACATATCAAACAGGAGAAGATTCATTTAATGCCTTAAATGATGTATCTCTAAGCATTGAAGAAGGTGAATTCGTTGCGATAATGGGGGCTTCCGGTTCAGGTAAATCTACCTTTATGAATATGTTAGGAACACTTGATAAACCTAATTCAGGAAGTTATCACCTCGATGGGATTGATGTACTTTCTCTTAACTCAAACGAATTGTCACAAATCAGAAATGTAAAAATGGGCTTTGTGTTTCAAGGATTTAACCTCATATCACGTACGACCGCAATAGAAAATGTTGAACTTCCTATGATATACTACGGTGTTCCAGAAGAAGAACGCCATAAAAGAGCTATGGAAGCCTTAAAAATAGTAGGACTGGAAGGTCGCGCCCACCACATGCCCAATCAAATGTCCGGTGGTCAACAACAACGTGTAGCTATAGCAAGAGCTATTATCAATGACCCTCCATTAATCCTTGCCGATGAACCTACAGGTAATTTAGATACAAAAACAAGTATTGAAGTTATGGAATTTTTTGTTAACTTAAATGCAAAGACAGGAAAAACAATAGTACTCGTCACGCACGAACCGGACATAGCAGAATACTGCAAACGCGTAGTAAGATTTAAAGACGGAAACATAATTTCTGATGAGGTAAAGATATGATTGATTTTAAATCACTACTAAAAATGTCAATAATATCACTTAAAATAAACAAAATGCGTTCAATGCTCACAAGTTTAGGTATAATCATCGGTGTAAGCGCTGTTATAATAATGCTCGCAGTAGGAACAGGAGCAAGTGAAAAAATTGCAAAAGATATGGAATCTATGGGCAGTAACCTACTAATGATACGCTCAGGCTCAGTTACCTCCGGTGGGGTCAGAATGGGAAGCGGAACAAAACCGACCCTTACACTGAAAGACGCAGAAGCTATTGAAAAAAGCGTTAATGGAATATTTGCAGTAGCTCCCTACAGCTCAGAAACACAACAGCTCACCTACGGTAACCAAAACTGGTCAACAAGTGTATCAGGTACTACAGCCTCTTATCTTGTTATAAGAAACTGGGAAATAATGTCTGGAAGAAACTTCATACCTGAAGACATAAAAAACACCACAAAAGTTGCTATTATCGGGAATACCGTATCTACAGAACTATTCGGAGATATGGATCCGATTAATAAAACAATTCGTATAGGCAATATCCCATTCAAAGTCATCGGGACATTGAAAGTCAAGGGTGAAAATGGTATGGGAATGGATCAAGACGATCTAGTATTCATCCCGATTACAACGGCTCAAAAAAAAGTTTTTGGGACAGATTTTCCTGGCACTGTTAAAATGATTAACGTACAAACCCAATCCGAAGAATATCTTGCTTCAGCTGAACAAGAAATTTCTGAACTACTTCGTAAACGTCATCACTTAGGAAAAACTCAGGAAGATGATTTTCAAGTTAGAAACCTCACTGAAATGCAAGAAACCATTAAATCTTCTACACGGACAATGTCATTACTTTTAGGTGCAATCGCATCCGTATCACTACTCGTAGGCGGCATAGGTATTATGAACATAATGCTGGTATCTGTAACCGAAAGAACAAAAGAAATAGGAATAAGAATGGCTATAGGTGCAAAAGCTTCAGACATAAGACTTCAATTTCTTATTGAATCTTTTCTTCTGTCCATTATAGGAGGATTAATAGGTGTACTGATAGGGGTGTTAGGCGCAAAAAGCATGGAAGTATTCAGTGATATGAGCATTTCGATTTCGACATTCTCAATATTACTGTCATTAGGTTTTTCAGGAGCCATAGGTGTTCTGTTCGGATATTACCCTGCCTATAAAGCATCATTACTAAATCCGATAGACGCTCTTCGCTATGAATAAAAAAAAGAGGTTTTAACCTCTTTTTATTCTGTCTTCGCAGTTGAATTCTGAGATGTATCAGCTGTTGAAACTTTCTCAGCTGATGAGTCTTTCTTTTTGAAAAGTCGACCCAATGTATTATTCCATAGCCAGCTTGCGCCTTGACCTATTTTCTTACCGACCCATTTTATACCGCTCCAAGCTGCTTTCGCACCCTTTGCAATCATATTTCCAGTCCACTTAAGCCCGCTCCATATTCCTTTTCCAACGGTAGAGAAAAATTGTCCGATTGGCTTTGCAAATCTAACAATTAAACCCACACCAACAGCACTGGCTGCTCCAATAAGCAAACCTTTTTCCATCCCTGACAACTTACCGTCATCATAATTTCCATAGCCATAGCCATCACCACAACAACAACCTCCATACCCCATACCACCAAAGGTATCATAACAACCACCGACCATAGGTGGCATACATCCCCCAGACATAAATAATGACGGATAACCATAATTCATAGGCATATACCCTGGCTGTCCATACATAGGCATTGTAGGAGCGGAATAATTTGTAAAAACTTGTACTGTCATGATTATACTCTCGTGTTATATACTCTATAAATATAAAGTATATAACACGAAATTTATTGCCACAAACTCAGCCTTTATTAAGAATTATTAATCTTACAAATTTTCCAAAGCAGCTAGCTTCATAGCATTAAAATCAGGTGTCTTATTCAACCAAATTTCTTGAGCGCTGACAGCTTGATAGATAAACATATCAAGCCCGTTAATTGTTTGAAGACCAAGCTTTTCAGCATCTTTAAGTAAAACTGTTTTTTTAGGGTTATAAATAACATCATATACTACAGCATCACAAGACATAGTCTTTAGCGCAGAAAATTCAACAGGAGAAAGGTCAGCTGAGCGCCCAAGCATGCCAATCGGAGTAGTATTAACAAGCATAGCAAGCTCAGATAAATCTCTGATTGCATCTATCTGATGAGTAGAGAAATCTACCTGAGGGAAAGTCCTTCGTAAATAATTTAACAATTCTAAAGAATTCGGAATATTCCTCGTATACAAAGCGATGTGTTTTACACCACATTCAACAAGAGCTACAGTCGCAGCTCGACTTGCACCTCCTGTACCTAAAACTCCAACTTTTTTATTTTCAAGCTCAACTCCATAAGGTATAGCTTTTTTAAATCCCAAAACATCCGTGTTATAACCCTTCATTGTCTTGTCAGAATTGATTACAACTGTATTAATTGCACTTGCAACATCAGCTCTTTTATCAACTTCATCAATAAAAAGTGCTACAGGAAGTTTTAAAGGAATAGTAACATTAAACCCGAAATAATTTTCTCTTTTCAAAGATTTAATACGGGAAACCAAATCCTCAGGAGGCGTTTCAAGAATATCATAAGAAGCTTGCACACCAATACTTTCAAACCCTGCCCTATGAATTACAGCAGAAAGAGAGTGTCCCAAAGGATATCCTATTAAACCAAATTTATACATGATAAAACCTCCTATTCTGTTTCAGAATTATCTTGAGTATCCTCAGCACGTTTATACCCACAATTTCTGTTAGAACATTCAATTACAGTACCCTTTTTCAATTGTTTTTTAACCAAAAGCGCACCACAGTCCGGACATTCTTCTCCGGTAGGCTCATTCCAAAGGGTAAAATCACAGTCAGGATAGCGATTACAACCATAAAAAATTGTACCACGCTTAGACTTGCGTTCTACAATTTCACCTTGTTTGCATTTAGGGCATTTTACACCTGTAGATTTTCGATAAGGCTTACGATGCCTACAGCTTTCATTAGTGCATTCCATGTACTTTCCATATGGTCCGACCTTGAATACCATGTCAGCTCCGCATTTTTCGCATTTTTCCTCACACACTTCTTGCGGTCTGTCTTCAGTACTTTCAACATCTTGTTGGTCTGATAAAACATTCATCGACATAACCGTCTTACATTCAGGATAACCGGAACATCCCAGAAACTGAGTTCCAAATTTACTTGTGCGAACAATCATAACTTTGCCACAATTTGGGCATTTTATGTCAGTTTCAATATTTATCTTATGAGCGGTTTTCATAACAGAATTGACTTCTTCCATAAACGGGTCATAAAAATCTTTTAAAACTTTATTCCACACGGCTTTTTTGTCGGCAATTTTATCCAGTTTTTCTTCCATGCCTGCTGTAAATTTATAATCCATAATATCCGAAAACTGAGATACAAGCTGCTTAGAAACGGCACGTCCAAGGATAGTCGGATGAAGAGCTTTATCACGTTTTTCGACATACTTACGAGTCTGTATAACCGTAATTATGGTAGCATAAGTAGAAGGTCTGCCAATTCCGTGTTCTTCCAAAGCTTTAACAAGTGAGGCTTCATTATAACGAGGAGGAGGCTGGGTGAAGTGCTGTTTTGGATTAATTTTTTTACAAGTTACCCTATCACCCTTTTCTAAATCAGGGATTTTAGCATCCTCAATTTTTTCCTTTTCATCATCGCTATCATTGTATAATTTCAAAAAGCCATCAAAAGTAACTTTACTTGTACCTGCTTTAAGAGTGTAATCACCGGCTTGAATTTCGATTGACTTATTTGCAAACTCAGCATTAGCCATTTGAGAAGACATAAATTTTTCCCAAATAAGTTTGTATAATTTATACTGATCATTGTCCAAATATTTTTTAATACTTTCAGGAGTGCGCTCAGGGTAAGAAGGTCTGATAGCCTCGTGAGCGTCCTGAACATTTTGTTTACCCTTTACATAAATATTCGGTTTTTCAGGATAGTATTTTTCGCCGTAATTACTCAAAATAAAATCTTTAGCCATATTCATCGCATCATCAGAGACTCTGACACTATCGGTTCTCATATATGTAATCAAACCAACTGCACCGCTTTCTAACTCTATACCTTCATAGAGTTTTTGAGCAACCTGCATTGTTTTTTGAACGCCAAAGCCTAATTTGGAACTTGCTGCCCGCTGTAAGGTTGATGTTATAAACGGCGCAGTAGGCTTACGTTTAGTTGATTTATTAGTAACTTTAGACACTGAAAAATCAGCATTTGTTAAATAATCAACTATTTTTTGAGCTTCTTGCTGATTTTTAATATTTTTTTCTATAGGTTCATTTTTATATTTTGATAGCTCAGCCTCAAATACCTTATCTTCTTTTGCGAGGTCTGCATGAATTGACCAGTATTCCTGAGGTACAAAAGCCTCTATTTCATCTTCACGTTCACAAATCATACGTAGTGCAACAGACTGAACGCGCCCTGCTGAAAGGTTATAATTTCCCATCTGCTTCCACAATACCGGAGAAAGCTTATAACCAACCAATTTATCCAAGATTTGTCTGGTCTGTTGAGCTTGTACCATATCCATATTTATCATTCGAGGATGTTCAACAGAATATTTTACAGCTTTTGGGGTAATTTCGTTAAATTCAATACGTTTTATTTTTTCATCGGGAACATCCAAGATTTGACGAACATGCCAAGCTATCGCCTCACCTTCTCGGTCAGGGTCGGATGCAATATATATATTATCAAATTTTTTAGCAAGCGTGTTTAATTTTTTTACAACATCTTTTTTCCCAGGAATAATCTCAAACTTTGGTTCAAAATTTTTATTCACATCAAAACCTAAGTTATCAGTTTTAGGATCTTTTGTCGGTAAATTTCTAATGTGACCGTAACTTGCCTCTATTTGGTAACTATCTCCCAAAATTTTTTTTATTGTTTTAGATTTTGCAGGAGACTCGACTATTACGAGTGATTTTTCATTTTTACTTTTTTTGTTTTCTTTCTCTTTTACCGAAGCCATATTACACCCTTTTAAACAACTTTCCTATATCTATCTCCATCAACTTGTTTAATTATGCCCTTAAGCTCAAGCATTGTCAATAGGGATAGCAACTCTTCAATACTTAACTTTGTGATTTGAAGTAATTCATCAAAACCTTTTTCTTCCACAGCTATGGCATCGCAGATCTTTTTTTCATCTAAATCAATGTCCAACTGAGGTAAAGACAATTGCTCAACTTTTACTTCCCAGTTAAGAGCATTTAAAATGTCTTCTGCGCAGGTAACCAAAGTTGCACCATTTTTTAACAACTTGTATATTCCTTCTGTATTAGGATTGGTAATTAATCCTGGAATACACATTAATTCGCGTCCTTGCTCCAGCGTTAGATTTGCAGTAATCAAGGCTCCGCTTTTCAAGGACGCCTCTGCAACAACAGTTCCATATGAAAGCCCTGACACAATTCTGTTTCGCTGAGGAAACCTAAACTTCAATGGTTCAAATGTCGGGTAATATTCTGACACAACCGCTCCATTACCATTTTGTATTTTTTCATACAAATGCTTATTAGCAGCAGGATAAGTATAATCAAATCCACTTGCAATTACCCCGATAGTCTTGAGATTACATTCTAACGCTGTTAGATGGGCCGTAGTATCAAGACCTGATGCAAGACCTGAGACAATACATATATCAGTATTTTTAAGTCCTGACAAAATCTTACCTAGAGCATCCTTTGCATAACTCGAAGCACGTCTTGAGCCGACAACGGCAAGTGTTCTTTCTAAATTACACCCCTCTATATCTCCTTTATAATATAGTACAGCCGGTGGATTATCAATATTATAAAGCATCTTAGGATACTTTTCATCTTCAAAAGTGTAAAAATTAATACCTCGTGAAACCACTAATTCTAAAGCCTTATCAGGATCTGTCTTATCACGATATCTTAAAAAATTTTCAGTTTTTTTGACACTTAACCCCTCTATCTGTGACAAATCCTTTGAATCGGCTTCATAAGCAGATCTTATATCACCAAAATAATTATATAGCCTTTGAATAAAATTGCTATCTAATTGTTCAATTGCCGAAAACGCTATCCAATATTTTTCGTTAACCATTCTTTTGCTTTTTCTTGATTCTTTCTACCAATTCCCTAATCTGAGATTTTTCTTCTTGTGGAATATCCATTTCCAGATAATCCTCAAAATATTCTACTGCATCCTCATAATCCTCACGAGCCAAAAATAGGATTCCAACCTTTTTATATGCAGGAATAAAATTGTAATTCACAGCAATAGCTTTTAAATAGTTTGAAATTGCTTTATCGACCTCATTATTAGCCTCATACGCTTGAGCCAAATAATAATATACCCATTCATTATTGTCTTTATACTCAAGAACATTTTCAAAATTTTCAATAGCAACATCATAGTTTCCAAGCTCAAAATTAACTCTGGCAAGGTCATAATATGCATCAAAATTTTCAGGCTGTGCATCCAAAATCTTATACAATTCATCTACTGCAAGGTCAAGTCTTGAATCTTCCATATAAAATCTTGCGAGATAATGACGCAAAACAAGATTTTCAGGTAATTCATAAATTCCTTGAGAAAGCAGTTGAATACCATTCATAAAATCTTTTTTCTTGTAATAAATATCAGCAAGATTAATATAAATTTGCGGTAATTTCGGATTTAATTCCTGTGCCTTCAAGAAGTTTTTCTCAGCTTTTTCAGAATCACCTATACTACTGTAACAAAGGGCGATGTTATTATACAACTCAGCGCTAGAGTGCTCTGTCTCAAGGACGGAACTGAATAAATCAATCGCTTTTTGATAATCACCCTTATTATAAGCCTCTATTGCCTTATTTGCTTTACTGTTTTCCATGAGCGAATTCCTTTACTACAATCCAAGTCCCATACCTGAATCTTCATCATCATTTGTACTACCAGAGCCGATATTTTTAATAACGGTACGAGTATTACCTTCAGCCTTAAAGTCTTTAGGTTCGACAGTCATTTTAATCCTATCAGCATAAATAGTTCTAACACCTTGTGTAATACTTGAACGACCATTCATATAAATATCGTTCGGTTTACCGGTTGTTTTAGACGGATATACGGTAACTTTCGGACCTACAGCGTAATAATCCTGATACCAAACTCGAACATTTCCACTTGCATTAAAAATACCCTTTGCTTTGGTATATTCTTGATAATTTGCTTTTAACAGGAATACACTTCCATCCTCGTTAGTAGATTTTGAAGTTGTATTACCATGTGCAGTCAGCACATCTGTAGAAGAATCATAGACAAATCTATCTGCATAAGATTCATTTGCTTTTTCTTTAATTCGCGCACTACCGATAAGCTCAATATTTTTTAAATCACCATTTTTATCAGTCTTAACTTTTGCAGTATTTGAAAAAGTTTCTAATTCTTTATAATGAATAGTTACAGCACCAGTAGCAGTCATAATACCCGTTTTTGTGTCATACTCTTGTACATCAGCATTTATAACAGCGATAGGAGTTTTACCCTCAAAAATTATAGATTGAGTATCACCTTCTGCGCGAACGACTTTTGTAATCAAAGAAACTTTTAATATATTAGCCTTAACCTCACGTTTTTTATTTTTCTTTACCTCATAAGCATAAGGCTTATCATAAAAAGTTGCGGTATCAAGCTGCTGATCGTTATTCATATTTACATCAGCAGAATCGCCAACAACTTTCATATCATCAATAGTTACTTTAACATCACCGTCAAATTTTATTTTATTTTCATTTTCATTAAAAGATTGCGTCTTTGATTCAATTACAAGATCAGAGGCAAAAGCGCAAACTCCATACACAAATCCTAACATCAATATAGCGGTTAATATTTTTTTCATTACTTCTCCTTAGTATCATAAATTTTAGAAACGGTATTTCCCGTAATCTTAAAGTGCGAGTAATCAGGACTAATCTCAACCTTATCAGCAAGGGTAAGCAAGCGATTATCACGAGTTATTCTAACATTTCCTGTCGCTATAACGGGCTTATCACTACCAGACCATACAAGCCTATCAGCTTCAAGCGTTGTACCGTCTTTTATAACTATAAATGTATCATCATAGAGCGTAATCTGTTTTTTGACAGAGTTGTAAGTACCGTTCGTAGACTGAAAACTCATTGACACTTCATTATCACTATAAAAATTTCCCAGTACATTTGAAAGCAGAGCAACCTCGTTATTACTATCATAAGTACCATGCTCACCGTAAATTTCCCAATACTTCATCTCATCCTTGGTTTCAGTAAGAATAATACCATTGATTAAAGCTTCTTTACGATCCTGCTCACCTGCTACTTGACTGCGATTAAAATTATGCGTAATAATACCGGCTGAAATAAAAGCCCACATCAAAATTCCAACAATTGTCGCAAATGCAGCGATATATGCTCTTTTTTTCCTACTTAAATTTTTCCAGTTCATACCCAACATGTTAACATGAAAACCTTTTTATGTGTAAAAAATAAAGAAATATGACGGAGAAAAAACAAAACTAAATTTTGAATTAAGCTCTGTCCCAACGACCGCAAGTACCACCCCAACGAGCGATAATATTACCTTTTATATCTTTAATTTTGTCAACTTTTTGAATTTCATCAACGCCTTCAACAATTGTAATAACTTCACAATTATTAGAACAACCGTTACACTCGCAGGTTATAGAAGAGAAATGCATTTCACCCACTTCCCACCCCTTAAACTTAGTAGGCGCTTCAGTATACTGGTGATTTTCCATAGCAAGTAGCGCAGCTCCTATAGCTCCCATAGTCTGGTGGTTTTCAGGGACAACAACCTTATGACCTAAAGCCTCTTCAAAAGCCTTAACCATACCTGAGTTTGTTGCTACTCCGCCTTGGAAAGAAAACACAGGCAACAGCTCTTTACCCAAAGCAAGATTACTCAAATAGTTACGAACAAGGGCCTGACACAAACCATACAATAAATCTTCCACCGGATACCCTAACTGTTGCTTGTGGATTAAGTCACTTTCAGCGAACACACCACAGCGACCGGCGATACGCGCTGGATTAGTTGATTTTAAAGCAGTAGGACCGAATTCCTGTATTGGAACATTAAGTCTATTAGCCTGTTGATCCAAAAAGCTGCCTGTACCAGCAGCGCAGACGGTATTCATAGCAAAATCAGTAACTATACCATCACGCAAGATAATAATTTTACTATCTTGCCCACCTATTTCCAATATAGTTTGTACCCCAGGGACATTAACACTTGCAGCGACAGCATGTGCAGTAATTTCATTTTTAATTATATCAGCACCGACCAAAGCACCGGCGAGATTTCTGCCTGAACCGGTAGTTCCGACCCCTTGTACATCATAATCAGTTATTGCTTTTTTGAGCAATTCTCTAAGTCCTGTCTGGACTGCAACCACGGGTTTACCTGCTGTACGAAGCATGTAACTGTCAACATACTTACCCTTTTCATCAACAAGCGCAAGTTTTGTTGTTACAGATCCCACATCTATCCCTAAATATACTACTAAGCTCATTTCTTTTTCCTTTTCTAAAACTTCTATACTGCTATAGTATCACAAAGAAAAAATAAATAAACAGCCTCAAAAATTGAGGCTGTTTTTTATATGAGATAATACTCATTTCCCTATTTATTTGTTGGAATTCTCATTGCATAGAAAGATCTTACAACGAAAATCAATGCAATAATCAAGAACACCCATCCTGCAATCGGTGCAAAATTTCTGAATGATTCATTAATTGCAATTTCCATAGCCAGTAATCCGAAAAGCGTTGTAAATTTAATAATCGGATTCATAGCAACAGAAGATGTATCTTTGAACGGATCACCTACGGTATCACCGACAACAGTAGCTTCATGTAAAGGTGTACCTTTTTCTTGTAAATCGACCTCTACGATTTTTTTAGCGTTATCCCAGCAACCGCCGGCATTAGCCATGAATACAGCTTGGAACAAGCCAAACACAGCAATTGCAACCAAATAGCTTACAAAAAATGCTACAGGCGCATTTGAATTTGTATTCGGAGCTGAAAGACAAGCTAATGCAAGTGCAAAAGCAAATAGTGCTATGAAAATATTTACCATACCCTTTTGAGCATACTGAGTACAAATTTTCACGACCTCTTTTGAATTAGCCACATTTGCAGACTTTGAGCTTTCATCATCAAGCTTGATGTTATGCTTGATATACTCAACTGCGCGATAAGCACCTGTGGTAACAGCTTGCATTGACGCACCGCTAAACCAGTAAATTACCGCACCGCCTGTCAAAAGACCAAGTAATGTATATGGGTTAAGCGTATTCAAAATCAATTCGGGTTGAATACCCAAAGTATTTTGGATTACAAGAATCAATGAGAAAATCATAGTGGTAGCACCAACAACCGCCGTACCAATAAGTACAGGCTTAGAAGTAGCCTTGAATGTGTTACCTGCGCCATCATTTTCTTCCAAATATTTCTTTGCATTGTCAAAATCAGGAGTAAAGCCGTAATCTTTTTCAATTTCAGCCTTAACATCAGGAATTTCTTCAATCAAAGACAATTCATACACAGACTGAGCATTGTCAGTTACAGGTCCGTAAGAATCAACCGCGATGGTCACAGGTCCCATACCTAAAAATCCGAATGCTACAAGTCCGAATGCGAATACAGAAGGATAAATCATCGTACCTTCAGGGATGTGAAGACTTGCAAAGTAAGCCAGTCCCATCAATAAAACGATTACCATTCCAATCCAGAACGCAGAGAAATTACCTGCGACAACACCTGAAAGTATAGTCAAAGATGCACCGCCCTCGCGAGAAGCCGTCACAACTTCTTCAGTATGCTTAGCTTTTGGAGAAGTGAATATCTTTGTAAATTCAGGTATTAATGCAGCACCCAAAGTACCGCAAGAAATGATTGAAGAAAGCACTAACCACAAACTTCCGCCCATAGGTGCCAAAAGTTTATAGCTGACTGCAAAAGTCATTGCTATAGATAAAACCGAAGTCAACCATACAAGGTTTGTCAACGGAGTTTCAAAATCGAATTTTGAAGTTCTGCGAGCATACACTCTGTCTACAATACCGTTAATCCAGTAAGCAACAACAGATGTAACTATCATTAAAAATCTCATTACGAATATCCAAGTCAATAATTGGACTTGATTATCAACGCCCATAACTGCGAGTAAAATAAATGAAACAAGCGCAACACCGGTTACACCATAAGTTTCAAACCCGTCAGCAGTAGGTCCGATTGAATCACCTGCATTATCACCGGTACAATCAGCGATTACTCCAGGGTTTCTAGGATCATCCTCTTTTATACCGAATTGAATTTTCATCAAGTCGGATCCGATATCGGCAATTTTAGTAAAAATACCACCTGCAACACGCAAAGCAGATGCGCCTAAGCTTTCACCGATAGCAAACCCGATGAAACACGCTCCAGCAAGATGTCCAGGGACAAACAACAAAATTGTCAACATCATAATAAGCTCAACCGATACAAGGCAAACCCCTATTGACATACCTGCTTTTAGCGGGATGTTCATAATATTTAACGGATTACCCTTGAGCGATGCAAACGCTGTGCGGGAGTTTGCTAAGGTATTCATTCTGATACCAAACCAAGCAACCGCATAAGAGCCTAAAATACCGATTACCGACCAGCCTAGAATTGTCAAAACCCCTGACAATCCCATTTTTTGCAAGCAACCGAAATAAAACGCAATACATAAACCAATCAATACTTCCAATACAAGCAAAAATTTACCTTGTTGAATAAGATAAGTTTTGCAAGTCTCGAAAATAGTGTTTCCGACATCTGCCATAGCTTTGTGTACATCAAGTTTTTTAATTCTCAAAAACTCAATAAAACCGAAAATCAGCCCAATGATAGAAATACCAATGCCGATAAGCAACAGGTTAAAACTTTGAGGGCTAGCCTCCTTGATACTAGGTACAATCAAGTCAGCTTCACTAGCCATTGCAGAAGAAGTAAGTCCTAAACACAATGCAGCAAAAAAAGCTGTCAATGCCTTTAGAGAAAAAAGTTTTTTAAACATAAAAATCTCCTTCTTAATGTAACCGATTTAACGCAAAAAATTATACTCTAAAATCAAATAATAAACAAGTTTGTAACATAAAATCCACCAAACAGAGGGGATTTAAAACCAAAACTCAATTCACAAAACTATCAAAGCTTAAATTGACGTCAGATTTATTCAAAATCTAAGTCTATAATCTTTTGAATATCTTCATTCGTCCCCCAGTTTATATCATACAGGTTTTGTTCTACAAACTTGTGAAATGAAGAATACTTCCAATCTTTAACATTTTTGACAAGATTATGCTTTACGGGGTTGTAGTGAACATAATCAATGTGTCTATTTAGGTCTTCCTCATCCCTTAAAGTATGTTCCCAGTAACGATTTTGCCATATTCTACTGTAGGTCGGATTTACTAATCCGACTTTTTTAGTAACCGAATATTTGAATGATTTCACAATTTTGGGATATTCTCTTATTTCTTTAGGTCTTATAATACAATGCAAATGATCATTTTGAACTGAGTATGCTATCAATTCAAATGAGTATATCCGTGAAACATCTAGATAAGATTGAGCTATATTTTCAATGTTATTAATTAAAATAGGGATCCTATTATTTGTGACCATTGTTATAAAAATGCATCCGTTTTTTACAAATAATCTTTTATAATTCATAATCTCATTATAACATAATTATCTTCGGATTTGATTTTCGCTATGAGAAAAAACAATATATAGTTTTTTTATTGTCGGATTGGTAAATCCGACCTACAT
>CALUVH010000015.1 GCA_944324175.1 Candidatus Gastranaerophilales bacterium | reverse complement strand
AGTAATACAGAATACACCATCTCTGGTAATCAAATTTATGGCTTTAACTACGCTGATAGTAGTAATACAGAATACACCATCTCTGGTAATCAAATTTATGGCTTTAACTACGCTGATAGTAGTAATACAGAATACACTCTGCACAAAACTTAAATGAGACTAATGCTACACATTTTAAGACTTAGGTCCTTGAATACCACCATTCTTTTCTTTACAAAAAAATTTTTTTACCTTGCCCTTAAACCCGCTATTCTTATCTTCCAAATTAATTGTACTAGTTTTCTTTTGTTGTGACTTGGTAGGATTGGATGGCTCATGTTTATAGTTAACTTGCAATACAAATGATGTATCATAAATATTTTTTACGGTAATCGTGTTACTTTTAATAGTACAATTTTCATATATAGTTTTGCCTATCCTTAGGCATACCTTCTTGCTGCTTGCCTGCGCGTCAGCAATTTTTGATGCGAAATCACACATCGACCATATTTCAAGATTTTCACTTGCTATATGCCCTGTTAATTCTATTGAAATTGAACATAGAACTTTTTGACATCACAAAGAATCACCACCTAAATCACATTATTATAAAAATATTCTTATCTGCCGTTACGTTTAATTGCATGCCAAGTAACAGTCTTGAAATAATTATCTTGGTTATTTGTTATTGACATTATGGTACACTTTGTATATATGTCTGTTGTTCCGATATTTAAATCTCTTATTATCAGCGTATCTTCGACATTATCCAGATTGTCTTGTTCCAAAATAGGGTAGCTCAAACTGTTTATGTTGAACATTGATGATATGACCCATATTCTAGAAGGATTTGGATGCACAAAACACTCACCTGATATTCCAATCACCTGAATGTTACTTAACCTATCTGAACCTAATGAAATTTTTACATCTGAAAAACCTGTCATTGTCAACCCACGCCATACAAGTTCAGTATTTCTTATGTTATATATCGGCATTTATCATTTCTCCTATTTATTCATTTATCTGTAAATATTTTCTTGCAAATTAATGTTGCCATAAGCGGTTTTAACAACAGCAGTTATCTGCACTGAATTGTCAGCACGGTTCAATGAAAGCGAAAAATCGCTTATTGAATTCACACCATCTACACCTGAAATTTGACGTTTGACATCGTATTCCAAAAACTCTGTATTACGCATTCCATAGGCGTAATCTACCCCTTTTGTATAATCCAAAATCCAGTCTTTGTAAAAAGTATTCAATGCCACAATGATATGCTGTTTTACCATATCCACACCTTCTACAATTACCCAATCACCGTCTTGCATTACCAAACGGTTGTTTTCCATTTTTATATCTGTCATTTTCCCTCCTAAATCACTGCACCTGTCGGACTGCCTTCGTTTCCATTTGAATGCGTATGTTCCAAAAACACCTTACCATCTATCGTCGTATTTCCATCAAGTGTCACTGTACCACCAGTTATTGAAATACTTCCACCAACTATAGCAACCTCATTGCCTGAAATACTTATCTGAGCTCCTGATGTTGTACCTATGACAACATCCCCACTAGGAAACAAATACTGGGACGGTGAGGGATAAAAGCCGCAAGTAAAGATATTATCATTTATATTGTGTCGTCTTACGGCTCCTCCTGTTTTGCTACTGCCGCTTTTATAGTTCGATACGTCAGTGTCAAAAAATCTCACCGTACCTCTGTCGCCTACGCTTAGCCCCAAATATACATAAGCCTTTGAGGTTTGTATGTGCTTTACAGGTACTTTGTACAAACAATCAGCTACGTTATTGTCGTAGTATTCTATATCCACGCAATACTGTGAATGTATATTAATGATTTTGCATGGCTTTTCCACAAGTATTGCTGAACTAATTCCGTTTATAACATCATTTAATACATCATTACTATTTCTGACCACTGATTTTATACCCCACCGTTATCTCTGTTAAACAAACTTTCCCATAATTGTTTCCATAATGTCGAACTTGGTTTACCTGAAATACCCCTTTTAAATCTTCATAATCACATTCGACCCAGTCGTTTGGGTTAACCAAAGAAGTTAGCCCAGTTGTTATTGTCACTTCATCTTTTCCTGAGTTGTTAAGTTTTAACGTATTTGAAGCATTAAATGTGGGGACATCTCCACCCTGAAATACCTCAAATGGAGATATTACATCTACCAAATTATTTTGGATACTAAAACTTATACCTAGAGGCGTACAAATTTTTTCAAGCACATCCTGAGGATAACCTAACAATTTATAACTTTCATACTGTTGAATTGGTAAATTTTCACTTATCCTGCCACTGCCTGCTCCCATTAAAGATATGCAATCCTGTATAATTTTAGTTGAATTCACCTGCTCTCGATAATTTTTGTTTATAAACTTACAAAAAGCATCTGCACCGTCAATTAAAATAAACCTATTGGCTACATCAACACGATTCCAAGGTCTGCCTCGTTTGACCCGTGCTCGATCTAACTTTCCGCAAAATAATAGTGTCGGATCTTCGCCTCCAAAACTGATGCTTATATTCAGCATAACATCTTTTTCCATTAAAGTATTATACTTTACATCGCTCAAATTCCAGATATTCAAATAGGCTCTGTTAGATTCTAGTTTGTTATTTTTACAAATATCAAATTCCACATCGAGATTATCAATCGTTATATCTTCTTCCAAGGTGGTTATGATAAAATCAAAGTTCAAATAATTACTACTCATAATACTCCATTTCAAAATCGGTATGGAAATTATATCTTGATATCTCAACATCCTGTCCATACTTATTTTTTATGATTAGTTGTCCGCAGATTAAGCTATTGTCGTTAACACGCTCTATCAAGTTTGTATTTGGCGTAATCGCCCGACCTTTAACCAGATAGATCTGCTTGTTATCTTTTATTTGATAAATTGACAAATGGCAAAAATTACTCAACCACCTAAATGAAAATGTATATTGCTTATTATTTATTATGTACACCAACCTTATACTCGGATTGATCAGCAAATTCGGTAAACTGTATGTTTTCATAAGTGCCTTTCTATCTATTTCAACGATTTCCATTTTTTACTAATAACTATTAAAAATAGTCTTAAACAATATAAACCTACTTTACTTGACAGTTTTGAAACCTTTTAAATCTGTAAAATCTTCAAAAATATTTATCATAGTTTCTTTAATCTGATTTTCTATATCAGCTTGAGAGTACGAGTATAAATTTTGGGAAATTTCCCTAACCTCATTTTGCTCCAAGTCAGCCTGCTCTATACTTTCATTTGTAAGCCTTACATTTTCAGACAATAAATTTTCCATACTTTCCTGAGCATTATCAGTTATTAGAGGCAAATCCCCTTTTGGCTGCAAATCTAAATAACTCCCCATTTCAAAAAAGGAGGATGGAGAAAACATACCAATCCTCCTATATATATTTTTCTGAAACAAAGAAAAAGGAAAGTTCAATGCTGTATTTTTTTTCGATTTTAGATCTGCATCTGTAATGTATTTAGCAGCTATGTTATTGGAGAAGGCATTACTTTCGTAATTTTCAGAGGCATCTGCAAAAATCACCTCATTTGAACTTGATAATACAGGTAATTTTGCAACTTTCCTTACATAATTAGAGATATAACTCGATATTAAACCGGATAAATCTTTTGAGCTATAAGCTGCTTTATTAGATTTCGAAAGCAATTTTTTTGAGATACTTTTATCAAATTGCATATCTAAAACGGAAGCAGAATTTTTCTCTGAAGGTATATTCTCTTGAGTTAAGGCAATTTCAGATATAACCCCCTGAAGGATATCAGACTTAATATTATTTTTAGCAGCTGATTTAAAAATCTCGCTAGCTAATTTATGAGTAGTATCTTTATTAAAACCAATCTCTTTTGCTAGCGGATAAAAATCATTTAAATAACTTTTTAATGCTTCCTTATAATTTATTACTAAATCTTTTTGTAAGTTATCAATAAAATCAATTTCCTCACTCAAATCAGATTTTAAATATAAAGACAAAGCTTTTTCTGATAATTGATTTATTATAGGATTTTCAATAGACTTCTGATTGTCATAAGACTTAGAATTATTTACGTATTTTTGACTCGAGTAATGTCGGACAATTTTTTCAACCTCTTCATCATATTTTACAATAAGCTCCTGTAATAATTTTTCTTCCATTTTCTAATCCCTACCTTTTTGACCTGCTACAATGAATACTTTGATTCATTTGCTGAAGTCGTTTTTTTATCTCATTTTGCAGAACCCATATTTCTTTTACAGACATATGCTTAATTTCAGAATACGTAAATCCTAATTGAGCAGCTCTGTTTGAAGCCGTAAGTCTTAATATGCTTGATATAACATGTCTTTCTATTTCTACTTTTGAACGTTTAGACCTAGAAATAAGATTGGCAAAATCTTTGTTATATAACTCTTTAACTCCTCTGTCTGCAACTGTGGAATCAGCGCAGACAAACTCGTAAAATTTCCAAGATTTGCCTCAACAAACTTTATCACAACAACGCGATATTCAACAAAACCAACACTTTGCCAGTGTTTTTCCCATTCAACTTTATCAAGCTTTTTACCATCTATCAACAGGTGTTCTCTATTCAATACCAAGTTAGATATCAATCTTAAATCATCTCGATTAAACGCCTCACGGCTTGCTGTGTATAAAAGTCTAAATAATTCAACTTCATCGAAATTATTTTTCATACAAGCATACAACACCATTAACAAAGGGTAGATTTTTTCCTCTGTAATCACTCCGAGTGTGGTAAAATCTTCAAAATATAACGGCGCAGTAGAATATACTCGTCCATTAACCGTACATTGAATTGCCATAAAGTTCTCCTTATTCATCACAATATTTTTCTCAAAAACATACATGGCAAGGCTTAAAAAGCCTCACCATGCAGCCTTTTGGCATAACTATCGGCCATTTCTATATAAAGCACTCCAAGTAACTGTTCTCGTCTTGGAATCCTGTTCTCCCGATATGTTTAAAATTACACAATCAGTAAAAGTATCCGATATACCAGTATTTAAGTCACGAACGACTAAAGTATCCTCAATAAAATTCATATTATCTTCAATTAAAGCAGGTAAACATGGGCTATCCGCTTTAAAAGTTCTGGAAATTAGCCAACTGCGCTGATTATTTATAATATTTAACCCCTCGCCTTGAACTCCTTTGTACGCTTGGATACTATCACCTTGCTGGGTTATACTGTACGCATACTCATCTCCTGTACCTGTCAATGTAAGATTTCGCCAAGTAAACTCAATATTCTTACTATCATAAACTGTCATTTTTAATCTCTCCTATGGACTTTTTAACACCTAAAATTATTCATCACCTAAAATTTGTTCAATTTGTTCATCTGAAGGATCAACATAAAACGTGAAATCGACCTTTTCACCGACAATAGAATCATAATAGTATCCTGTAAGTTTAAACTTTTTAGCATTGTAAGCATCCAAATCAGTATTCATAATACTATCTGCACCAACTCTTATTGGAGTCACATTTAATTCAAAACCTGTTTGTAAATTATTTGTCGGAATTACAAGATTATAAGTCTGAAAATTTCTAAAGCGTTTTTGAGCCATAGACAAGAGTAAATTATTTCCGGTTTCATCATATACCGGTTTTTGGTTAAAAAATTCTAACGCCATTAAGCCAATTGATTTTTTGATGTAATGCATAATCATTTGACGTTGTCTAAGCTCACCTCCAAGCATTCTGGAACCAATCACCCAGTTATATCCGAAACTGTCGGTTTGACCACCTTCGATAGGCGATACATTCGTATAAAAAGCAACATTTTTAGACTTCATGTCTGAAATCTCACTACCGGTATAAGTTTCAGGCAGCACTCCTATTAATTGAGTAAATTGAGCCGAACCATCTTTTCCACCAAAATACCCGCAAGTAGAAGTCGATGCTATAGCTGAAGCTATCGGATCATTTTTAGTTTTTCTGAAAATTGCATAAGCATAATTATTTTCAGCGGCAATTATGTCCTCAACAGCTGAAATGTCAGTAATTGCAAAATCACAAAATCTGTCATTTGTCATACACCATTGAGCCGCATCCTTGACATCATCTGCCTCCCTTGATACTGGAACAACCTTTGCAAAACGACCATCATAAGTTCTTGCCCTATCAAGAGCTTGAGATACAGTCTCTTCCTCCTGTTGTTGAGTCACAATCAAATACATAATTTGTGAAGTGGTTTGTGTATTATTTTTCTGATTAAAAATTGCATTAGCTTCCAATGCAATTTGAGATGTTGGTAGAAAATCTGTAATCACCTCATCATAAGAAGAGTATTTTTTTACCCCACACTCAGGAAATTCAACCTCAGGCTGAAAATCCAGCTCTGAAAATTTCCCGACCAAAAGTACATTTTTGAAATATTCTTCTAAACTACGCCCATCAGGAAGTTTAAAAAGAATACTTACTAAGTCATCATAAATGCTCATCAGTTCTCCTTTTCATTTAAAAGTACGCACAATAATAAACTGTAGTACAACTACAATACATTAATATCAGTTTCTAAATCATTACCAAACTCTGGAATATATTCAAATATTTCCTCATATTCAAAAGGAATTTCAATTTCTTTTCTAAATTCTTGCGTCTTTAGATTTAGCCTACTAAAATCCCTAATATCAGACGCTTCTAATTCTTTAATTACAATCCCTTTTTGCAAAAAAAAGTTAAATGTTTCTTGAGTTTCGGTAAAAAGCGATTCAATAAATTCAATAACTTCAACAGTAGCAAAATCAGCTTTATGATAAAAATCCTCAGACGCCTGAACATATACTTCGAAATTAACAAACATTTTTTTTGTTCTTCTACGGTAATACTTTCCGTTTTTCAAGTATTCTTCATAGCGTTTACCTACCTTTGAAATTCGCTTATCAACTATTGTTACATATATTTTATCTGAAATTAAATCACTAAGTTGTCCCCAAAAAATTTCATAATCAACACGTTCCATTAACTGGAAATACCGTGGGAAATTCTCAATTAATTTATCTATTAAATAATCATAAATATATTTTTTTACTTCATTGGTTCCCATTTTTCCCTCACATTTTTACAAACTCAGCATTTGTACCGATTCTTTTGTTATTAAAATTGTAAATAACTCCAAAATTATTATAAAAACGACGTTCATCAGCTATCGTACCTTTCGACAAATTTCCTTTAAAAATTAATACTTTCAGTGTCAATTTATCACGCAATTCTACAGCTTTTTGACCAACAGCTCTTTTTAAAGTCTTAACCTCGCCTCTAGCACTACAAAATTGCAATACAGCAACCGAACGTTTGCACATAGCACACTCATCTAAAAAATATAACCGTTTCCATGCTCCAAAATTCACAGGCAAATCATAAACTTTACAAACCTGATTACGCCCGCAACAATATAAATATTTATTCAATGCCAAGCCCCCCATCAATGTTGACAATCTGTTCTGGAAAAGCCTTATGCAAATGCTTTAAAACAGCTAAACCTTTGTATGCCAACTCCGGCCATTCTCAATATAACGAATTATTCTAAAAACCTCAAGTCGTCGAAAAAATATACACTATACTATATAAATTTAATAAACTCTTTACCTAAATTGATACATTCAACATAAAAAAAAGAGGATCTCTGGATCCTCTTTTTTATGCGCTTGGCGCGATTCGAACGCGCGACCTATCCCTTAAAAGGGGAGTGCTCTACCTGCTGAGCTACAAGCGCAAGCATTATTTGCTATTCATTTCGTCAATACGTTTACTATAACAAGAACATTTTTTATTGTCAAGGAAATTTTTCAAAAAAAATATACATTATTTTTTCATCAAAATCCCCCAATGGGGCAACTTTTTTGATTGACTTCAAAAAATATTCATGCTAACAATTGGCTATGGTCTCTTAGATAACCTTGGGTGAAGATTTGTAACAACTTTTAAAAATGAATACTCATTTTAGCAAAAAGAAGTTTTTACGGATTTTGACTTGATACGTAGTAATGAAAAGTAAAAAGGTGTTTGTATGAGTATAGAAATTCAACCGAAAACAAATTTATTGGCATCCTTTAGTCAAACAAAAGTCAATTATCAAAATTCAATTGCGCAACCGTCCAAAACGGTAAAAAGTGAGGACGCAAGCATTAAAAACGATCCTAAAACACAACTTCAAACGCAACCAAATAAAGATGAATATATAAGTTCTAAAACTAAACAGGAAAATAAAAACAGTATTAAAGATATGGCTGTAAAATATGGTGGTCTTGTGACAGGCTCAGCAGCAATTATAACTAGCGCCATTGGTATTCCGTTAGCTTATAAAAAAGGGAAAAAGGCAAATACACAATTACTAAACGGTATTCAAGAATCAATTACTGACCTTTCAGGTAAGATTAAAAAACTTGATATTGAAAAACAAATAAAAGAAGCCGTAGAAGAAGCAACCAAACATATCAAATCTGAAACATCAGCAAATACAACAATTCCGGTATCAAAGCAGTCAATATTAACTACTGCGCTACTAGGTATCGGTACAGGCTTAGGTATCAATGAATTTTTGAAAAACAATAAAGAAAGAATAAAAGAGCAAGGATTTAGCGAAGACGAAATTAACACAGCTAAAAATAAAGCTATTTCAATAATAGATAATCCGGAAAAAGCCATCAATAAAGCTAATGAAGTCACAGGCATAGCAAATGAAGCAAGAAGTGTTGCATACGAAGCACGAAACACTGCATACGCCTATGATGGAAGAATATCAGAAGCAATGGAAAATGCTAGAGATGCAAAAGATGCGGTTAGCGGTCACACAAGCCCTCTTATGAAACTGTATACAGAACCTTATTACGATCTCCGCCTAATGACAGTCCTCGATTGGCAAAAGAAAATCGACGTTACTAAATCAGCAGAAGCAATGAAAAACATTGAAAGTGCTGCTTCAATCAGGCTGGACAGAAGTGCTGAAGATACAATAAGAGATATCAAAAACTACAAAGAAAAACACCCTCAACTCACTTCACAATGGGCAATAACAGCTGAATATGCACCTATTAAAAAAGGCGGATTGGGAGTTGTTCCTGTAGACTTGCAAGATAACTTTGAAAAAATGGGAATAGATGCACCTACATTTGTGCCAATGTATTTAAAGAAAAACCAAGGAGAATTCAAAGCTATAACAGAATATAATCCGTTAAACGATAAAACAGAAACTCAGTACACATACAAATACGGCAAAGATGTATTTAAACTAGACAAACTCGCAGAAATAAATATCCCAACATACAGAAATGGAAAACAATTACATGAAAAAGTAGAATTTTTCAGTACAAAAATAAAAATTCCTGACTCTGACAAGACAAAAACACTTATTTTTGTAAAAAACAATGACTACTTTAAAGATGATTTGTACGATTCAACAACTTTTGCAGAAGAAACAGAAAAATTTGCATTTTTAACAAAAGCTGTATACACACTCGCAAAATATAAAGTTGCATCAGCTCTAAATTCACAAAACACAGGCGTTGAAAACATCAAAATTATTGATAACAAAGCATTTAAGGATGTAAAAGCGCCAAACTCCATGATATTAAACGACTGGCATGCCGGCTCAATGGCGGGTCTTTTGAGATATCGTGCCCCTATGGAATATGCATACAATGAACTAGATAAAAATGTCTATGAAGCAATGAAAGATATGCCGCTATTAATGATAGGTCATAACCTTGGAGTACAAGGTAATACCAACGGAGGAAGCGGTTCATTACTAGCCAAAAATCACGTTACGGAAAATGTAATTAACACTTTATATGATAATTACGCTATTGCAATCACTCAACACGCAGAAAGCGGTCTGAGAAAATCCCAAGATACAAATGATGATATGTGGAATACGGTTTTATTAAAACGTAAAACCGGTGATAAACATTACAATAATCTTTTCTTAGGAGCCTCATTAGCAGATTGGTTTGAAATTGTATCTCCTAACCATGCAAATGAATGTATTAACGATCCAATGCAATCCAGAATTTTGTATCCGCTTCTACAACGCAGAAAACACACAGGTACAATTGGTGGCATTCTAAACGGCTTAGATAAAAACAAAGTTAATATGAAAGCAATATCAAAGAACAACTACGTCAAAGGATTAGAACTCAATGTATATGACGAAAATACTCCAATAGACGAAGTTATGGAAAAGCGCCGTGAAAACAAACGTCTTTTCTATCAACAATACTTTAAACCACTTGTAATAGATAAAAACTATAAAAATGGTCCTGAAATAGTTAGACCTGATGCAGGTAACACATACATTTCAGAAGAAGATTTCTTGAACGCACCATTAATTTCTTTCGCTCACAGACTTTCATCACAAAAAGGTTTAAAACATTTAAAAGGTGCAACTTTCAAATTGTTTGATAATTGGGAAAATTTATTCCCAGGAAAACCGATGCCGATAATTTTAGCAGGCGGACCTCCTGAAAGTGCTGATGAGTTGGTATATCTAAACGAACTCAAAAACCCTGATTTTGGTTCAAACAAAGCACGTATAGACAGAACCATAGCTTTAAAAGGCAACTTACCAAACCCTGCAATAATGTCAGCCAGCACATTCTTTATGGGACCTTCAGATTACGAACCATGCGGATTAATTCAAGGTGAATGTTTTGCAAAAGGAACTCCTGTAATTGCAACTGATGTAGGAGGATTCCACGACACAATTGTAGACGGTGTAACAGGATTTTTAGCAGCATACCCTAGTGAAGATGCGGTGTACGACAAGATGGTAGAAGCCCTCAAAATGTACTTCTACGATTACGACAGTTACAAACAAATGGTAGCTAACGATTTACAAGTTGATTTCAGTTGGAATCAACCTGGCAAAAAAGGATCTATCTTTGAATATACCGATAAACTCGGATTCAATAGAGAAGATTTACCTGAGGTTGCTGTCGCTGCATAAAAATTTAAAGTTAATTTTTATCACATTTACAAAAAAAAGGAGTTAAGTTAGCTCCTTTTTTTGTATAATAAAGAGGTAAAATAAATTTTATTAAAGGGTAGAAATGGAAAGATTTTTTGGATTACTCGGGATAGTATTGATATTTGGAATTTGCTATTTGATGTCAAATAACAAGAAAGCAATAAATTACAAGACAGTCGGCATGGGATTTTTACTACAAGTATTGCTGGCTGTATTTATTTTTAAAGTACCTCTCGGACGAGCAATATTTTTTAATATAGGATTATTCATCCAAAAAATATTGGATTTTGCAAAAGAAGGCGGATATTTTGTATTTGGTCCTTTAATCGATAATGCAAAATTGGACGCTGTATTCAGCTCGGGTGCAAATGTGTTTGCGCTACAGTTAATATGTTCATTAATTTTCATGATGATATTAGTTAATATACTTTACTACTACGGTATTATGCAACGTATTGTACCTATATTTGGAAAAGCTATGAACAAATTAATGTCCGTAAGCGGAGCAGAAGCACTATCTAATGTTGCAAGTGCCTTTGTAGGACAAATTGCAGCACAAATCATGATTAGACCATATTTGGCTAAACTCACACGCTCTGAGTTGTTAGCGTCTATGGCAGGAAGTATGGCTTGTATTTCAGGGGCTACAATGCCAATTTACATAGGTTTGGGTATTCCAGCTCAATATCTGCTTGCCGCATCAATAATGGCTGCTCCTGGAGCTCTTGTAATATCCAAAATAGTTTATCCCGAAACACACACACCGGAGACCAGTGAAGATATTCAAATCAAATTCAGTAAAAGGCGTCGTCCATACATAAATTTATTTGATGCAATTTCAGCAGGCGCCTCTGAAGGTATGAAGGTAGCGATTAATGTTGTTGCAATGATTTTAGCCCTCGTTGCGTTAGTAGCTATGGTAGACTGGATTCTGGCGAATTTTGGTAATATTCTGGTAAAATACCTTCATTTTAACCTAACAGGTATTGGTGTTGATCTTACTCATCTTTCACTAAAAATGATTTTAGGTAAGATTTTTGCTATATTTGCATACTTTATGGGAGTTCCTATAAACGAAGCGACAACCGTCGGAAGTCTTATGGGAACTAAACTTGTATTAAACGAAATGGTTGCTTATGTTGATTTATCAAATTTACCGCAACAACTATCACCTAAAAGCTACCTTATAGCTTGCTTTGCACTTTGCAGTTTTGGAAACTTCGGATCTATTGCAATTCAACTCGGAGGAATAGGTGAATTAGCACCAAATCAACGTAAAAACCTCGCAAGACTAGGTGTCAGAGCATTAATTTGCGGAACTTTAACTTGTTATATGTCTGCAGCAATTGTGGGGATATTGTTCAACTAAACTGTTTCTAATCTTGCGAAATAATCTTTGTTAGCATCAAGTGTATTTTGAGTCGCATTAATAGAATACACAGGTTTTGAATTAAAGATATTGTTTGCCGCGTTGTAAATGTCATCTACTGTGATTTTATCAATCATTTCTAAAATCAAATTTTCTTTATTCAACCCATAATAATCATACAATCCAGACTCAAGACTACTTGTTTTACCTGCAACATCTTCATTAGCTGAAAGCACCATATTCTTGCAGTACAATTTTGCATTTTCAAGTTCTTTTTCACTAACTTTTTCACTTTTTATTTTTTGAATATGTTTATTAAAACCGTCAATAGATTTCTGAACATTATCATAGCTTTGCTCGTTTGTAGTTTTATTCTCCGTAGTTGTCCCTATACGCAGCATTAAAACACCCGTATTTTTGTAATAGTTTACTCTAGATCGCACCGAATAAGCAAGTTTTTGTTGCTCTCGTAAATCATTAAATAATCTAGATGAAGAATTGCCTCCTAATATTGTATTAAGTAGTAAAACAGTGACATCGTCCTTCAAGTTACCGTTATTTTTAAATTTAAACGCTTCAATAATATCAGCTTGATTTTTATTATGAACATCTGTTAAAACCTTTGTCTGAGCTATCGGTTCATAATTATCAAATTTTTTAATTTTTAACTCATCAAACGGTCTTGTACATGCCATTTTATTGACTAGTATGTTAAACATTTCAGGACGCTTACTAAATGGCGCAGAAATCACCAATGTGGCACTCGGATTTTGCATAATATACTGATAAAGTCCTTTAACATCAGCTAAAGTAACTGTTTTCAATGCTTCTTTCAAATCATCATTAGTCGCACCATAATTATCATTTGGGAAAAGATCTTTATACAATTTTTCAACCGGCGTTTTTTCAGCAAGGGCTAATCCGTCTTTCAGCTGTGATTTAGCAATTTCAAAAGTTGCTTCAAAAAGTCTTGGATTATACAAAACCTCATTAATTGCATTCAAAGTTTTTTCGAGGTCTTCTGCACAAAATGATCCACTAGTGGATATTGCTTTTTCTCCAGCTGAAAATCCCACGCTAATAGCATCATTATCAAGTTCTTTTAAATAATCAGATTCATTTCTGAATGCTGAACCAGCATTTAACATTTTGCCAAGAATAATAGGAGTTACAGGATTTACATTCGCAGGAAGCGGAGCATCTATTGATAGTAAAAATTTGCAATTATTAGTCTTTACATCATTGGTCACTACGACCATATTATTTGACAATTTATATTGTTTTACATTGTTAATATTTAAAGCTTTTTTGATATTATTGTTATTACTCGTATTTTTTTCTATGTTCCCGGTGAAGGTAATATTTTGAGCCGACACATGATTTTTACGAATTGTAGCTTCATCTACAGAATCAGGATGAATCAGTACAATAGCAGCTTTTTGAGTGTCCAAATATTTTCTTGCCGCATCTGAAATATCTTGGGGAGTCAAGTTATCAACAATTTTTTCATAATCGTTTATACTGTTAAAAATTCCATCCAAAACGCAACTACCTACAAGTGTGTTTAAGTCTTCTGAACATTCAAATCTTGAAGCAAACTCTTTTTTAAGACTTTTTTTAACCCAATTCATTTCCTCGTTAGTTGGCAATTTATATTTTAATTCATCAATTTTACTACCGATTATCCTCAATACAGGTGCTGAATTTTCCTCTGTAGTTTCTGAATCAAATATAATAGCTAGCCCATCATCTGGTTTGTTACTTACTGTCTCGACATTCATAAATACGTCTGTATTGTATTTTCTAGCCTCATTCGAAATACGAGAATTCTTTGAATCAGTTAAAATTTTTGCAAGTGCCTGAATTAACACTTGTCCCTTGGCATCATTATTTGCAGGACCGTTAAAACCAACATAAATACCGGTTGAATAGGCCTTATCAGAAATCAAATCTTCACGTTTTGGACTTTGAGTTGGGGTTAATTTTTCATAATTACGACTTGCCGGAGGCAGTTTTTTGGAATTGAAATACTTAGAGATCAAGCTCATTGTCTCATCAGGATCAACCTCACCAGACACCACTGTCACCATATTTGCAGGGTAATAATTTCTATCAAAATAACTTACAACATCATCACGAGTTAAGTTTGTAATATTCTGAGTTGAACCTCCTATTAAATCTGTCGACGTAGAATTTATTCCGTACAAACTTTTAATAACTCTGTTAAATCCAATATTTTGCGGATCTGACAAAATCATATTTATCTCAGAATTAACAATTCCTTTTTCTTTTTCCAACATATCAACCGCAAAACGTGGCGATTGAAGCATTGACGCATGGAGTTTAATTTTTTGTTCCAAATCGTCCTTTTTCAGTAAATTAGAACTTATGTAATAATTAGTTTCTGCAAACCCAGTAGCCGCATTTGTACTAGCACCCATATCATCAACTCGCTCAAAAAATTCTCCTGCTTCCAAACCTTCAGAACCATTAAATAAGTTATGTTCAATATAATGACTAATACCTCGCAAATTATCAGGCTCATTCATGGAACCGGTTTTCACATAACTTTTTACGACTGTTGTCCCTTCTTTAGGTATTATAATAACATTTTGACCATTTGCAAGTTTATACCAAGATGCTTTTAAATCGTATGGTAATGCCAGATCTTTGATTTTTTGATATCCGATTGGCACTTGGACATTATAATCAGGAGTTATATTCGGGACACTTTCAATTGATGAAGACACAGGCTTTTTAAAGACATTATTACCTTGAGTCTTCGAGTTTAGCGTATTTTTGTATTGTTCTACATAGTTTGTATTTGAAATTTGAATGTTATGCCCCATACAATAATAAAAACACATAAATTAAAAAATTTGCATATTATTTAAGACATAATTTAATATAACTTAATAGAATCACTTTGGTAAGTACTTATGCCAATCAGAATCCAGATTTTGAATAAATCTATGAGCATCAATCACATCATCATAACTAATCGCATCTGGTCCGTCTTGCACCTCTAGTGCTAAGTTTTTATTATCTTTCAATTCTATATTTGATAACCCTACAAAAGCTACTCCAAAAGATTTTCCACACTTTTGACAAGTCAAATGTGTGACCAAAAGCCCGCTTTCCTCACGCTTGATTTCTATAGAATCTTCATCAAATCCATTTTTACACTGAGAACAGCACAAATTTTCAAACAAATATTTTAATTTCTTTTTCATAAATCACTCTTTCTTTGAATTGTATCATAATCTTTTTAAAATTTTCTTTAAAATATGTTACAAAATATTACTATAAGGGAATAATATAATTGTAAACATTTAGGAGAATTTCGTCATGGAAGCTATCAATTTAATCTTGTTCGGATTTATCGTTTACACTGCTTTAATCGTTGTTCCTAGCATCTGGGAAGAACTTACAACAGAAGGTTAATCCTACGAACATAGACGTCAGAAACTAAAAATTGTTTCATTGAATAGTTTATTTGTCCGATTATTTTACCAAAGAAGATGGTTATGAGTTTTATAAAGTGTAGTTTGTACATTATTAATGTATAGACTTATGTGGTGTTGTCTTTTAGCGTCCTAGCACATCTGTCATACAATCATAGGCTACATTTACAACAAAATCCATTTCTTCGGGGGTAATAATTAGCGGCGGATTAAAGTAAATAACGTCCCCTAAAGGTCGCAAGAGGACACCCTTTTGTAGTGCTTTTTTGTAAATCTGATACCCAGTTCTAAGTTTACTATCAAAAGGTATTTTATTTATTTTATCTCTAACCAATTCAATAGCATTAATTAAACCAATTGAGCGTACCTCACCGACATTTTCATGTAAAAGGAATTTTTCTTTAATAATACGATTGAAATATATTGCCTTTTCTTGCGCTTTTTCTATAATATTCTCATCTTCAAGTATATTTAAAACCTCAATAGCTGCAGAACAAGCAAGAGGATTACCACTATAAGTATGGCTATGCATAAACGCCCTACCTTCATTGTAATCTGCATAAAACGCATCATAAATTTTTTGAGTCGTTACAAAAATTGCCATAGGCATATATCCGCCAGTAAGCCCTTTAGAAAGGCACATAATATCAGGTGAAACACCTGCATGGTCAAAAGCGAACATTTTTCCTGTCCTACCATAACCGGTTGCAATTTCATCGGCAATCAAATGCACATTGTACTTATCACACAATTCCCTGAGCTTTCTCAAATACAAAGGCGGGTAAACTCGCATTCCAGCAGAGCCTTGTAAAAGAGGTTCCACAAGCAATGCGCAAGTTTCATTACCAAATTTCTCAAAAGTTTTCTCAGCTTTTTCAATACACTCACAACTGCAATTATCACGACACTTTCCATAAGGACACCTGTAACAATCAGGACCTTCTATTCTTGCAATATCAAGCAATATTGGCTTGTAAATTTCCGAGTATAAATCAACCCCTCCAACAGACAAAGCTCCGATAGTTTCCCCGTGGTAAGCATCCGATAAAGCCATAAACCTTTTCTTTTGAGGGTTACCAGTTTGGGCATGATATTGAAAACTAACTTTCATAGCTGCCTCTATTGCCGCGGAACCATTATCAACAAAATTAAATTTACACAGCCCTTTGGGAAGGACCTTTGAAAGCTTTTCACATAAAGTAATCGCAGGTTTATGAGAAAAATTAGCAAAAATAACATGTTCAAGTGTGTCAATCTGTTTTTTAACAGCAGCATTAATTCGAGGATTACAATGTCCCAAAAGATTACACCACCAAGAACTTACAACATCGTAGTATTCTTTCCCGTTTACATCAAAAAGTTTTATCCCTTTGCCACGCTCAATTACTATTGGTGGTAATTCTTCATAGTCCTTCATTTGAGAACAAGGATGCCATATGTATTTTAAATCTTTTTCTGCCCAAGTACTAACATTGTCCATTATCATATCTCCTTAAACAAATTCAAAATCATATCTTTTTCTATGGATAAACTGGTATCATTTTGGGCAACAGTTGCAATTACAGGAATTTTTGTGAGTAACTCTATGCATTTTTTATTATCTCTTTGCATTTCACTATTCTCATCATAATTATTCAGTATTATACCAACAGTATTAATACCAGCGTTTTTTGCATATTCATATGTCAATACAGTAGAATTAATAGTACCTAGCTCTGCTGAGGCCACAATAATTATATCTAAATTTAAAGCTTTTATTACATCAGGCAACAACAAATTATCTTGAAGGTTAAACGGACATACAATCCCCCCAGCCCCCTCCACAACAACATAATCAAACAAAGACTTTATCATAGAAAAGTCATTTTGAATTTTATCAAGTTTGATCGGTACATTATTTATTTCAGAGGCTAAATGTGGAGAAACAGCCTGTTCAAAAATATATGAAACCACATCACTAGGAGCTTTCTCAATTCCAGCAGTAGTCAACACACTAACACAATCACCCGGAATAAGGTGACCATTTATACACATAGCACCACTGAGAGCTGGTTTATAATATCCACAATTTTTTCCTAGCTCACGCATTTTTTTTACTATCAAACCTGATACGTAAGTTTTACCTACATCTGTACCAGTTGCTGTCACAAATATCCCTTTTGCCATATATTTTGCCTCACTCTCCTAATAACGAGCGATAACTTTTATAAAGTTATCGCTCTAATAAATATTTTTTTATAAATTTCCTCCACCACCATCAAGGTAGTAATCGTAGTGGCGAACATCGTCATAATTATTTATGTATTCGGCTTCAACACGTTTTTCCTCAACTCTAGGTGCTCCGTGTCTACTTCTTAATAAAGCATCAAAATCAGGTGCCATAGTCAACTCAAAATGGAATCGTCCATATTTGTTTTCTTCATATCTAGTATCATTAAGAATTGGGAATCCCCAGTATAAACGAGCACTCAAATCACCAGGCAACTGAACTCTTAACCCCATACCAACAGAAGCCATAAAGTAACTACCACCATACGGATCATAACTTGCAGCAGGGAATATTCCTGCGTGGTCTGCAAAAATTGCACCCTTTACGTAACGACCCAAAAATGGGATTTTCTGTCCTGATCTTGGACTTGTTATTTCTCTAGGTAAAAGTGGGAACATCAATTCTCCACTTACGAAGTAACCATTCTTACCAATCATCAAACCTTCAGAATAACCTCTAACCGTCGCAAGACCACCGGCTTGGATTTGATCTAAGTATGGAACATTCTCACTTCCCGGAATAATTTGGTAATTACTTCTTAATTGACCAATTACACCATGAGAAAAATCATGCAACCTTACAACTCCACCACTATATTTGAAGTAGTGATTATCATTTTGAGAATTAAATATTGGAATTGCATAATAAGCACTTTGGCTAGCATACCAAATACCATATTTAGTATCCTTACGCATATTCAAAGCCGCCTCTACACTTGTTACATTATCAACACCCAGCTGAATCAAATCATCAAACAATGAAGTTCTAGCTCTTTTGTAATTTAATGCAGCATAACCCTTTAACTCAAATCCAGGCTTTCTAACAATCGGCTGAGAATAATACAAACTATATTGATATGACTTACTTTTCAAATCATATGGTGAATAATCACCCCACTTAACTTTTGCAAAACCACTAGAGAATAAGAATCCGACACGACCATCATACTTATTTACAGGTATGTTATAATCAAAAAACGGACTCGTCACCCCACCACTTAAATACGTACCGATGGACATCTTATCACGTAAGCCAAATAAACTGTCGGCATACATCATCGCTCCACCACGTAAACTACCGGTCGAATAACGACCTTGGTTATCCATAACACCAACCAGATGGAATGGGAATTTTTCATCCGCTTTTATTTCAATATCGGTTGTACCAGGCTTAGTTCCAGCTTTTAAATTTGCAGATAACTTTACACCTTCATTATATCTGTTAAAATCAAGTACATCTTTTTCTAAATCTACGATATCAAACAAATCACCTTCCTTTTGAGGCAATCTGTCAGTAATATACTTTGAACGAGTCCAACGATTCTCCTGAACCGAAATATTACCTATTCTACTTTCAATCACGTCAATGTAGATATTTCCATCAGTAACAGTCTGCTCAGGTAAAAAAGCCTTGGCCGTTACATAACCTTTATCTGCATATAAAGTGTTAATTTCATCAATTACTTTTTGAATATCTGTTATAAATACATTTCTACCCACCAATTTTTGAATAATCGGATCAGTTTCTTCCTTGGTTAAAATCTCGGATGGAGCCAAGGTAACACTATTTATATATACACCTTTTGTATCCACTTCATCAATTGTAGCCTTTATAACATCCTGAGGAGCAGAATACTCTTCCTTATTTTCTACAGGCTCTGAATTTTCTTTCACATGTTCACGATTTGAATAATCATCACGGATATACCTTTCGCGGTTTTGAAACCTTTCTAAATCCATGTCATGACGGTAATTCAAACCACCCTCTTGACGTGCAGCATCTTGAACACTTGCCGGCAAATCTATAGAAAATGCAGGAGATACAAACACACAACAAGCAGAGATACATAGGACTGTTTTTATGAGTTTTTTGCCAATCTTTTTCATCATACACCTTTATAAAATTAAATTATATCTGTAAATATCATACTACTATTAAAGATAAAAGAGAATGAAATTTTACTCTATTGTTACTAAATTGTAATATATTTTTAACTACAAAAAATATTTCTACCTTATTATACGGATTTTTCTCCACAATGTAAATAGTTTTTTTAAAAAATCAATCATCTATGGTAGTTGATTTTTTTTTTAGGATTAAGTATTGTATTTTTGGATAAAATAAGGAGAAAAATATGAACAACAAGTCTAAATTTTTAGTTGTAGGGTTAGCAGCATTCGCTATTGGTTTCGGCATAAACAATTATGCAATCTCTGATGTACCAGCCAAAATAGCTGTAGTTGATGTACAAAAAGTTGTAAACTCTTCCCCTCAAGTACAAGCATTAAAAAAAGAACAACAGGCAAAAGCTCAAGAGGTTGTGACATTCATAGAAAAAGCGAGAAAAGACGTGGCTGCAGCACCTGACGCTACAAAAAAACAAGCTCTAGAGGACAAGTATAATAAAGAATTAAAAGAAAGAAAAACTAAAATTGAAAAAGATTATACCTCTAAATTATCTGCAATTGACTCTAAAATATCATCGATTATTGCAGCACAAGCAAAAGCGGGTAATTTTGACGTTGTACTGGCTAAAGGAGCTGTCCTATACGGAGGAACTGACATCACTGATGCAGTATCAAAAGCTATAAAATAAATTTATCAATCAAAAAAAATACCGGCTTATCAAGCCGGTATTTTTCATATTAAACATTTTTATATGAATTCTTAAATTTATCTGTATAAATTGTATGAAGCAATTCATGAGCCTTATGAGAATTAGGATACTCTAAATACTCTTGATAAAGCTTTTGAATGGAAGGATTCATGTGAGATTTTCTTTGTGGTAATTCTCTATCTTCTTTGTATAATCCTTCTGCACGAATTGCCTTAACTTTACTATCATCACAACTTCTTGGCTGTCCGCCACCATTTATACACCCACCAGGGCATGCCATGACTTCTAACAATTGGAATGGCGCGGTACCCTCTTTAATCTCTTTCAAAGATTTTTCAGCTTCTTTAAGAGTAGAGACAACTCTTACAACAAGTTTAGTACCCTTTAGATCTAATTCGACATCTCTACAACGGTTTGAAGTACCTCTTAATTGTTTAATATCAACATCCTTTAAAGGTTCTCCAACTGCAAATTCATAAGCTGTTCTAACAGCCGCCTCTGCAACTCCGCCAGAAGCACCAAATATTGTGCCCGCTCCTGTGTACTCACCAAACGGTGAATCAGCTTCCTCAGGCTCCAATGCATTAAAGTCAATGCCCGCACTTTTAATCATTCGACCAAGCTCCTGAGTCGTTAACACATAGTCAGTATCAGGACGGCCATTTTCAGTTAATTCTGGGCGTTTGCACTCATATTTCTTAGCTGTACAAGGCATTATTGCTACCACAACAAGGTCTTCACGTTTCACATCAAAATACTTAGGTATTAAATTAACAAGAACAGGTGAAAGCATAGACATTGGAGATTTACAACTTGATAAGTGATTCAGCATATCAGGATGAGAATCTTCAAGATATTTCACCCATGCTGGGCAGCAAGAAGTAAACATTGGCAAGTTTTTACCAGATTTCAGCCTTTCTAAAAATTCTGTAGCTTCTTCCATAATCGTCAAATCAGCACTGAAATTAGTATCAAAAATCATATTAAATCCAATTTTTCTTAATGCTGCGTTCATCAATTTTATAGAATTCAAGCCCTTTTCTATCCCGAACATTTCTCCTATCGCAACGCGGGTAGCAGGAGCCATTTGAACGACAACAGTTTTTTGCGGGTTAGTAATTTCACTCCAAACAGCTTCAATGTCTGATTTTATTGTTAAAGCTCCGGTCGGGCAGACTGCAGCACACTGTCCACAGTTAACGCAATCAACTTGACCTAAAGGACGACCGTTCATAGGCTGAACAATTGTTTTTGAACCACGATTTGCAAACCCTAAAACTGAATGACCTTGGAATTCAGTACAAGCCCTCACACAAGCACCACAAAGAATACACTTATTAGGATCTCTGACAATTGAAGGGCTACTATCATCCACAGGCAGGTATTCCTCTAATGTTTTTTCAGGATACCTGATCTTTTTAATTCCATACTCTTCTGCATATCGTTGTAAATCGCAACTTCCTGATTTATCGCAAGTCAAACATTCTTTATCATGATTAGCAAGCAAAAGCTCCAATACTGTTTTTCTTATACGACGCGTTTTTTCGGTATTAAGATGAATTTTTAAGCCGGCTTCTGGAGGCATCGTACATGAAGACTGAATTCCTCTGCCTTCAACTTCAACTACACACATTCTACAAGCTCCGAAAGAAGTCAAATCAGGACGATAACAAAAAGTAGGAACATTCATGCCCGCTTTTCTAATTACCTCTAGCAAATTTGGCTCATTAGAAAATTCAATTTCTTTTCCATCTATAAATAAAGTCTTTTTATCTGTCATAGTTTATATTCCTTTTATTACTCAAGTACTATAGCTCTAAACGGACAGCTTGTCAGACAAGCTTCACATTTAATACATTTATCTTGATTGATTTTGTGAGGTTGTTTAACAACACCATCAATAGCTCCGACAGGACAGGTCCTTGCACATTTTGTACATCCCTTACATAATTCAGGTTGAATAACAACTTTTTTCATTGCTGCACATACACCAGCCGGACATTTTTTATCTTTTATGTGAGCTATATACTCATCTTTGAAATATTTTAATGTAGAAAGGACCGGATTTGGCGCAGTTTTTCCCAAACCACACAGTGAGCCTTCTTTTACTGATATTGCAAGCTCTTCCAGTAGTTCTAAATCTTTCATTTCTCCTTTACCTGCAACAATTTTTTCTAGAATTTTCAACATATTTTTAGTACCTTCACGACAAGGAACGCATTTTCCGCAACTTTCATGCTGCGTAAAATTCATGAAAAATCTTGCTACTTCAACAATACAGGTATTCTCAGCCATAACAACCAAACCACCTGAGCCAACCATAGCACCGGCTTTCATTAAGTTGTCATAATCAAGAGGTAAATCAAGATGTTCCTCAGTCAAGCAACCACCTGACGGACCACCGATTTGAACTGCTTTAAATTTCTTCCCTCCTCGAATACCACCACCGATATCAAAAACAATTTCTCTCAAAGTAGTTCCCATCGGAACCTCTATAAGACCAGTATTATTTACTTCACCTGTCAGTGCAAAAGTTTTTGTACCCTTTGAAGTCTCAGTTCCCATTTTAGCAAACCAATCTGCACCTTTTAGCATTATCACAGGGACATTAGCTAAAGTTTCTACGTTATTTATAAGCGTAGGTCTACCAAATAAGCCTTTATTAGCTGGGAATGGTGGTTTTGGACGAGGCATACCCCTTTCACCTTCTATTGATGCAATCAAAGCTGTTTCTTCGCCACACACAAAAGCCCCTGCACCTTCTTTTATATGTAATGTAAATGAAAAGTCACTTCCCATTATATTTTTACCTAAGAAATTCCTTTGCTCAGCATCAGCAATAGCCTTTCGCAATCTCTTAATTGCAAGAGGATACTCTGCACGGACGTAGATATATCCTTCATCCGCACCTATAGCAAAGGCAGCAATAGCCATCCCTTCAAGCAATTTATGAGGATCCCCCTCCATAATACTACGATCCATGAATGCTCCAGGGTCACCTTCATCACCATTACAAACTACATATGACTTACCACCTTTATTAGCTGCAGTAAATCTCCATTTACGCCCTGTAGGGAATCCGCCGCCACCGCGACCACGAAGCCCTGATTTTTCAATTTCTGCAATCACTGCATCAGGATCATTTGCCTCTAAAATATTGGATAACGCTTCATAACCTCTTACCGCAATTGCCTCATCTATACATTCAGCGTTAATATGACCGCAATTTGCAAGTGCAGTTCTTGTCTGCTTGGCATAAAAGTTGATTTCTTCATTTTTATGAATATGTTCATGCGTTTTCGGATCAGTATATAAAAGCCTTTCTACTGGTTGACCATTTCTTATATGGCTTTCATAAATTTCCTCTACATCACTAACTTTAACTTTTACATAAGTAACATGCATATCTGGAATAATCACCAAAACACCTTGCTCACAAAAACCATGGCAACCTGTTGGAACAATCGTCATTTTATCGTAATCAGTCAACACTGAAACATCTGCGCCTAACTCTTTGAATTTTTCTATTACTTTCAAAGAACCATTTGCAACACAACCGGTACCTGCACAAACTAAAACTCTCAACCCTTGTTTTTTAATGTTTTCCTGAGCTTTTTTTTGTTCTTCTTTTATATCTATGTTCAAACTAGTTTTCTCCATATTAACGCTCCTCCTTAAGTAAAGTATCCAAAACAATGCTTATAGCATCTGAAGTCATCTGTGGATATACTTTATCATTAATCACCACAACCGGAGCTAAACCGCATGCTCCCAAACAACTTACCGTTTCTAAGGAGAAAAGCCCATCATTAGTTGTCATCGCACCATCTACCAGATTTAGTTTATTTTTTATCGCATTCAATACAGGCATGGACCCCCTAACATGGCATGCTGTTCCGTCACATACCTTAATTTCATACTTGCCTTTTGGCTCTAAAGAAAACTGTGCATAAAACGTTGCTACACCAAAAACCGTTGCAGGTGACAATCCTTCAATTTTGGTACCGATATAAATCATTGCATCTTCAGGAAGATATCGGTATACTTCCTGTACCTTTTGTAAAATAGCAATCAAATTAGACTTTTTATAGTCGTAAGATGCCAAAATCTCATCCAACTTTGATGTGCTAATTCCATGAGGATTTGTTACACTCATCTTGAACTCCTATATATAAATGTATTGACTCGTAAATCATGCAATCATTAACCCAAAATTTGCATAATTCTGACTTGATTATCACACATATATAAGAGAAAAGCAAGTTTTTTAAAATTTACAAATACTTACTAGGCTTTATTTCGAGCTATAGCATGAGTCATTTCTTCTATATTTCTGTACAAATTACGCAAGAAATTATCTTCTGTCATATGTACAGATTTGCCAACTCTTTCTGTGTCGCAGTCACGTAAAGGGATAATCACCGTTGATGTCTTTATCTTAGGCGTCATCGCGGTAGTGTCTGCTGAAACAAAGCGTTCGGTCTTTTTACCGCTCAATAGATTTGTTACTACAACATTTATCTTATTTGATAACTCATTTGTAAATACTTCTGATTTGTTTTGAGCTTCTTTTACTGCCTTGTATATATCTATACGTACTCCCTTAGATTTTGCATAATCAGCCAAACCATCCCTTACCGTATACATTTGACTGAATGAATCTCCATACGTATCAACATCGTGGATATTAATAAAATTATCAATTTCCTTTTCTCGTCTAATTATAGCTTCTTTATTTAATCTATTTTGCATATTAACTAAAATCTTTGATATTTTCATACTACACACCTTTCACGTTTGACCACTGTTTTTAAAACATATGAACAACATTTTTTGCTTTTCTGGTACAAAATATTAATAAATATTAAATATTTTTTGAACAATACAGGGATACCGGACATTTTTCACACATTGGTTTTTGTGGTTTACAGATATTTTGTCCATGAGTTACAATAAGAGTATTAATATCAATCCAATACTTTATGGGTAGTTTTTTTCGTAAAGCAAACTCAGTCTCTTCCGGTGTTTTTGTTTGGACATACCCCATTCTGTTGAATATTCTATGAACGTGCACATCTACACAAATTGCAGGCTTATTAAACCCTCTTGCAACAGTCAAATTAGCCGTTTTACGTCCGACTCCTTTGAATTTTACCAATTCATCAATAGATTCAGGGACACGACCTGAGTATTTTTCAATAATTTGTCTGGACAACTCTATAATTTGTTTAGCTTTATTAGCGTAAAATCCGACCGGATAAATAGCTTGCTCTAATTTTTTTACATCACAATTAGCAAACTCTTGAGGAGTTCTACCTAACTGCAACATCCTTAAAGTTGCCGGATAAGTGGTCTTATCATTTGTACGCAGACTCAATATGCATGCTATCAAAACCAAATACGGATCATTAAACGAATCCATAAGAGAGACAAAATCACTTTTTGGTTGATCGGCTTTTTTCAAAGTTTCCACAACAAAATCTATGTTTTTATCATCAAATCTTTTTACCATTTAAAACCTCACCGACATCTATTGAAGTTTTTAATTTTAACGCATATACGTTGTCTAATCCGAATTTTTGAAGTTTTACCGCATCTTTTTCTGTAACAACAATACTACCAGCTATATTGACTACATCCTCTAATGAATACTGATGATGATCGTCAAATGTGATTTGATTTGTTATTGTATAATCTTTTAGAAATTTAAAAAACTGCTCTGGCTGTCCTATTGCGCATAATGCTGTAATTTCAGCACCTTTTTGTAAATACTCACCATTTTTTACATTGTAAACACACTCAGGCTCACTATAACAAACTACTGAAGGAACGCTATTCCTCTTACTCATAATTTTCGCCATTTTTTCAGCTCTGGAATGTTCAACATTCTTACTCACAACAATAAGACGATCAATCCTACCAAACGCTTCCTGACCTTCACGTAAAGGACCTGCGGGTAAAAGATTTCCATTTCCAAATCCTTTTTCACTATCAACAAGCACTATATCTAAATCGCGATGTAGTTTTCTGTGCTGAAATCCGTCATCCAAAATGATGTAATTTGCATTATAATTTTCTATCGCGTATTTGGCTCCAGAAAAACGATCTTTAGTTGTTATAACTATTGCATTTGTATTAACTGAAAGCCAATAAGGTTCATCACCCGCTAAATATGCTTCGTAATAAATCTTACCCCCATCAGATATCACATTAACTTTTTTATTAGACAATTTTCCACCATATCCGCGAGATACAATTGCTACTTTATTACCTTGCTCCATCAAGTACTTTGCAAATTCAGCTACAACTGGCGTTTTACCAACACCACCTGTAGTAACATTTCCTATTGATATAACAAATGCTTCAACTTTTTTAGGAAACAAAATTTTCTTGTCATATAACAGATTTTTTAAGCTACTGCCAACACCATAAAATAACGAACAGAACTTGAGCACAGCAAACAAAACGCCCTTTGCATTTTTATTATAATGAATTTCTGTTATTTTAGTTTTCAAATTCATAGTAAAATTCCATTATAAGATTAGAACATCAATCTAAACAATAAAAATCTTTTGTTTAATTTATCTGAAAATTTTCTTAAGTTTGATGTCGTAGCTGAGGTATCTTCAATAATCTTTTGCAACTCAGTTTTATTTTCCGGAGTCAACTTATTTACAGTAGCAAGTGTTTTTGATATATCACACATCGCATTATTTACATTATTGACTGCACGTGTCAAATCATTTTTAAGTTGGTCATCCTTTGTCAAAGAATTAACATAAGCACTTATTTCATTTACATTATGTGCAATTGCTCTTAGATCTTCTGCCATTTTTTGAGCCTCCTGCTCATCACCGATTAATTTGTTAAGATTTTGAGCCAACTGCTCTACAGAATTAGCTGTAGAATATACAGTTGTTTTAAACTGTGGATCACCTATTATGTTATTTACGTTAGCAGAAATTTCATGAAAATCTTTTGTAGCTTGATCCATCATTACCATCATTTGCTCTATATCGCCTTTTGAAGCATCTATCAAATCATTGATTTTTTCCATTGTAGAGCTTGTTTGAGAAGTCAAGCTGTTTATGTTTGCCACAGAATCTCTTAACTCAGCTATAACTTCATCGGATAATAAATCATTGATTTTTTTATTAGTTTCAGTCAATGATTCAGCAGCCTTATACTGCCAGTCCATAAAATCTGCAATACGCATTGGCTCAATTATGGTATATGGCGAATTTTGTTCAGGATAGGGCAACACCACATTATCCAAGGTTGAAATTCTCAATTTATATTTATCATTATCTTTTACCACACGCCCTTTTAAAAATTCAGGCAAAATCAACCCCGGTAAATCTACAATATAATCTATTTTATACGCATAATCCGTTTTTATAATTTCTTTTAAATTGTAAGGAATAACCTCTCGTGAAACCACCTCTATATTTGTTATTTGCCCTACGTTATAATATTTATCATCAAGTTTCATTTGCACATAGTCATCTTTATATAAGATATTTGCATTTGTCATTGGAATAAATATAGTTCTATTTTTAGGAGGTGTTATCTCCAAAAACAACTCACCAATCAAGCCTGATTGTTGAATTGAGAACATAGAAGCCTTTGGTATAGATATATTCGGTTCTGTAATAACAAATTTAACATTAACATGACTATTTTCACCATCAATAACAGGCTCAATCTGTTCAACTTGTCCGACTCGAATTCCCATCATCTGAACACCAGCCCCGGGGCGCATACCGTTTACATCATTAAACTGCACTTCTATACGCTTGGCAGAGGAAAAAGCTCTTCCTTTTACCTTAAATACAATTCCGACCAGAAGAATTAACGCAATTAGCGTTAGCAGTCCTACTTTAAACGATGAAGAAAATTTCATTAACTACCTATCCTTACATATTTTTGTCTACAAAATAATTGTAGCAAAAACAACAGAAACTTGCAAAAAATTTACAAACACACTATAGATAGTTAGCTAAAATACTTTTTACATAATTTTGAGTCTCAGAGTATGGAGGTACACCGTCATACCTGTCAACAGCATTAGGACCTGCATTATAAGCAGCCAGAGCCAAAATAACATTGCCGTTATATTTATCCAGCATAGATTTCAAATAGCGAACACCACCATCAATATTTTGAACCGCATTATATGGATCTTTTACACCAAGATGTTTAGCAGTTTGAGGCATTAATTGCATTAACCCCATAGCTCCGGCTTTTGATTTAGCCTTAGGATTAAATCCTGACTCCTGTTTGATTACAGCTTTTATCAAATTTTCATCAACTCCATGCTTTTCAGAAATTTGAGAAATTATGTTCAATATCTGATTTCGAGAAACCTGTTGATTTTGAGCTTGATTTACATTCTGAGCATTAACCGCCTTTTGAATAGCCTGATTTACAGCATTTGTAGAGTCCGGTTTTGCCAGTTGCGCATTTACATTTAAATTTTTTGGATTAAGTAACAACGACCCAAAGTTCGCAGTTGTCGAAGACTGTAGAACCTTTTCAAAAGATTTAACGTTCTGATTATTCGGATATATAGCATCAAGAGGATTTGCAGGAACTGCATTAACCTGATTATTTTTAGGATACGAAGCAATAATCTTTTGATTAATCTGCATAGCTCTTTGCATTGCATTTGCCTCACCGCCAGATGACAATAAATTTTGAATAAAACTTGAAAACATACTACCTACCCTTGTCCATTTTTATTCTATATTTATAAATATTATTTGTTATCCTCTATTTATATTAATAATGAATTAAATTTAGTCAAAATTTTGCTACATTTTATGGCAAGGCGTTAAAAACGTCTTGCCATATCAATATTTTCAAATAATACTCTAATCCTCAATATAATCTTTATAATGATGTAAATCCTCATTTGCTCTTAGTTTTGCTAAAGCAGCCTCTTCTAATTGCCTAATTCTTTCCTTAGAATAGCCAAGTATTTCTCCTAATTGAGCAAGTGTTTTGGGCATCTCACCATTTATACCAAAACGATTACTTATAATTACTTTTTCTCGCTCCTCTAACTCAGAAAGTAGTACTCCTATACTATTTTTTAGCACTTGATTTTTGGCTTGAATTTCAGGAGAGCGATAACTCTTGTCTTCTATATAATCTCCAACATTCAAATCATCAGTAACCGGTGTTTCTAAACTTATCGGCTCCTTAAGAATAGATTTTTTAATATTTGTAAGTTTTTTCACACTAATTCCCATTCTTTGAGAAATTTCAAAATCATTTGGCGATCGTCCTAACTCAAATGACAAGGTAGTAAACATTCTTTTATATTTTCTTATTTTATCTGCCATATGAACAGGTATTCTGATTGTACGTGAACTATTTGAAATAGCGCGCATGATTGTCTGTTTTATCCACCAAGTCGCATAAGTTGAAAACCTGAAATTTTTGGAATAATCAAAGCGCTCAGCAGCCTTTATTAACCCTAACGACCCCTCCTGAACCAAGTCCATAAAAAGTACACCTTGTCCCACATATTTTTTAGCGATACTAACCACCAAGCGCAAATTAGCCTGAATTAATTTTCGTTTTGCAACTTGAGCAGTATAAGACTTACCTCCATCTTTAATTTGTTTTCCCAAAAGTTTTTCTTCATTTGCAGATAAAAGTTTCACCTTACCAATATCTTTCAAATACATCTGCAAAATATCATCGTCATGAGAAATCGAATTAAAAGTTTTCGGTTCTTGCTCAAAAGAATCCTCCAAATCAAAATTAGAAATATCACAATCATCAATCATTGAATAATCGTATTTTAAATCTTTATACAAAGTCGATTCAAAATTTTTTATTCGTAAATTCGCAACCATCTAAATTCCTCTCTTTTAAATAAAATAACCATTAAAACTAATCTGATAAATTTAGTGACGAGATAAAATAAAAAATGTTTCATTTAAAAAAAATGCAAAAAGGGTTGACAACAAAAAATCTTTATACTAGTATAGAATTTGTTGAGAGGAGGGCGTTTAGCTCAGTTGGTAGAGCGTCTCCCTTACAAGGAGAGGGTCAGAAGTTCGAGTCTTCTAACGCCCACCATAAAAAAGAAGTCATTTAGACTTCTTTTTTTTATTTTAAAATTACCCCCCGACAAAAATCTTGTTAACCAATTCACCTGATTAACAAGTAGTAAACTAGTATATACAAAATCCGTTAAAATATTCCATGCTATAATAGTTTTATGCAAGTGAATGATGAATTAATTGTAAATATCGAGAAATTTTCAAATCTCGGACTGGGAATTGCAAAAGTTGACGGTTGTGTGGTTTTTGTCAAGGACACATGTCCTGATGACAAAGTAAAGATAAAAATCACTAAAGTCAATAAAAATTATGCAACTGCTAAAATCGCAGAAATAATTACCCCTTCCGTTCATCGAGCAACCCCATTCTGTCCAATGCAAAAGGTGTGTGGTGCATGCCAGATGCAACATATTGACTATAATTATCAACTTGAATTAAAAAGAGAAATAGTCCAAGATGCAATGCGCACAATAGGAAATTTAGACATTAAAATTCCTATGCCAATTCAAAGCCCGCAAACCAAAGCCTATAGGCATAAAATTCAATATCCGATATCTCAAACCAAAGTTTCTAAAAAAATACTCGCAGGCTACTACAAACCCCAAACTCATGAAATAGTCAATATAAAGTACTGTCCTATTCAACCTAAAATATGTGATGATATAATTGACTTTGTTAGAGCGAATGCGCAATTATTCAAAATTAGCGGATATGATGAAAAAACTCATTCAGGTGAACTACGCCATGTAGCAATTAGGACATCTGCTTATTCAGGTGAAAATTTAGTAACACTGGTTATTAACTCTCAAAAAATTTCTACAAATATGAAAGACTTTGCGAAAAGTATATATGAAAACTTTGAACAAGTAGCAGGTGTCTGTATAAATTTCAACATAAAAAAAACTAACGTAATTTTAGGGAATAAAACTGTATGCCTTTTCGGGAAGGAATTTATTACTGAAAAAATTCTTGATAAAACTTTTTTAATAGGTACCAATACATTTTTTCAGGTAAACCCCAAAAGTGCTGAAAATATTTTTGATTATGTAAAAGAATATATACAAAATAACTATCCTCAAGCTACAGCACTTGATGCTTACGCGGGAGTTTCTTCTTTTGGAATTTGCATCTCTGATATTTGCAAAAAAGTTGTAAGTGTCGAGGAAAATAAATCATCTACAGAACTAGCTCACAAAATTGTAGAAATTAACAATATCAAAAATATTGAAATTCATAATATGGATGCTGCAAAATTTTTTCAACAAGAAAAACGTAAATTTGATGTAGTAATTTTGGATCCTCCAAGAAAAGGCTGTAGTCAACTTTCATTAGATGAAGCCATCAGACTATCTAAAGGTTCTATAGTTTATGTAAGCTGTAACCCGGCAACATTAGCAAGGGATTTGAAATACCTCAAAACAAAAGGCTGTAAAATCAAAAATCTACAACCCTTTGACATGTTTTGCCACACTTATCACATCGAAAATGTTGCAATAATCGAAGTTTAGTTATTTTTCACCAAATCTTTCAATTGTTTCTTTCAGCATTTCTTGTGATTTTGCTATTGTAGCTATATCTTCAGCTTCCATTAACTTTAATCTTTCTAAATAAAACTTTCTGCGCTCTGCAATCTCTTGTGCTGAAACTGTTTTGTTTTCAGCTTGAGAATCAGATTGTTTTATCAAATTAGCTATGTATTCATCCGATTTGAATTTTTGCCTCATCTTTTTGTAATACATAGGGATTTTTTGTCTTATACCGGACATGTAACCATCAAGCATTTTTGAATGCGCTTTACTTATTACAACCGGTAACTTTTCTTCTCCCCTGATTTTTAAGTCAGCATTATAAGCGTTTACAAATAATGGTTTTGAGACATCTTCTCTAAGTCTTGTTTTTATAACGTCAATATTATTTGATATTCTTCTGCCTGGAGTTTTTTCTTCATATTTTTGTTTCAAGTCAATGTGCAACCTATCGAAAGATCGAGCTACACTGTAGACATACTTAGACTCTAATTCTTTCGCCTTTGCATAATGCGGACCATAAAGCATTATCAATTCCAATGTCTGCTTATCTTCATTCTTTCCCCTTTTATTTATAGGCACAAAACGCATTTGATAATCAGCATAAGTACTACTCCGCGGTTTTGAAATCTCCGCTTTTTGTAAAAATTCACCTAAAGGAGCTAAGTCCTCCTTTGTAACTCCTTTTTGACGAATTTCAAGATCAGGCATTTTTTCCAATTTACCTGTTTGTTCATTAAACACCCTAACAATAGCCATTTCATAACCTTCTTTACGCATTGCATCTAAAAACTTCTTAAATGAAGCAATGTTAGTCTGATCAGGCCAATATACAGTACCTCTTACGGTATCTTGAACATATCCTTGTCTTCCATACTTATCCATAAATGAAGCAAAAGATTTTATCGGATGTTTACTGTTATATGCCTCATCATATACAAATCCTTCATCCTTAAGCTCGTCACATACTCTTTTCAATGCTAAATGAAAAGATTCCGCATAACCAATAAATGCACCTACTCTAGATAAGTACGCTTGTGCTATTGCATCACCAATAACTCCTGTTGATTGACCCGTTTTGACATTATCCAAAGATGATGCATTGTTTTGTATCGGCGACTGAGTTCCTTTAGATACCTGAGCTTTTGAATCATTTTTGAGTTTACCTTGAAAATTTGGACTTAACCGTTGTGAAGGAATAAAATTTTGAGAAAACATCACTCTCATTTATCTGCCCCTTTCAATTTTACTTTTTTACCATATGAAATCGAACGTCGCTAAATTTTAAAATTTACCTTTTTCTTACTTTTTCCAAAAAATCTTAATAATTATTTACAAAGGATATTTTTTGTTAAAATCTTATTTTTGTATTATCATATACTCGTATAGTTATATTAAGTAATAGCATATTAAGAAGGAGGTTTTTTTATGCCAGGTAAAACTATAACAGTTGACGGTAACTATGCTGCTGCGCATATAGCTTATGCGCTAAGTGAAGTTTCCGCAATTTATCCAATCACTCCTTCATCTACAATGGGTGAGTGGATTGATGAATGGGCATCACAAGGAAAGAAAAACATTTGGGGCAAAGAAGTAAAAGTTGCCGAAATGCAATCAGAAGCAGGTGCAGCAGGTGCTGTACACGGTTCATTGGTTGCTGGTTCATTGACTTCAACTTATACAGCTTCTCAAGGTTTATTACTTATGATCCCTGTAATGCACAAAGCTGCAGGTGAAATGTTACCTCACGTAATTCACGTTTCAGCACGTGCATTAGCTGCACAATCATTAGCAATTTTCGGTGATCATTCAGATGTAATGGGATGCCGTAACACAGGTTATGCAATGCTTGCAGCTAACTCAGTTCAAGAAGAAATGGATTTAGCACTTGTTGCTCACTTAGCAACATACAAAGCTAAAGTTCCATTCTTACAATTCTTTGATGGATTTAGAACTTCTCATGAAGTACACAAAATTGAAGAAATTTCTTATGAAGATATTGCAAAATTGGTTGAGCCAAAATATATTGAAGAATTCAGAAAACGCGCAATGCGTCCGGAAGCTCCAATATGTAAAGTTGGTGCTCAAAATACCGATGTATACTTCCAAGGTCGCGAAACTGTAAACAAATACTACGATGCAGTACCTGATATTGTACAAGAATACATGGACAAAGTAGCACAAGTTACAGGAAGACAATATCATCCATTTGATTACGTCGGAGCACCTGATGCTACAGATGTAATCGTTGCAATAGGTTCAGGATGCGAAACTATCGAAGAAACAATCGAATACTTGAATGCTAAACGCGGAACAAAATATGGTTTGGTAAAAGTTAGATTATACAGACCATTTGATGTTAAACGCTTCAATGAAGCTCTTCCAAAATCAGTTAAACGTATCGCTGTATTAGACAGAACAAAAGAACCTGGATCTATCGGTGAACCTTTATATATGGATGTAGTAGCAGCATTAGAAGATAAATCAATCAGAGTAATAGGCGGTCGTTATGGCTTGTCTTCAAAAGAATTTACCCCTTCTATGGTTTATGCTATCTACAAGCACTCAGAAAATAACGGTTTCCACGGATTTACAGTTGGTATTGAAGACGATGTAACTCATAAATCATTGAAAATTACAGAGCACATTGTTACTGAACCTGAAGGGACTACAAACTGTATGTTCTGGGGATTGGGTTCTGACGGTACCGTTGGTGCTAACAAAAACTCTATTAAAATTATCGGACAATACACAAATAAAGATGCTCAAGCATATTTTGCTTATGACTCAAAAAAATCATTTGGCGTCACAGTATCTCACTTAAGATTTGGCGATAAACCGATTAAATCAACCTACCTTATAACAGCTCCTGACTTTGTATCATGCTCAGCTCATGCATATATTGGCAGATATGATCTGTTGAAAGGTATTAAAGAAGGTGGAACATTCTTACTTAACAGCCCTTGGTCAAAAGAAGAAGCATTCTCTCATTTGACACGTGATATGCAGAAGACTATCATTGATAAGAAAATCAAATTCTACAATGTAGATGCAGAAGCTCTTATCGAAAAACAACCTGGCTTACGCGGAAAAGGTGCAAACACAGTTATGATGGTTGCATACTTCAAGGTTTCAGGAATCATTCCTTTTGAACAAGCATTAGAAGGTATGAGAGAAATGACTAAAAAGACCTTCAAGAAAAAAGGCGATGATGTTGTAAATATGAACTTGGCATTAATTGATGCCGCAGTAGATGCAACAGAAGAAGTTGTAGTCCCAGCATCATTAGAAGGCGTTGAAGCTGCTGATGAAATCAAATTGATTTCAGACGATGCAAGTGATTTTGCTAAGAAAATCATTGAGCCATCAATGAGACAAAAAGGAGATGACATCCCTGTATCAGCTATGAGCGTAGATGGTGTAATTCCTACTGGTACAGCTTGTCTTGAAAAGCGTGGTATCGCACCAAGAGTTCCAAAATGGAATCCTGAATTTTGTATTCAATGCGGTATCTGCGCTTCAGCATGCCCTCATGCAGCTATCAGAACTAAGTTAATAGAAAAAGATAACTTGAAAGATGCTCCTGAATCATTCAAAACAGTAGAAGCTAAGCCAAATGAAAACGGTGAACACTTCAAAGTTCAAGTATATTGCAAAGATTGTACAGGATGCGGTGTTTGTATCGACCAATGTCCAATGGCTAAAAACCCTGAAAAAGCAGCTTTAAGCTGGTCTACAATAGAGGAAGAAGAAGCAGTTGGCGAAGTTGTAAATGAAAAATTCTTCGATGAATTACCTGATAATGTAATGGGTAAAAACACAACTAAAACAATTAAAGGTGCAATGTTGAGAAAACCACTATTTGAATTCTCAGGCGCTTGTGCAGGTTGTGGTGAAACTCCTTATGTAAAATTGGTATCTCAATTATTCGGAGAAAATGCAATAGTTGCTAACGCTACAGGATGTTCTTCAATATACTCAGGAACATTCCCTACAATTCCTTACACAACAAACAAAGATGGCAGAGGTCCGGCTTGGGCTAACTCATTATTCGAAGATAACGCAGAATTCGGTTTCGGTATGAGATTAGCTGTTGACCAAAACAGGAGCACTTTGCAAACTTACGTAGCTAAAGTTCTTGAAAATGAAAAAACTCCAGCAGACTTAAAAGCAGCTTTAGAAGGTGCTATGTCTCACTGGGATAATTCAAAAACAGAAGAAGCTGTCAAAGCTCAAGAAGAAGCTAAGAAAGTTCTTGCAAAATATGCAGACTGTGAATGCCCTGATCTTGCAAAAGTAAGAGAATTACAAGACTACTTCACAGATAAATCAGTTTGGATTATCGGTGGTGACGGTTGGGCTAACGATATCGGTTACGGCGGTATAGACCACGTTCTCGCTCAAAACCAAAACGTTAATATATTGGTTCTTGATACTGAAGTATATTCTAACACAGGTGGTCAAGCTTCAAAATCAACACCTACAGCTGCAGTTGCGAAGTTTGCTACAGGCGGTAAGAAAACTTATAAAAAGAACATGGGCTTAATGAGCATGTCATATGGTTATGTCTATGTTGCATCAGTAGCATTAGGTGCAGACAGAGCTCAAACTCTCAAAGCATTCCAAGAAGCTGAAGCATACAATGGACCATCTATCATATTTGCTTATGCTCCTTGTATCGCTCACGGTATTGATATGAGTAAGACTCAAACAGAGCAAAAACGTGCTGTAGAAGCCGGTTACTTCCCACTATACAGATACAATCCAGAAAATGAAGTACCATTCACTTGGGATGCTAAAGATCCTAAAGGTAGCTATCAAGAATTCATCAGATCAGAAGGTCGTTATAAATCATTAATGAAGACCAACCCTGAAGCTGCTGAAGCTCTTTACAACCAAGCTGAAGAAGATGCAGCAAAACGTATGTCTGTTTACAAAGCAGTCGGCGAATTGATGAAGTAATTAATCAAAAATGATTAATCAAAAACAAGAGATGAGTTAAATACTCATCTCTTGTTTTTTGAAATTATAACAAAATAAGTCTTGGACAAAACAGCCGCATAAGTCACATCAAATGCAACTTTACAAAATAATGACCTCACTCCAAATTAAATTATGCTAATTCTCTTGCTCTGGCATTTGCCAACACAGCCTGAGTCGTTTTCAACGCTACATAATTATTTTCAGCCTGTCTATTTCTTTTTGCAGAATGGTTCAGTGAATAAAGTATACCGCCAAGCACCATAGCTGTAGGAGCTAACGCTAAACCAACAGCACCCATACCTTTCAATGCAGGATGAATCTTATCTGAAGCATTAATATATGCATTAGTCAAATTTTTAACTACTTTATTTTGATTAAATTTAACTACATTCGTGCATAATTTATTCCAAAACTTAGCATCAGGCTTAATAAGCTTTTGAGCTAATTTTGATATACCTTTTCCAACGCCATAATATAACGCAATAGCAGATCCCCAAGCCGCAGCCATCGCTGTATATGGCTGCTCTTTAGTAAATTTTCTAAACTTCTCTGATTTATCTTCTAACTTGTTAAAACCAGCAATCACTGCAGAAGCTAAAGCCAAAGCACCCGTCCATTTTGCAAACGTCTTAGTTCCTGTCAACAACCTTGTTGCCGTACCAGGCATTAATTTTCCACCAAACAAATCAAGTCCATTTCCACGGGTAAGAACTGTATCTCTGACAGCTGCAACAACTGGTAACGCAGCTATCGACAAATTATTTATCTTTCTATGTTTATCTTCATTTGTTTGCAAACATGCCTGATAATATGCAATTTTTTTCAAATCATTATCACTCAACGCTAACGCAGCATCAACATTCGCACGTCTGTGGCTTCCCACCTCTTTTGATGTTCTAGCACCGTTTCCAAATGATTGTTCATTTATTGCATTTACCCGCATAACACACATCCTTTTTATTTACACACTTATTCTACAATATCTAAAATCAAAAGTAAATTTTTTTGCTATTATTGTAGTGTAATTTCATAAATATTTACAATTTGCTATCTTTTCATATATAATACTAGAATGAAAAAGTTTTACATTCACACAATGGGTTGTAAATCCAACCAATTTGAAAGCGCGATAATAAAAGAAAAACTGATCGCAAATGGGCTATCAGAATCAGAAGATATTGAATCTGCTGATTATTACATACTAAATTCTTGTACCGTTACACACAAAAGCGACAACGAAGCATTATATTTACTTAGAGCCGCTAAGCACAAAAATGCTTCTATCATAACTATTTTGACAGGCTGTCTTGCTCAAATAGAAAAATCTGAACTTCTTCAGTATGATTTTATTGATTATGTAATCGGGAATGATGAAAAACTAAACATTCAAAATTTTCTAAATCCAAACGCTAAATGCAACGTATCTGACATAATGGAATTGAAAAATTTTCACAAAGCGGAATTAAATGACACCTCCAAGACAAGAGCCAGTCTAAAAATTCAAGACGGATGCGACAACCGTTGTTCATATTGCATAATCCCTTTTGCTAGGGGAAAAAGCAGAAGTGCGGATATTCCATTCATCCTTGAACAAATCAATAATTTTGTATCACATGGATTTAAAGAGGTAATATTTACTGGAATACATATAGGACTATGGGGTAAAGAAAAAGGTTTAACTCTGCTTGATTTGCTAAAAGAAGTGGAAGCTCATACCAAAATTGCTCGATACAGATTAGGTTCACTAAACCCACTTGAGATAACCGATGAACTACTTGAATTTTTACAAAAATCTGATAAATTTTGTCCTCATTTTCATTTGTCATTACAATCAGCCTGTGACAAGACTTTAAAATCAATGAACCGGTTTTACAGTGTTGAATATTATCTCGCTCAAATAAAAAAAATAAATAAAATGTTTGACCTTCCATTTTTAGGTAGTGACATAATAGCAGGATTTGCTGGTGAAAGTATTGATGATTTTGAAATCACAAGGAAAAATTTAGAAAAGTCAGAACTTTCTCAAATACATACCTTTCCATATTCAATCCGCCAAGGCACCGAGGGCGCAAAATCCCTTACGCAAGTAGATGATATTGAAAAAGAAAGACGTACAAATATAATCAAATCAATTTCTGCTAAAAAATATCAAGAATTCATCACAAAAAATATAGGCACAAAAAGAGAAATTTTAATAGAAAAACACCCCGATAAAAAAAGTGGTTATATGAAAGGAATAACAAGAAATTACCTAAAAGTAATCACCAATTCTAAAGATTTAGCTCTAGCAAATACATTACAACTAGCTGAAATTTTAAAAATCGAAAATGGTAAAATTTATTGTAAAATAATATAAATTTGACACAAAAAAAGACTCTTAGCAAAGCAAAGAGTCTTTTTTATAGAAATAAAATTTTATCTACGGTTATTTAACTTAGCCAACAATTTCAAAAGTTCAATGTATAACCATACAACAGTTACCATTAACCCAAAAGCGCCGTACCATTCATACTGTTTTTCTAACATGGATTCGGCACCACGCTCAATGAAATCGAAATCCAAAATCAAATTCAACGCAGCAATCGCAACTACAAACAAGCTAAACAAAATACCTAAATTACTTGCAGTAAATATTTGCGGAATACCTCTTCCAAAAAAGGAAGCTATTATTTGGATCAGATAAATAACTGCTATAGACATGGTAGAAATCAAGATAACTGAACGAAATTTTTCAGTTGCCTTAATCGCACCAACACGATATAGCGCGAGCATGGAAAACACTGCTGCAAAGGTAGCAGCGACAGCTTGGAATACAATACCTGAGTAAGAAGCCTCAAACATAGCCGATATACCGCCCACAAAAAAGCCCTCACAAACAGCATAAATAGGAGTTAAAACAGACATGGCTTTTCTTGTAAAAATAATTATCATAGCCATAACAAAACCAACAATGACACCACCTATAGAAAGCATGGCTGCCATATCAGTATAGCCAGAAGCCATCAAATACCAAGTAAAAGCCGCAGCCAAGAATAACACGCCAAAAAGTGTAAAAGATTTAGCAATTGCACCATTAACCGTCATAGGCTCGCCTTGAAGTACTCTCTCATTTTCCAAAAAATTCTCATTTAATACAGGATTTGACATAACATTCTCCTTCCTTTACCATATTATATAGTATAAAGTATTTTTTATAAAGTGCAATAGTTTCTTAATTAATTATTAACAAAGGCGTAAAATGAAATTAAGTAATTTTAAACAATTCATAAAAAATTTTGGGCAAGGACGATATATCAAATTAGGAATTTTCTTTGCCATGTCTTTAATTGCGGGCTGTTTAGAATTCATAGGAATTGCTTTAATTTACCCATTCATAATGATGATTATCAACCCTGATATTGTAACAAATTCTACATACTACAATAAATACGTACAAATTACAGGAATTGATAACATTATATTTACTGCATTTGCAATCGGTTTTTTCGTACTTTTAACATTTATAATAAAAAACATATACATAATCATAAACACATTCATTCAATCAAAATTTGTTGCTAATTGGAAAAAAGATTTAACGAAACGTTTTATGGAATACTTTATATACGCCCCTTATAAAGACACTATGAATATCCCCCAATCCGATAAAATGTATATTTTAACAACACTCATCGGTCAATCTATAGATGGCTTCGTAATGCGTGCGCTGAACTTAATGACTAATTCCTTGATAATATTCATGATTATCTTACTACTTTTCATAAAGTTTCCAATAGCTGCGACCACAACCGTAGTATTCGTAATAGTAAGCATGAGTGTACAAAACAAATATTTCAAAAGTAAAATAGCTAAATTATCAAAAATTCTAAATGAAAAATCTAGAAAATATACAAAGACAATGTTTGAAATAATTAATAATCTAAAAGAATTCAAGATATTATCTGCAGAAAACTCTTTTTATGAAAACTATGCATTACAAGAGGCAGAATATAGACACATTCAAACCATAAACGGATTTTATGGTTCAATACCGCCATATATTATAGAAATCCTAATAGTAAGTTCACTATTACTTTTGGGTGCAATTATTTCAATAAGCAATAAGTCCGGCAATTCTGTACTAATAGCTTCCTACGCAATAATTGCAGCATCAATATTCAGAATAGCTCCTGCATTGAATAGGATTCAAACGGCTATACTTTGTATAAATTCATCACGTGAATTTGTAAAGAGTATAAACAGTTATCATGAAAAATTCCAACTCGGAAAATTCAGACCACATCATGCTAATTCTAAAAAAAGGCTAACTTTTAAACATCAACTGGAACTTAGGAATGTAAATTTTGAATACACAGAAGGTCGTCCGGTAATTAAAAATTTATCACTCACAATAGAAAAAGGGGATTTTATAGGCATTATAGGGCTATCAGGAGCAGGTAAAAGTACACTTGCAGATATAATTATGGGACTATTACCGGTAAAGTCAGGCGAAATATTGCTTGATGGTCTGGAATTATGTGAAAAGAACTATCCGTATTTTCGCCACATAATAGGCTATGTACCACAACAAGTAAATGTATTAGATAAATCATTTCGTGAGAATATAGCATGGGGAATACCTAAAAACGAAATAAATGATGAAAAGATTAAGCATGCATTACTAGCAGCGCAGATATATGATGTAGTAATGGAATTTAAAGAAGGACTTGAGGCAAGTCCAATAGTTAATTCAACAGGTCTTTCTCAGGGGCAAAAGCAACGTCTAGCAATAGCACGTGCGCTATATAGAGAACCTGAAATTCTAATACTGGATGAAGCGACATCATCATTAGATGTACATATTGAAAACGAAATTACAGAAATGCTTAGTCAACTTAAAGAACAAAAGACAATTATAGCAATAGCGCATAGACTATCAACCCTAAAGGCATGCAATAAACTAGTTTATATGAAAGATGGTAAAATCATAGACATAGGAACATTTGATGAGTTATCAGCAAAATATGAAGACTTTGAAAATTTAGTTCGCTTGTCCTCAATAAAATAATTATAAAAAAATAGCTAAAAGGTCTTTACAAATATTTTTTTTTATAATAGAATAAAACTACAGACAGATAATCCTCAGTAGCTCAATGGCGGAGCAACCGGCTGTTAACCGGTAGGTTGTTGGTTCGAGTCCAACCTGGGGAGTTTTTTATTGGACACGAAACATTCCCGGATCGTCTAGTGGCAGGACGGAAGATTCTGGCTCTTCTGACGGTGGTTCGAACCCATCTCCGGGAGTTTTTTATGGTTGTTGCTATTATTATCATTGAACAGACATTGCAGGAATTTGTATCATTGAACAGACTATCATTGATATCATTGAACAGACATTGCAGAAATTTGATTTTTTTGAACTAATAGGGGTGTGTTTCAAATATATCTTGATTTTTATGGTTTGACAGACATTGCAGGAATTTAATTTTTTTGAACTAATAGGGGTGTGTTTCAAATATATCTTGATTTTT